>JANXMC010000093.1 GCA_025354825.1 Myxococcales bacterium
GCCCCGAGCTCCTCGTCAACAAGGACGACCCGAGCAAAGGCACCACGGTCGCCTTCCCGGGCTCGTTCATCAACAACGGCGTCTGGACGAGCGGCGGCGGCAGCAGCGTGCAGCTGAGCATCAGCCTCAGCGGCGTGACGATCGACCTCCCCGTCGAGAAGGCGTACATCGTGGCGAACCACGAGGGGCAGAAGCTCACGAACGGCACTGTCGCGGGCATCCTCTCGCTCGCGAAGCTGAAGGCCTCCATCACGGCCGTCGCAGGCCGCATCAACACGTCGGCGTGCCCCGGCAAGCCGAACTACAAGCTCGTCATCGACACGCTCACGTCGGCCGCCGACCTGCGCCTCGACGGCGTGTTCGCGGGCGAGTGCGACGCGATCTCGATCGGCATCGGCTTCGAGGCGCAGTCGCTTAAGGCGCCGACGAAGGTCGAGCCCGCCGCCGCGCCGACGGCAGATCCGTGCGCGACCGACACGGGCGACGCCGGCACCAACTGATTCTGCGCATTCGCGCCTCGCGCCATTTCCCGAGACACACTCGGGACGATTCATAAGGCACTTACGATTACGGGCTTCGGCGATTCGTCGAGGCCCGTTCTCGTATGGGCCATTCGCAATTCCAGTTGATTCCAAACCCTGCGCGGCGGAGGTCTTCATGATGCGTGCGTTGAAGATGAGTCGAGAATCAGTCCGTGCGTGTGTGGGGTCGGCGCTCGTTGCGCTCCTCGGGTGTGCGGTGGTCCCGGGCTGCGGAAGCGCGGCACGCGACCCGTTCGATCAAGCGACCGACGCGAGCGTCACGCCCACGGGCGGCGATGCCAGCGGCGGAGGCGGGACGACGGGCGGCCCGACGGACCCGGGCACCTTCGACGACGACGCCGGAACGGCCTCGGCAGACGCCTCACGAGACTCGTCGCTCTTCAGCGATGCCTCGCCCGACGTGGGCGCGGCCGACGCATGCGTCTCCGGCGACGCGGGGCCAGCGCCGTTCCCCCAACGCTGCACGCGCGCCACGACGAACGAGTGCGATGGCGTCACCGATCAAGACCTCGCGAGCTTCGGCGTAGGCACCGCGCTGCGAAACGTCGTCGCGGGCGCGGGCGCCCAAGGCAACGGCTTCGACGACGACTGCGACGGCCTCGTCGACGAGGGCTGCAAGTGCCAAGGCAACGGCCAGACGAAAGACTGCTACCTCGTCCCTGCCACCCAAGCCAACCCGGCGACGAAGCAGCCCGCGGGCTGGTGCCAGTCGAACTCGAAGGGGTCGCTCGACTGCGCCGGCACCGAGTTCTCCGCGTGGTCGGGGACGTGCCGCGGCGCGCAGCCTCCCTATCGCCACGACGTCTGCGCGACGGGCGACTACAACTGCGACGGCGTCTCGTCGAACAGCGATATCGAAGATTGCGCCTGCAAGACCGACCCGGTCACCTGCCCAACGGGCGCCATTCAAACGACGCCGTACCCGGCTCCCAATGCGCTGCTCAAGGTCGACGGCTCGTCGTGGATCACAGACCCCGCGCAGCGCGCGGCCGCGACCAACTGGACGTGGACGGCCATCGGTGGCGACTGCGACAACGTTCTCCCCTACCCGACGTTCGCGCTGTACAACCAAGCGGTCTCGGACCCGGGCGCACGCCGCGGTACGCGCACGCCGGTGCTCTTCGACCCGAACGCGACGCCTCCGCGCTACGTGGGCAATGCGGCGGAAAAGCTCATCGCAATGCAGGCGGCGAACTACGGAATAGGCGTCGCGGGCGGCCAGGTTTACCCGGCCTTCGGCCTCAGCGGCGACTACCTCGTTCAAGGTGAGTTCGATCTGTCGGGCAAGCATTACGTCTGCACGCAGAAGGTCGAAGTACGTGCCCCCGGCATTCGCGCCGAGCTCTGTTGGGACACGGTCGGCGGCGCTCTGCTCACCACGCCGATGGCGGGCAACGACATCGATCTCCACTTCGCGCGCCTCCAAGGAACGACCTGCGCGAACCCGGGTTGGGACTCGACCTGCGCGCAGACGGTCTCGGGGAAGACGTCGCTCGCCGACTGCTACTTCTCGTCGAGCTCCGGCTGCCCGAGCGGCGATCCGGGCTGGGGCTACACGAGCTCGGCCAACACGGCCTGCGTCGGCTGGTCGTCGCCCCGCACCGGCGGCTGCACCAACCCGCGCCTCGACAAGGACAACGTGACCTGCGACCCGTCGGTGCAGGACCCCACGGTGCCAGGCTTCTGCGGCCCCGAAAACATCAACATCGACAACCCGAAAGACGGCGACCGCTTCGTCGTCGGCGTGAACCACTACGGCAACCACGGCGGCACGTCGGACGCGAAGCCCCACGTGAACGTCTATTGCAACGGCCGCCGCGTGCTCTCCGCCGGGTACAACCCCGCGACGGGGCAGACGGCCTTCCCGCTGATGAAGCAGGGCGGCTCCGACACGTCGGGCGACTACTGGATCGCCGCGCGCGTGAAAGCCAACGTCACGGGCGGGCAGCTCACTTCGTGTGACATCGACACGATCCCGTCGCACAAGGTCGACACGACGCGCGACGGCCTCGCCGCCGCCGGCAGCACGGGGAACGGCACGTGCGTCGATTCCCACACGAGCTCGACGTCACCGGCCGGGAAGTTCGAATACACGAACCACCGCTTCATGGAGAATACGGCGCTTCAGACGGGCACCGCCGGAATCCCGAATACGCCGGCCGACTGGTGCAAGCATTGAGCTCGCGGTGATTAGAGACTTCGCCGCACGTAGTCGATGACGTGCGGCGCGAGGTGTAGCGCGAAGGCGTAAATACTGATTTGCGGTGGGCCGCCGAGGCTCGTGGGGAAGAGCGAGCCGTCGGCGACGAAGAGGCCTTTCACCGAGTGGTGGGCGCCCTGGGACGAGACGACGCTCGTGCGCGGATCGTCTCCCATGCGCATCGTCCCCATCGGATGAACGGCAGTCATCGGAATCGAGTGCGGGCGCACGAAGCGCGTGTCGAGGCTGTCGAGATCGCGCGCGCGGGTGAGACGCACGGGCGGAATCGCCGGGATGGTGACCTCTTTCGCGCCGGCCGCGAAGAGGATGCGCGCGCAGGCAACGAGCCCCTTCGCGAGCTGGCTGCGATCGGCCTCGGTCATGTCGTAGCGAATCACCGGGCGGCCGTCGCTGCCAGCCGAGACCTCGCCGCTCGTTTCGTCGTGGAGCATCGCGGTCAATACCGAATAGCGCGTGTAGTCGCGCATCGCGCGCATGTGAGGCGCGCCGAAACCGGGGAACGACGACGCCGTGCCGATGGGGTGCGCGAAGGCCGGGATGATCCAAATGCGGCGATCGCTCCCCTCTTCGAACGAGAGGTGCTCGGTGCATTCGTAGGACTGCGGAATGCCCTTGTGCGCAAGGATAGGCTCGTCGAACCGCCCCGCGACGACGGCGCCCGGATGAATCCGCAGCCCTTTGCCGATTTGCGCGTGGGGGTCGTCGAGGCCGCTCGCGAGGGCCAGCATCGCCGAGCCGACGGCGCTCGCACCGAGCACCACGGCACGGGCGCGCACGTTGACCATCGCGACGGGTCGCCCGTCGGCATCGCTCGCGACGGCTTGCACGCCGACCGCGCGCCCACCTTCGACGAGAATGCGCAGCGCACGCGTGTCGGCGTACACCTGCGCGCCCGAGCCGACGGCCTGGGGGATGACGATTTTGAGCGCGTTTTCTTTCGCGTTGTACGCGCAGCCGAGCTCGCAGAAGCCGCTCTGCATGCAGCCGACGCGATTGTGCTTCATCGGGGCGCCACGCCAGCCGAGCGTCTCGATGCCGCGGCGAAGCGCGTCGTTGTTTGCGTTGCGCATCGATGCGGGGATCTCGGTCACCGAGAGGTCGCGCTCGATCGCTTCGAAAGACGCGAGCATCTCTTTCGGCGATGCGCCCGTCACGCCGTACCGTGCGCTCCAGAGCTCGAGGATCTGGTCGGGCGTGCGCTTGCAAAGGTTCGTGTTGTGAACCGTGCTGCCACCCACGCCGCGCCCTTGGAGAATACGAATCGCGAGGTCGGACGTGCTCCGGCCGCCCCCTTCTTGGAAGAGCATCGGCAGCATCTGCTCTTCGCGTTGGTTGAACTCGAGGCTCGTGTGGTGCCCTCCCTCTTCGAGCGCGACCACCGAGAGCCCCGCGCGCGCGAGCTCGCGTGCGGCGATCGAACCGCCCGCGCCAGTGCCGACGACGACGGCGTCGACGTCGAGGGTCACGTCGCGCACGAGATCGCGCCCCTTCGTCATGGAGCCGAGGGCCGTCGCCGCCGGGCGCGTCATAGCGGCGCCTTCAGCGTCGGGCCGTCGTAGCCGAGAATCGACCAGGTGCGCGGGTCGCGGTAGTAGCCCATGAAAACAAGCGCTTTGAGCCCCTCGAAGCCGCCCCGCAAAAGCCCTTCGTCGGCCGCTTCGAGCGCGGCGAGAACGCGGTCCTGATCGGCCGGGCCGAGGCTCGTGAACCTGTGGCGAAGCCCCGAGCGGAGCGGCGCGATGTGCTCGACGTAGGCGAAGAGGCGGAAGAGATCGCGGCGCACCGTGGGGTGCATCTTCGCGACGTACGCGTCGACGAAGCCTGCGACGTCCGTATCGTCGGGCGACGGGATCGCCCCGTCGCCGTCGCGGTCGGGCGCAGCGATGCGGCGCGCGGCGTGCTGAACGAAGACGTACTGCGCGGCGTCGAGGCTCTCGAAGGCGCGAGCGCGTTGGGGCGGCACGTCGTAGCCGCTCGTTCGAACGAGGGCGACGACGGAGCCGATGGCGACGAGCGCACCCGATGCGATTCCGGCGACCAGCAGGCGGCGCCGGCCCGGCTTTGGCGTAGCGGCGGCTTGGGCTTCGGGGCCTTGCGACGTAGGCGTGCGTTGGTCGTTCGATTCCACCGCGAGAGACTCTTGCCGTGGATTACGATTCCGATCAAGCACGTGCCCCTTCATCTCTTCGGCCTCACCGGCGGCATCGCATCTGGCAAGTCGACCGTTGCATCGCGGCTGCGGGCGCGGGGCGTCCCCGTCCTCGACGCAGACCTCTTCGCGCGCGAGGCCGTCGCCGTCGGCACCGAAGGGCTCGCCGAGGTCGTACGCGCGTTCGGCGCCGGCGTGCTCGCCGCCGACGGATCGCTCGATCGCAAAGCCGTGGCGGCGCTCGTGTTCGCCGACGACGCGAAGCGGCGCGCGCTCAACGCCATCGTTCATCCGCGCATCGGCGCCCTCGGCGTGCAACGTACCGCCGAGCTCGACGCGCGGGGCGAGCCCCTCGCCTGCTACGAGGCGGCGCTCCTGGTGGAAAACGGGCTCGCCGACATGTTCCGCCCCCTCGTCGTCGTCGCCGTCCCAGAAGACGTGCAGATTGCACGCACCCGCACACGTGACGGCGCGACCGAAGACGAAGCGGCCGCCCGAGTCCGCGCACAAATGCCGCTCGCCAAAAAAGTCGCCCTCGCCGACTTCGTCCTCGAAAACACGGGCAGCCTCGAAGCCCTCGAGGCCGCCACCGATCGCATGCTCAACGCCGTCTGCGCCCGCTGCGGCATCGACGCCGACCGCTACGCCGCCCTCGCGACCTAATTGGCGACAGGGCGCACGCGGCATGCGGCGCGCGCTTTTAGGGGCTGTCGTCCTCGTGCACGCCCGCGATCGCGAGCTGCCCCTGCTCGCGCCGTAGAAGCAAGATGAGCATGCTGCCGAAGAGGCGCGGCTCGCCGGCGCGACGCGCGATGGGGACGCGCACGAGCATGTCACCCGGGACCATGTCGCCGGGTCGCGCGTTCGGGCCGCCCCCAGTGGGGCTCGAGAGCTGATCGAAATCGAGGCGGTCGATGCGATCGAGGCGCAGCACGTCATTCACGGCGACGCGTGAGTAGTCGAGCGTGCGGAGCCTCCGCTGCCACGCCTCGATGATTCCCGGGCGGCCCGTACGCGTGCGTGCGCCGAGCTCGACGGCGCTGCTCGTGAGGAGCCCGGTGAGCGCGTCGAGATCTTGCCGGACGAAGCCGCGCACGTAGGCGAGGAGGATCTCGCGAATCGCTTCGTCGTCGTGGGGCTCGCGCAGCGCGACGACGCCGTCGGCCGACGACGCGATCGACGGCGCCGGCGTCGCGGGGGGCGCATCGAGAACGACGCCGTCGGGGTGGCGAAGAGCGACGCCGGTTTCGGGCGACGATGCGAGCTGCGCGCCACCGCAGCCGGTAACGAGGGGGATCACGAGAGCCGCGAGGCGCCGCAACGCCACGCGAAGCCGTGCGCTCAGAGCGCCTCGATGACCGGGTCTTCCCCGCGTGTGAGCGTGACGATCGCCTGGTCGCCCACGGTCTTCCAACGAGGCGGCGCGCCGGCAGACGTGTGCGACGCCGCAGGCGTGCCGGTTCCGTGCGCCGCATCGGGAGAGGCCGCCGTCGGCGCGACGTCGAAGTCGCTCGCCACGAGAACGAAGTGCATGCGGGAGAGCTCGGCGGTCTTGCGACGAAGGAGAGTGTCCTCGCCGATGATCGCGTCCGCGTCGTCTTTCCCCTTGAGGACTCGGTACGCCATCGTCTGCGCGCGGTGAACGGCAACCATGTAGTCGCCGTTCGAGAGGAGCAGATTGAGCGCGCCGGGCGTGCCGCCGACCTCGGCCGTCATTCCGTCGACGACGGCGAGGCTCGATCGCATGGCCTCGCGAACGACGCTCGCTTCGACGGCGCCGTCGTTCAAGCGACCGGCGTCGTGCAAGAACGACAGGAACACGTGGAACAGCGCCTCCGCGTCGGTCTCGCCGCGAATGCCGCTTCGCAAAAACTCGGGCACGCTCGAGACCAGGCGGTCGCGAATTTGATCGAACTGCGCAACGGTGCCCGTTTGCGCGAAGAGCCACTGGCGGTAGCGGAACGGGTGCGTGTTCTCTGTGCGCAGCGCGCCCACGGTGGCCGCACGTACGTGGCCGACGACGATGTCAGCCTTCACGTCGCCAGCAACGTCGGCGATGTCGATCTCAGCGCGGTCATCGAGCGGCTTCCGTCGCATCAGCACTTCGCCGCCTTGGTAGAAGCCGAGG
>JANXMC010000104.1 GCA_025354825.1 Myxococcales bacterium
CGCCTCTACAACGTGCCGACGCCGCCCTACTACACTGTGGACGACTCGTCCGGCGCGGATCTCGAGGAGATCCACGGCGGCTTCGGCTTCCCGGTGGTCGTGAAGCCGCGCGCCGAAGGGTCGAGCCTCGGGCTCACCAAGGCGTCCAACATGGCGGAGCTGGCGCGCGGCGTCGACCGTGCCCTGTCGTTCGATCGCGTGGCGCTGGTCGAGCGATTCATCAAGGGTCACGAGGTCACCGTCGGCATCCTCGACGGGCGCGTGCTCGGCTGCTGCGAGATCGCCCCGAAGAGCGGCATGTACGACTACGACGCCAAGTACACCGCTGGCGCCACCGAGTACTTCGTCCCCGCGCGCCTCCCTGCCACCCGCCAGCGCGGCGTCATCAACCTCGCCGAGCGCGCAGCGCGTGCCCTCGGCTGCACCAGCGCGGTCCGCGTCGACCTCCTCGTGACCGAGGGCGAGAACGAATACGTCCTCGAAGTGAACACGCTTCCGGGGATGACGCCCACGTCGCTCCTGCCGAAGATCGCGTCGACGGCCGGGTACGACTACGGCGCGCTTTGCGAGGCGATTCTCCAGGGGGCGCGCCTCCATGCAGGGCTTCCGCGCCGCGACGAAGCCGCCCGCGTTCTCGCGGCGGCAACGGCTGCGGCGAGCCTTCGCAGCAGCGAAAAGCTCGTCGCGAACGGCTGATTCAGTCTTTGAAGAGAATCGTGAGGAGCTCCGCGAAGCGCGACTCCTCTTCGTCGTTTCGCTTCTCTTCGCCGAGCTCCTCCAGCACCTGAAACTCGCTGTCGACCGAGGTGAACTCGGCGGCGGTAAGCATCGGCGCGTCGCCCCGCGCGAAGTACGTGTGGCGCGCGCGGTAGTCGAGGAAGCGGGCGTGGGTGCGAGGATCCATGGCGCTTGCCGTACTTCGCACGCTCTTTTCCCGCAAGGCGCGCTTGTGGCGTGGGCTTCTGCCCAAGTAGAACCGCGGGCGTGACCACGCTGCGGCTCGACGGCGTTTCGAAGCGGTACGGCGCCTGCGTGTCCGTGAGGCCCTCGTCCGTCGTTTTCGAGGCGGGGGTCGTTCACGCCGTCATCGGCGAAAACGGCGCGGGGAAGAGCACGCTGCTGAAAATGGCGGCGGGGATCGTCGTCCCCGACACGGGCCACGTCGCCATCGACGACGCGCGCCTTTCGCCCCACACCGCGGCGCAGGCGATCGCGCGCGGGGTCGCCATGGTCGCGCAGCACTTCGCGCTCATCCCCGTATTCACGGCCCTCGAGAACATCGAGCTCGGCGCCGAGATCGTCGTTCCGGGCAGCCGCGGTCCGCTTGCGCGCCTCGATCCGGCCGCCGCGCGCGCGAAGGCCACCGTCGTCGCGAAGGAGCTCGGCGTCACCCTCCCCCTCGATACCAAGGTTGCGCGATTGAGCCTCGGCGATCGGCAACGCGTCGAAATCGTCCGCGCCCTTTTTCGTGATGCGAAGGTCGTCATCCTCGACGAGCCGACGGCGGTTCTCACGCCGGGCGAGGCCGATGGGCTCTACGCGATGCTCCGCAGGCTCGCCGCCGCAGGGCGCGCCATCGTCGTCGTCACCCACAAGCTCGACGAGGTGCAGCGTTTCGCGGATCGCGTAACGGTGATGCGCAAGGGCGAGGTGCTCTTTACGCGGCCGCTCGATCGGAGCGTCGCACGCGACGTCGAAGAGCGTGCGTTGGCCGAAGCGATCATGGGAACGTCGCTGCGCGATCGGCCCGAAGCGGCCGCGGCGGTGCTCGGCGAGACGTGCCTGGACCTGCGCGATTTACGGGTCGATCGCGTGCTCGACGGCGTGTCCCTCGCCGTGCGCCACGGTGAGATCGTCGGTCTCGCGGGGGTCGAAGGGAACGGGCAACAGGAGCTCGCGATGGTGCTCGCGGGGCTGCGCGCGCCCGATTCGGGCGTGGTGACCGTCGACGGCGCGCCGCTGCCACCGCCGGGCGCCCACGCGCCGCGATCCGTCGCCGTCGTTCACGGCGACCGCCACGCCGAGGGGCTCGTGCTCGATGCGTCGGTTGCGGAGAATCTCGTTCTCGGCGAGCTCGCCACGTTTGCCTCCGGGCCGCTCGGTCTCGTCAATCGTGCAGCCGTGGTCTCCGAGGTGAAGGCGCGGATGAACCGCGCCGACATCGTCCCCCGCGATTCGGCGACCGCCGCGCGCGCGCTTTCGGGGGGCAATCAGCAAAAGATCGTCGTCGCCCGTGCCGTCGCCGCCGCACGAAAAACGGGCGGCGCCCGGGCGCTCGTCGTCGCGCACCCCACGCGCGGTGTCGACATCCGAAGCGCCCGTGCGATTCACGATGAGATTCAGGCGCTTGGTGCCCGAGGCCTCGCCGTCTTGGTCGTGAGCTCCGACCTTCACGAGCTTCGTGAGATCTGCCATCGCATCCTCGTGATCGCCCGCGGTCGCATCGTCGCCGAGCTCCCCCCCGACGCGCCCGACGAAGCGTTTGGACGCGCCATGCTCGCAGGAGGGGCCGCGGCGCCGCATCGAGAGCCCACAGCCGGGGGGACGGAGGTGGCTCTTTGACCGCGAGCACGCCCGCGTCCCGCGCCACCACGCTCATCGCCACCCTCACGGGGCTCGCGGCGTCGTGGATCGCGTTCGACCTTCTCGTCTTCGGCTACGGCGCGTCGCCGAGTCACATCTTCGCGCTGCTGCTCGCGGGAACATGGGGCACGCCCTACGGCATCGGCCAGGTGCTCTTCAAAGCGACGCCGCTCCTCTTCACCGGCATCGCCGTCGACATCGCCCTACGCGCGGGCCTCTTCAACATCGGCGCCGAAGGGCAGCTCGTCGTCGCGAGCCTCGCCGTCGGCGTCGTCGGCACGCACCTGCCCATGGGGGTCTCGCCGTGGCTCGCGCTGCCGATCCTCGCGGTCACGGCGGCGGCGGCAGGCGGCGCGTGGGCCTCGTTACCCGCGGTCCTCCGCGCGAAATACGGCGCCCACGAGGTCATCTCGACCATCATGATGAACGGCATCGCGAGCGCCCTCGTGGGGCTGCTCTTCGGCTTCGGCCTCTCGCTCAAGGGCACCGTCCGCATGGCCGACATCGTCCCCGGCGCGCGCCTCCCGCGCCTCGAAGCGATCGTCCCCGCCTTTCGTGGCAGCGCCTCGAGCGTCGCCATCGTGGTCGCCATCGCCCTCGCGTTCGCCACGTCGTTTGCGTTCGCCCGCATGCGGGCCGCACGCGAGATCACGCTGGTCGGCCTCAACCCCGTGGCCTGCGCGGCAGAGCACATTCCCGTCGCGCGCCGAATCGGCCAGGCGTTCATCGTCTCCGGCGCGATCGCAGGGCTCGCGAGCCTTGGGACCGTGCTCGGGTACAAGGGCTACTTCGAGGCGGGCCTCGGCGCAGGCGCGGGCTTCGGTGGCCTGGCCGTCGCGCTCCTCGGCCAAGGGAGCGCGGTGGGGCTCGTGCTCGCGGCGCTGCTCTTCGGCACGCTGCAGCAGGGTGGCCTCGCGATCAACGCCGTCGTGCCGATGACGGTGATGGACGTGTTGCAAGGCGTCGTCATCGTGGCCGTCGGCCTCGCCGACGCGCGGGTGCGTGCGGCCGTCGCGCGGATGGCGGGCAGGGGGGGCGCGCCGTGAGCATCGTCCTGGCGATCGTCTCGCTGACGATGATTGCGCAGACGCTGCGCATGGCGATTCCCTACGCGTGCGCAGCCCTCGCGGGCGTCACGAGCGAGCGGAGCGGCGTCGTCAACATCGCCCTCGAGGGGATGCTCCTCGCGGGTGGCCTAGGCGGCATCGTGGCTCATGTTGCAACGGGGAGCGCCGTAGCGGGCGTGCTGGCGGGCGCCGCCGTCGGTGCCGCGCTCGGTCTCGTCCACGGGGTGGTGGTCGTCGTCGGACGGGTGAACGCTATCGTCAGCGGCCTCGCGTTGAACCTCGTCGCGGCCGGCGGAACACGTTTCATTCTACGGGCGCTCTACGACTCGAGCTCGAACTCGCCCACGGTGCCCGGCTTCCGCATCGCGTCGCTCTCGGGCGCGTCCGGTGGCCTTTTGCTCGTGCGCACGCTCGTCGACCCGTTCCTGCTCATCACGCTCGTGCTCACGTTGACCCTCGCCTTCGTGTTGACCCGCACGCGCTTCGGCCTTCGTCTACGCGCCTGCGGCGAAGACCCCGTGGCCGCGGCCAGCGTCGGCGTCGCGGTGGCGCGCGTGCGCGTTGTCGCGGTCACGGTCGGGGGCGCTCTCGCCGGTCTCGGCGGCGTGGCGCTCGCATACGATCAGCACCAATTTCAAGCCGGAATGAGCGGCGGCCGCGGCTTCATCGCCCTCGCGGCGGTGATCCTCGCGGGGTGGCGTCCGGGCTATGCGGTGGCGGCGTGCGCAGCCTTCGCGGCGCTCGATGCGCTCCAAATCGTTCTGCAAGACCAGCCGTGGGTGCCGGGGAGCCTCGTGCAGATGCTCCCGTACCTAGCGACCCTCGTCGCGCTTTTCGTGGTCGCGCGGCGCCTCTCCCGAGGGGACGCCGCGAGCTCGGCACCGCCCGCCGGCCTCGGCAAGCACGAGAGCTAGAACATGTTCTAAGCGTTACGCGATGGCGACGCCGTCGCGCATCACGAGGGCTGCGCGGGGCGTGCCCCACGGCTGCACCAGGGCGAGCTCGTGGGGCAGGTCCCACGCGACGAGATCGGCCTGGGCACCGTCGCGCAGAACGCCGCGAACGACGCTCGCGGCGCCGGAAAGCCCGAGAGACGCCGCCGCATTTCGCGTGGCGCCGACGATCGCCTCGGCGGGCGTGAGGCCGTACATACGCACCGCGAAGGCGATGGCCAGGGGGAGGCTTTCGCTCGGCGCCGTGCCTGGATTGGAGTCGCTCGCGACGACGGGGGGGAC
>JANXMC010000134.1 GCA_025354825.1 Myxococcales bacterium
GATCGCGATCGGAGAGCGGCGCCAGCGTCGGGTGCGATGTGAGTGCGTTCTTGAGGTAGCTGAGCGCGAAGAAGTCTTCCTTGCCGCCGAACACCTCGCCGAGATTGTGGGTGTCGGCGCGGTTGGCGAGCATGTCGGGGATGCGAAAGCGCGCGCCGGTCTCGGTGTAGGGGTTCGCAGCCATCACCACGCAGAAGCGTTTGCCTCGAAAATCATAGGTCCGACTGCGCCCGCCGAAGACGCCTTCGACCTTGCGTTGGGCGTCGCAGAGGCTGATGAATTTCTCGAGCAGCTCGGGCGACGTGTGCTGCACGTCGTCGAGATAGAGCATCACGTTGTTGCCCATCTCGAAGGCGAGGTTGACGCGTTCGATCTCCTGACGCGCCGTCAGGCTCTTGCAGCCGGCCGGGTCGAGCGAGGTGACGTCGTGCCCGAGCGCCGGCCCGTTGACCTTGACGAAGACGAGACCGAGCACGCTCGCGACGTACTCCATCAGCGTCGTCTTGCCGTAGCCCGGCGGCGAGACGAGGAAGAGGAGGCCCATGCGATCAGTACGCTTCTGATCGCCGAGCGCGCCGATTTGCTTCGCGAGGTTGGCGCCGACGAGCGGCAGGTAGACCTCGCTGATCAGCTTGTTGCGGACGAACGACGAGAGCACCTTCGGCACCAGCTCGGAGAGGCGCATGCGTTCGCGCTCTTTGCCGAGCAGCTCCGCGCGCCTCGTTCGATAGAGGCGAAAGCGCGAGGCGGTGACGGTTTCGAAGTGCCGGAGGCGGGTCAGTACCTCGGCGAGCTCGAGGTTCAGTGTCCCGCTCGTGATGCGCGGATGCGTGCCGAGGAGCCCCTTCACCTCGAAGCCGGTCTCGGCCGAGAGCACCTCGCGATCGGCGCGCCCCTCGGTGAGAAGAATGGCGGCGACCTCGGGGGCGAACGACGACAGCGGCGAGGAGAGCTTCTCCAAGCTGCCGGCATAGAGCGACGCGAGACCGAAGCGCTCCTTCGGCCTGCTCGCGAGCATCTGCAGCTCGTCGTGGAGCGCGCGGTACTCACCGGCCTCCTCGAGCTTTCGGCGCAACATCTTCGCGCCCTCGTCTGACGCGCGCGCCACGGGAAAACGAGGCAATTTCTGCGCGAGTGTGTCGACGACGACGAAGGCGGCGTCCTCCGGCTCGGAGTGCCCGAGGGTCATCCCGAGCGAGTCGGCATAGGCGCGCAGCTTGGCCACCAGCTCGTCTTCGAGCGCGGAGACGCCGCGACCATCGGAGAGCACGGTGGCGAGACGGGCGACGCTCTTCGCCCGCTTGCTCAAGACGTTGCGATCGTCGCTCGAGAGATCGGCGACGTAGGTGAGCGCGAGGCCCCGCGCCCGCGGCGTGAAACGGAGCGGACCGGCAGCCTCGAACGCAGGCAAGAGTTGACCGAGGACGAGGGCCGCATCGGCGTCGTGCACGCCGCGCTCGTAACCTTCGTCGAGGCGGTGCGCTGCGATCTCGGAGATGACCCCGAGGAGCCGCGACTCGCGATGCGCCGCGCGCAGCTGACCCATGTCGAGGCCGCTCCTGCCCTCGCGCGCGTCGTCGAGCACGCGGAAGGCGAGGTACTCGCCGCGATAGACGGCCTTCGACTCGGAGGCGATCGATTGCTCCCAGACGTCGCTCAGCTCGGAGAGCCCCGGATCGGCGACGGGCCCGTAGAAGTCGGTGCCGGTGAGGTGGAGCGCGAGGCCGTCTTCACGCGGGACGAGCACGAGATCGACCGCGCTCTTGGTCACCGAGAAGGTGAAGCCACCGAGCTTGATGCCTTCACCGTCGGCGAGCTCGCGCTTGTCGCGGAGCTTGCGGACCGCGTCCTGCTTCGCCACCTTGAGCCGTGTCGCCACCTCGTCGGCGCGGACGTTCTCCCCCAAATCGGCGAGTTTTTCCGTCGATTCGGCGACCTTCTGGACCATCGGGTCGCTCGCGAAATACGCGAGGAGCTCGTCTTCCTTCTCGAAGGTGGCCGACTTGCGGACGACGCCCGCGAGCATGCGCTCGGCGGCGGCGGCGAGACCTTCGGCGCGCTTGTGTCGTTCGTCGGCGAGCGTCTGACGGCGTGAACCGAACGTCTCGGTGACCTCGTCGCGCTTCTTCTCGATCTCGAGCGCGAACTCTTCGAGCTCACCGAAGCGGCTAGCCAGCTCCTCGAGGCGAAGGAGCAACTTGCCGAGCTCGGCGTCGCACATCGCCGGCGTCGACGCCGACGACACCGCCGCACCGACCGCCTGCGCGAAGACGCCGAGCTGCACCGCGAGCTCGGCGCGCCCTTCCTTGCCGTAGAGATCTTTCTTCCGCGCTTCGTAGGTCGCGCGCACGCGGTTGGTGACCGCGAGGGCCTTCGAGAGTTGCTCGAGGACGCGCGTGCGCACCGTCGCGTCGTCGACGTCGAGCGCGCTGACTGTCTCGCCGAGGAGCAAGAGCCGCTCGTGGAGGGTGTCGAGCTGCTCCCGATGCGGCTTCAATTCAACTGCTTTTTGCGCTTTTTCGATGTCGACGCCGAGCGTCTCGACGGCGCTGAGCACCGGCGTCCAGGCGGTGGCCGATTCGAAGAACGTGACGCAGGACGTGCGGACCTCGGCGAAGCGATCGTCGACCGCCTTGCCGAGCACGTCGATGGCCGCGAGATCGATGTAGCGGAGCTCACGGAGCGAGACGAGCCGCCCGCGCTGCGTACGAAGGGCGGCGAGCGCGGCGAGATAGCTCTCGGCCGACGGCGCATCCTCGGGACGCTGCGTGCGGAGCAGCTCCTTCTGCGCTTCGGTCGCCTCGAGGACGGCCTTCTCGGCCTGCGCCCGGTACTGCTCGACCTTCTCGAACTCCTGGAGGATCGCGTCGGCGCTCTTGCGCACGTCGCGGAGCGCGCTCTTGAGATCGAATGCCTCTTCGTGGCCGATCCAATAGTGATCGTCCATCGCCCGACCGACGACGGTGATCAGCTCCTCGAAGGTGCGCCGGGTCGGCGTCTCGGCGAGCGCCAGTCGTCGCACCGCGTAGGCATCGCTGACGCCGCGAACCAGCGCCGGGTTGCCGACCTTCGCCAGGTACGAGCCGGCGTTGGCGGTTTTGCCCTTTTTTTCGGCCTCTTCGAGGGTGAGGAAGGGCGTGCGCCAAATCTGGAACGGGTGCACGCGCGTCGCTTCGGCGCCCTCGGGGGCACGAAAGAGCGCCATGGTCCCGTCGGCGAAGACGCTGTAGCCGTGACACTTGATCGGAGCGCCCAGCTCCTTGGTGATCAAATTGTACGGCAGGTGGAGGTAGAGCCCCTCCTCGTCACGGTAGAAGACGTAGAGCACGTCCTCGCCGTTGGGCGCATGAATCATCGAGTCGAAGTGCATCCCGGCGGTGTCGGGATCGAGCACGCGCGGACCTTCGGCGGTGACGTAGTGACCACCGGGGAAGAGGATGCCTTGTCCCTCCGGCAGCTCGAGGCACGCCTGCCCGATGGCATCGATGCG
>JANXMC010000145.1 GCA_025354825.1 Myxococcales bacterium
CTTCGAATCCCGTTGGGGACGCCATCCCAACGATCGCCGCAATGACCTGGCATTGCGGCGGCAGAGTGCGACGCGGAAGCGTCGTCGTATACTCGTGCTGTGCAAGCCGCGCGAAAGCCCGCGACGTACGCCGAGCTCGTCGCGCTCGGTGACGAGTCCCGTGCCGAGATCCTCGCTGGCGAGATCACGCGTTTGCCGGCGCCGTTGCCCGAGCACGGTCGAACGCAAGGCGTGCTTTGGAAGCGGGTCGGTGGACCCTTCGACGACGACGATGGCCGCGGAGGCCCAGGCGGCTGGTGGATCCTCGTCGAGACGGATGTGCAGCTCGGTGTGAACGACGTGGTGCGCCCCGATCTCTCAGGGTGGCATCGCGAACGATTGCCGAGCCCGTGGGGTCATCGGCCCGTGGAGGTCGTGCCCGATTGGATTTGCGAAATCGTCTCGCCCTCCAACGAGGCGCATGATCGCATCCGAAAGAAGCGGCTCTACGCGCGCCATGGAGTGCCGTTCTATTGGATCGTCGATCCCGCCGCGCGCACGCTCGAGGCGTTGAAGCTCGTCGACGGCGTGTGGGTCGACGCGGGTAGCTACGAGGACGGCGCGACGGCGAGGGTGCCGCCGTTCGAGGCGGTGGAGTTGGAGATTGGGCGACTGTTCCCCCCGCGGGGGTGAGGTCGGTCTCTCCGTCGAGGTCGTCACTTCACATAGAAGCGAGACTGGACGACCACGCCTGCCTCGAGGGGCTGTGGAAGCGCGCCGATGCCCGGAGTGGCGGTGCACCCGTGCGGTACCGTCGCGTCGAGGGTGAGCGTGATGCCAGGCGCGACGCCGCGTACGACCGCGAACCGCATGGGGGCGGCGTCTGGTGGCGTGATGACGGTAGCCTCGACATAGGTCACGATCGCCTCGGGATGATCTCGGACGGTGATGACGACGCTCGACAAGTCGCTGCACCCCGCCGATGCATCCTGCGGAATCAGCCATACGAGCTCGGCGGTCGTCCCCGGCACGTCCATCGGCGGGAGGTGCGGCACCCAAGACGCAGCGTCGAGCCCGAAGAGATGGACCGACAGCGTGGGTACGACTCTGCTGGTTTCCGAGCGCGTGGGGACCAGCCCCGCGCGCTGAAGCAGCGCCGACGGCGAGGAGCCGAGCGGGAGCGAAAACTTGGTGTCCACGTGCGACGCGACGGCACCCGCAGCGTCGCATTCGCTCCACGTCGCCGTGCCGGGGGTCGGGAGATCGACGATCGCTCCGTCCGCTCTCAACGCGCTCGCGTAGGCGCCGACGGTGATTGAATCGCCGGTGCACGATGACGTCTCTCCGGCCTCGACGACGGGCGCCAGGTCGGCACCGGCGTCGTGCCCGAGGTCGGCTGCCGCGTCTCCGGCGGTGTCTTGCGTGACGATGCCCGCGCAGCCGCAGAGCCCGAAAGCGATGACGGAAATGATTCGGTACATTCTGGGGTCGCCAACTGCGCGAGCGCGCGACTCATTCCATGCGACGTCGATTCCATGTGGCAAATCAAGGCAGCACCGAGTCCCGGACTCGAGCAAAGAGTAGAAGCCAGACGCGGCGTCTTGGTGCCCTTCACCGAAGTCGAGCCGATTGCGCGGAGAGCGCTCGGCGGAGCCGCTCCCGAGTCGAATTGCGTGGCGGCATGGCTCACGCAGCGCAACGCCGATGGGCAGAACGCGCTCGACGAGCTGCTCGAGGCGATCGACGTCCTCGAATGCGGCTACGTCGAAGGCTCGGCGATCGCGCTCCTGCAGGCCGGGCTGGTGCCAGGAGCTGGAGCACCGAACCTGTACGGATGGAAGGAAGCCCGGTTCGAGCGCAAATTCGCGTCGCGAAGCGAAGAGCGTCTGCCGCGCGCAACCACCGGGGCGCTCGGGACGAGGATTGGTCATGAACACCATTCCTCTCACGGCCAGTCTCGTAGTTGCCATTGCTTGCACGTTTTTCGGGGTGGCTGGGTGCTCGTCGGCGGATGGTGGTGGCTCGACGGACGGAGGGGGCACCGACGGCGCGTCGGTCGAGGGAGGCTCGGCGGACGGAGCGGCCTCGACGGGGCTGTTCTGCGACCAGTCGACCGACCTTTGCACCTGCGGGGTATCGTCGAAGAAGACCACGCCAGGCGCGGTGTGCGACGAGACGAGCTTCCATCCGGCGACCATCTGCTGTGCTTCCCCTACCTACCCCCACGCCGAGAGCACCACCTGCCAGTGCATGGCGTGGGGCTGCCAGGACTCCGGTGGGAGCTGCAGCTGTTCCATCGCCAGCGGCGGTGCGGGCGCCGTCACGGAGTGCCCAGCCGACTACACGAACTGTTGCGTCAATCCGGTGAATGGACTGTGCATTTGCGATCGACTCGCTGGTCTCGGATGCACCTCGGGCTTCCTCAAGGTCGCCAAGTGTGGCCTCGACAAGGCTCGTTGCGCGCTCTCGTCGACGCTTCGCGTGAAGGGCTGCACGTAGCCTCAGCACCTCGCCCGTTTGCTGCCGCCGAGCGCGCTATCTCGAGCGCCGAAAGTAGCGCTGGTCTGGCTCAAAACGAGGACGTGACACGCGCTTCGATTCACCCATGACGGAGAGCGATCAGCGACCGGAGTCGAGCAACCAGTACGGTGGCAAGAGGACGATTCTCAGGATTATCGCGGCGTGTGCATCGTCTTCACGACGGATTCCGTCGCAGCCGTCTCAGCAGCCCCGGCGTCGACCACTTCTTCAGTGCCCGTGTCGAGCGGGAGCGCCGCCCCGGTTGCGACGCCTTGATTGCCATTCGGCCGCGATACCCCGTGGGGTATCGAGTGACCGACGACGAACAGCCTTGTTTCCGGTCCAGGGTGAACCGTAAGCTCCGAGGGTGATCGCCCGCCTCACGCTCGTTTCGATCTTTCTCGTCCTCGGATGCTCCGGCGGCTCGCAGTCCAGCCTCCGCACACGCGCTGCATTCGACCTGAGCTGCGACCAGAACCAACTGCAGATCGTCGAGTTGGACGATGGCGTGCAAGGCGTCACCGGCTGCGGTCATCGCGCGACGTACGTCAAGTCTTGCGAGGGTCAAGGCTTTGCGCGCAGTTGTCAGTGGATCCTCAACAGCTCCGAGAAGCCCAAGGGCGCTCCTTCCTCCGGCCCGTAGCGATTCTCGGGCACGCAAGGATGCAGGGCGGCGTCGAGCTCACGCCGATTCGTATCCCTCGGGGCAGCGGGCGGGGCAGCTGGTAACGACGAGTCGCGGACTTCAATCGTCCTTCTCGAAGTCGATCGGATCCCAACGGTCGCCGCAATGACCTGGCATTGCGGCGGCAGAGTGCGCCGCGGAAGCGTCGTCGTATACTTGTGCTGTGCAAGCTGCGCGAAAGCCCGCGACGTACGCCGACTCGGCGGGCACTAGCGGGATGAGCTCAGTGGCGTGATGCGTCGCACATCGAGGCGATGCGGCTTGCTGGAACGCAAGCGCAAGCTCGAATGCGGATGGGAGCGTCGAAAGGTCGGCCATCACACCAGTGGTGTCCACGCCTTCGAAGCAGCTTGTATGGATTGTCGTGTCGCTCGCGACGAACTTCGCGTGCGTCGCCTCCTCCGAGCCTTGTGGCGGCGTCATGGTGCCCTTCACCGAAGTCGCGCCGATCGCGCGGAGAGCGCTCGGCGGAGCCGCGCCCGAGTCGAATTGCGTGGCGGCATGCGGACATGACGTGGAGCTCTGTCGGTTCTACGTCCTCCCGTCTTCGTGTCCCGCGACGCCTCCGATGAAGGCTGCCGATCGCAATTGCACGCCGTCGCCGATGGGAGACGATTGCTACTACCTCTCGACGGAGTCGGGGTCTGCGCTCTTCGTGGTGACGCGTTGTCGGCGAGAGGCACCGAACGCGCCCTATACGTGGCAATTCACCTTGGCGGCGGCGCCGCGAGACGCCGATCCGCTCGTGACTGATAGAATCTGTCTTCGTGACCAAGAAGAAGCCCGCCAAAAGCTGTTACGTGCTCGAGCTCTCGGTGGGCCCGGGCGGCTCACGTTGGGCCGAGACGCACGCGTATACGAACGTCGAGCACCTTCGGGTATGGCTCGAAGCTTTCTGTCGAAACCGATCAGG
>JANXMC010000214.1 GCA_025354825.1 Myxococcales bacterium
CTCCCCAAGTGGCTTCCGCCGCCACGTGCGCCACCCGCAGCGCCAGCTTGACCAGGTGCTCCTTTACCCCCGTCGCCGCCCTTCGCGGAGACCAGCGACGACTGCGTAAGCGTGACCGTCGACGCGACGGCGAGAAGCGCAATGCTTGCCCCTCCGCCCGTGCCCGCCTCGCCCCCCTGACCACCGCAGCCACCGCACCCGCCGCTGCCGCCGCCGTTGCCCGGGCCTAGAATTCCGCCTCCGCCCCCGCCTCCCTGCCCCGTGACTCCCGCCAGCCCTTTGGTGCCCGCAGCGGGCGCCCAGACGAGCCCGTTCACAGCGCCCGGCGTCGACGCGCCGGGTTGATTCGCACCCGCAGCGCCGTCCGTTCCCTTCGTGCCGTTGCTGCACGTGGCGCCTCGTGCACCCTTGTTCGACGTGCCAGGCGCCCCATCCTGGCCGGGTGTCGGCAGGTTGCCTCCCGAACCTCCCTGGCCTCCGAGCGAGCTCGCGCCAAACGGACACGTGCATGTGACGGGCGCCCCGCCGCCGACGCCCGGCGCGTCGTCGGCCGGCTTGCCGCTCAATGCAACGGGAAGCACGCCGCTCGAGGGCGTACCGTCAGACCCTTTGACCGCATCCTGCGCGACGATCACCACTCGGTGAAAGGTGATGCCCGTCGACGCATTCACGACAGCGCCGACACTCGAATCTCCCGCGACGGAGCCCGACTGCGCCGTAAACCGGACGTCTTCAATCGTGAGATCACGCGCACCGTCGACGGTGAGCGCGGGCCCTCGGCCCGAGGGTGACACGCTCACAACGTTGGACGGCGCGTACGTCCATGTCGCGCACGAAAGGCCGCCGTATCTTCGTCCCTGACGCGGAAGCGCCCAGCGAAAGGGCATCTGCGTACGTGCCAGCGCAGACAAAAACGCGCACCATTGCCGCGGCCTTTGCCTTCGTCACCGCAACGCCGATCGAAGCGTAGGGGTGAGCTTGCCGTCCATCGCCAGACGCATCGCTGCCCGAAGGAGAAACGAATACGCCGTTCGCGTCGCTCACAGAGCATGGAGCGGACGCTGGATCGCCCGTCAGATCGCACGGAGGCGAGGTATCCACATTTGCGTCTGACGTCGAGGCGTCCACCGACGAAGAGGAATCGGAACCGCCGTCTGCCGGATTCGAGTCACACGCGACCACGGCGAGGAGCCCGACAAGGACTGCCGCACGCATCAAAACGTCCCTTCGAGTCGAAGCGTGCCGCCTGTGCGGCCCACGTCGGTAGAGGGACGGACAGGTGCATTCGGCCATAAAAAATACCGACGAGCATCGGGAGCGAAACCGATGCGAGAACTCCTACTCCCATATAGGGAAGCCATTTCATTTCGGACGAGTAGTGACGTTCATGAAAGACGGAAAATGCACGGCAATCCGCGCTCTTTAGATTCCAGCAAAAGTTCGTGTTTCCGCCGTGTGAGGCGACGAAATCTCGCTCCTTGCCATACTGAACTTTGCTGTCGATGTAATATTAACTTCCTATTCCAAGGCTTACGACACCGACCGCCACGAGCGACATCACGGTGATCTTCTTTGCCATCGGAGGTTCGCCCGCACCAACGGGTGAGCCCTTCGCTTGGCCGAAGTAGAAGCCGGAAGAAGCTTGGCTTTGCCGCGGCGACCGCTTGCGCCTCCGGCTCAGTGGCATGCGCAAATCGCGATGTGAAAAGTAGAGATGCAATCCCTAAGGCGCCGTCCGAAAATAATGGAACGCAAAGTCCATGGAAACATCATGGAAACCTGCGTTAAGGTACACCACCTCCGTGGCTACCGACCCTGCACGCATTGAGGAGATTCGCTCGCGCTTTCAGGACCTGGCGCCTGTGATGGACGAGCGAGTGACGCGGCTGTGGGCGGCCGGCGAGGCGAGGTCGCTTGGTCGTGGAGGCATCGCCGCGGTGACGAAGGCGACGGGCATCTTGGGCAAGCGTATCCGGTACGGCATACGCGACCTGGCGGAGATGCAGGACAGCCCTCCGAGCGAGCCATCGCGCGAACAGCGCGTCCGGCGTCCCGGTGCCGGGCGGAAAGCTCTTACGGAGATCGACGCGACCCTCGTGCCCGATCTCGAGTCGCTCATCGCCCCGTTGACGCGTGGCGACCCCGAGTCGCCATTGCGGTGGACTTGCAAGAGCGTGCGCAAGCTGGCCGAGGAGTTGCGCGAGATGGGACACGCGATCGGCGCGCAAAAGGTCAGCGAGCTGCTGCACGACTTGGATTACAGCCTGCAAGGGACGAGCAAGACCCGCGAGGGGAGCGCGCACCCCGACCGCAACGCACAGTTTGAGCACATCAACGCGCGGGCCAAGGCCTTCCAGCGTGCGGGTGAGCCTGTCGTTTCGGTAGATACCAAGAAGAAGGAGCTCGTCGGCGACTTCACCAACCGTGGCAGGGAGTGGCAGCCTGCCGGTGAACCCGTCCCCGTTCGGGTACACGATTTCGTCGACAAGCACCTAGGCAAGGCCGTCCCCTACGGGGTTTACGACGTCGCGCGCAACGAGGGATGGGTCAATGTTGGCATCAATCACGACACGTCCGAGTTCGCCGTAGAATCGTTGCGCCGCTGGTGGCGCCGCATGGGTCGCCACGCATATCCCGACGCGACACGATTGCTCGTGACCGCCGATGGCGGTGGCAGCAACGGCTACCGTACGCGGCTGTGGAAATTGGAGTTGCAGCGGTTTTCCGACGAGTCGGGTCTTTCGGTCACGGTCGCGCACTATCCACCTGGAACGAGCAAGTGGAACAAGATCGAGCACCGGATGTTTTGCCACATCACGCAGAACTGGCGGGGTCGTCCGCTGGAGAGCGTCGCAACGATCGTGAGCCTCATCGGAAGTACGACGACGAAGGCTGGACTCCGGATCAAAGCAGGTCTCGACAAGAATCACTACGAGAAGGCGATTCGCGTCTCCGACGACGAGCTTGCGAACATCAATATCAAGCCCCATTCCTTCCACGGCGACTGGAACTACACAATCCGTCCGGCGCCCGAGTAATGGATTCCGTAATTTATGGACGAGGCCTTAGTCGTCGCTGTGCCCACGCCCCTCGCGAGGACGACCCCCCTGATAATCCCGCTTTATCAGGAGTGTGAAACGGCTCGGGTTGCCGGGCGTTCGGAAAGCAAGGAATGGACGCGGGCTGCTTCCCGAGGCCCTCGCCAAGCACCGATGGTAAGCGACGCACGACATGTGGATCCCCGACCGAACGAAGCTCGTGAAAGTCTTGCTCCACGCCGATGGCATCGACGTCGAGACGCCTTGGGCAGAGGATCTCGGCCCCGTTCACGACAGCAGCGGAGCGCGCCGCGTTCGGCTCGGGAACGTGCCGTTTCTTCATGCCAAACCTACGTACGAAGACGTTATTGTCGTCGAACCGAATCCCGAGCGCGGCTTTCTTACTTGGGATAGCCGTGGTGTCCCTTGGGAAGAGATCCTGACGAGAATCGACGAAGACTCAGAGCGCTGGGTCATGATCGTTGACTACGAGGTTGTCGGCGACGCCAGCTCGCAAACGGCCTTCTCGGCACTCGATATTGCCGGCGAGAAAGCGAATATTGCTGTCGAAGGAGACTACGGCCCAAAGCCAGAAACGCCCGGGCGAGCCTACCTCGCCGTTCCGAAGGAGCTGGGCGTATCGAATGTAATGCTGCTGCTCGAGCAAAGTAAGCTGCCGCTCACGCTTCGCCTCGTGCATCCCGTCGACGAGTGACGCTGGCCGAACGAGCTGCACGAACTCAGTGAGCTCCACGGGCACAGCTTCATTCTCGCACGCCAGCGGCCAAGCTTCCGATCAAGCGCCATTATCGGAAGATTGAGCGCAGTCGACGCAAGACCGACCCCTCGCTACCGAATGGGCGCGGAAGGAGCGCGTGTGATTGGGAGTTCACTTCGTCGGCATCGAACGTTGAAGTGGCTCAAGCCTAAATGGAACGTTCACGCGGCGCGCTTTGTTGGTGCGGGAAATCGGTAAGCGTGACGCCCGTAGCGTTTCGCCGATGCATCCGAGCACCTCGGTGCCGAGGCCCTCGCCTCCCCGAACTATCGTCACCGTCGACACACCCCCTTCGTCCACGACGACGGCGAACACCACGCGACCGCGAATCGAAGGGTCGAGGGCCAAGCCCGCTTGGTAACACTCGGTAACCTTCGGTCGAAGCTTTCGGACTGCGTCATCGAGCTCACTCCCGTTCAGCGGAATCGCCTCGGCTGCTAGGTGGGAGCCGCCCGCGGACGGCGCCGTTGCGAAGGCCGCGGGGCGCTCGGGAGCGCCGCACGCGGCGAGGAGCAGGAGTAGCAGTCGCGCCGCAACGAGAGCCTTCATGTCGAGGTGATATCTCGCGCAGGAACGAGTTGGGAAGCTTGCGCACTCATGTCCGACAAACCCCCTTTTTCGGACACGCCTCCGCGGGCGCCGCCGCGCGGCGGCTTGGCAGGGGACGCCGCGCCACCCCCCCAGCTCCCCATTGCCATGTTCGATCGTTGGCAGTCCCGCTCGGTCGCCGACGTCCTGCCTATTCGTGAGGGGCGTACGAATCCCCTCGACGCGTCGGGTGGGGGATGGATACGACTCAAGTCCGTGGTCTTCGCCGATCTCGTCCTCGGCGCCGGCACGCAGCTCGAAAGCGCCGCGATAGCGCCCGACCCCACGCAGCGACGGTTTTTCCGCACGCGGGCCTGGGCGATGGCACGGGAGGCCCGCACGGCCCTCGCCGAGGCGGCGCCCCACCCTGCGGGCGCGCGGGACATGCGAGAGCTGCACGCGCGGGGGCGCTCGATGCCGTGGAAGACGAACTGCGGGCGCTCGATGCCCGCGAGCTCGCGCGGACGACACTGGCGGCAGAATAGCGGAGCAGGAGAGCAGGACGGGGCCCGCGCGGAGCCAGGGAGGGCCACGGCAACCGAGAAAGGCAATGGGCGCGCGTGATGAACGAAATGTTCCGGGACCTACCGTTCCCTTTTAAAGATGAACGCTTCCCGCGACAGCTCGCGGCTTACGTGACACGAGCTGTGCTGGCCGGCGATCTGCCAGTGCTGTGCGTGATCCACACGCCGGAGAATTGGTGGATCGTCACGGACATGCAGACGGATCCAGATGACGCGAATGCGGCTCAGTGGGCTCACTTGCTTCACGTTCTCGAGCGGGATCCGTCGTTGAGCGATCTCTCCACGCTACCGCTCGCCACCGCCGCCGACCGCCCCGCCGTCGGCGCACCGTGGACGTTTTCCCCTTACCAATGGCGGGAGTAGGGCCTCCGCCTAGCTTGGATGCCGCTGCGATCCTAGCTTCCGAGAAGCAGACCTTATCGGTAGTTACTCAAGCTTCGTCCGGGCGTAATCTCGTGTCACCTTCCGGGGCCGATGTCCCTTCCCACCCTCCTCGCGAAAATCCGATCCCAGCACCTCGGCGAGAACGGCATGCGTCCCGTGGTCGCTCTTGAGGACTTCTTTGAAGGGAACAGCGACGAAGGGTCCATTGGATGCAATCTGACGCCGCACCCCGGCGTGGCTCGCTTCTACGACGTGCTGCGCGGCATTCGTAATCGGCACGACGTGCAAGACGTCCTCGTGGGCATCACGGAGGATATGGGAGACGAGGAGTTCCCGTTCTCGGACGCGATCTACGTGATAACTACAGCTGCGCCGCAAGAAATTGCCGATGCGGCGGCTCCGCTCCAAGCAGAGCTGATACTTCAGCGCGACATGCCGCCCGCGCTGTTGCCGGAGATCGCCTCCAATCATGAGCTCGTCATCCTCTGGTGGGACTGAGCGACTCGGACCACCGCGTACCCGCGGCTTCCGAACAAGCGGTGTGGAAGGCGAAGAACGCCAACATGCGCGCGCTACCGCACGCAAGCGCGGGAAGGAGCCGCCTGTGCGCTGAGCTCCGCCACGCGACCGCCGGCGATCAAACGACATCGGCGGCGACCTCCGCGCCCGCGCAAGATCGCCGTCGCGACGAGCGCGTCACCGGGCGGCGCGCTTCCTCGTGATCGCTCCACCTCGTAATCCGGCGGCGCTTTCCGGTCGTCGGCGACACGTGGTAGCGCGCGCGTAGAATGACGAGCGCCTCGTTGCCCGCGTGAGCTCTCCACGCAGAAATGCGACCTCTCCTTCGAGAGTCGCGACTCTCGCTTCGTGCGGCACCGTCGAGGCATGCAGCGGGTCGTCCACGCCCATCCCATATCGAATATGCCATTTGTCTGTCGATGTGTCCTTGGACTTCCCGACGGAGCGAGGTCGAGGCCGTCGAAGAGCGCGTCGAGAGTCGCGCCATCGACCTCGACATGCGATGCGTCCGCCGCGGGCGAAGCGGGGAATCTTCACGCAGCGCTTACGAAGTTCAGTTCTACGAGGTTCGGCGAAGCTCGAACCGCTCTACGTCCCCTTCAGCATTCCGAAGCCTTACGAAGGAACCCTTTCTCGGCCAGCCGATACGACACAAAATCGTACATTCCTAATCAGCGGTGTGTTACCAAAACTGCAATGGCTGGAATGTGGGGACCACTCTGTCGACCATACACCGTACCCATTAACTGCGCAAATGAAACGACGCCGCTGCGCGGATGGATGCCGTACTGCTTCAACGCATTAACAGTCCGTTCAATGGAGAGTGTATTGTGCGTGGCCACAACAAGAGCGATTCGCGGCCACGAATCCACCGCCGGGCTCTTGTGTACGCCCAGCGAGCTGGCCGCCGACTTGAGGACCAGTTCAATTCCGGTGTCGAACGACGAATGCGTTTCCTCCGGCGTAGCGTTGATGGGATCGCGGATGGCCAGGACTGAGGCGCGTTTCCGCTCCGACTGGAGGTAAGCGCCACGAACCAGCTTACCAGCGAACAAGAACGGTGTGCGGTCATCGGTCATGCCACGGCCACTTGCCGACGCTGGACCGTCGGACGCGACAGTAGGTCGCTGAGCGAGTTGGCGGCCGTCGGCGCGTGCAAGGTCGGCGCGGAGTTTGAACAAACCGTCGCGCAGGTACATTTGATAGGTGTTGAAGACGAGCGGTCCGCGGTCGGGTGCCGGCTGGTTGTACCGCCGCATCAGCCGCACCACCACATAGTCGATCGTGTGCTGGAAGTAGGACTGTTCCGCGTCGATCATGACGCGGACCCGTTTTTCGGCCGCGTACGCGCACAGTTCCGACAGTCGCTCATACGTCCGCTCAAGTTCGCGTAAATGGTTTTGTTGCAGGGCGGGCGTGTAGGCCGGACTGAGAGACCAGTCTTTGCTGAAATCGGTAACCTCGGCCGGCAGCTTGATGGTGCCGATGAACAGACTTTGCGTCTGTGGATTGTGCAAGGTGACGGTATCGCTGACGTCAATCCAGTCCACAATGCCGTCATTGTCACGGTCAGC
>JANXMC010000219.1 GCA_025354825.1 Myxococcales bacterium
CGAGGCGATGACTGAGGACGTCCTCCTTGTTCGCGCGCGCGCGAATCGCCTTGTCCTCGCTCTCGCGATCCGCGAGGACGCCGAGAATGCTCGTCTCCCACGCCTCGACAAACCCGAGAAACCCGCGCGCGGTGATGGTGCGCAGATCGTTCTGACTGTCACCCCACCAGGTGGCGACCACGCCCGCGACCTGAAACCGATCGAGCAGCCCGACCGGTCCGACCGCCCTCTCGAAGCTGCCGAGCAGACTCGCCCGCGCCTTCATCAGCTCCTTGGACTCTGGCAGCTGGCCGAGCACCTTCTTGTGCTTCTTCCACCACCCCTCGACGGCATCGGCGAGCGCCTGCTCCTTCGCCACCACGCCCTCGTCGGTCTCGATCCGCTTCTTCAGATCGGCCTTGTCCTTCACCGCGGCCACAAAGTCGAAATACCCGCTCGTCTTCGCGTGCTTCTTCAGGATCCGCGCAGGGTCGAAGCCGTGCGCCTCGAAGGTGGCGCGCTTGGCCTCGACCTCGGCTTTCGGGATTCCGCCGTGCAGGTGCGCGCGCACGTCGTGCGGCTCGGGAGGCGGCGCGTTGTCTGCGTAGCGACGGATGTTGAGGTTGTCGTCGTTCTGCTTCAGCTCCTCGCGCGACACGACGCGAGCGAAGCCATCGATGTCCGTGAAGTCGTGCCAGGCGCTGACGATCTTCTCGACGTGCTCGGGGTAAAGGTAGTTCTGCGCACGACCTTCGGTGAACTCGCGGTCGGCGTTGATGAAGAGCACCTTGCCCTTGCGCGCCTTCGGCTTCGCTCCCGGCGCGCGGAGCACGAGGATGCACGCGGGAATGCCGGTGCCATAGAACAGGTTCGCGCCGAGGCCGATGACGGCGTCGAGCAGGTCGTCGTTCAAGATGCCGGTGCGAATCTTCCGCTCGTCGCCGCCGCGGAAGAGCACGCCGTGCGGCATGACCGTCGCGACCATGCCGCCGGGCCGGAGCACCGCGAGCATGTGCTGGACGAACATCAGATCGGCCTTCTTCCCGCCCTCGGGACACCAGCCGAAATGGAAGCGCTCGGGGAATGCGCGGGCGAGCTCCTTCCGCTCGTAGTTCTGCGAGAACGGCGGGTTGGTGATGACGCGGTCGAAGCGCATGAGCTCGCCGCCGTCGAGGTGCTGCGGCGCCGTCAACGTGTCTTCGTTGCGGATGTCCGCCCAGGAGATGCCGTGCAGCAGCATGTTCATCTTGCTGATCGACCACACCGCGCCGTTCGACTCTTGTCCGTAGAGGCCGAGGTTGGTCGACTTCAGCCCGTGCTCATCGAGGTACTCCTTCGACAGCACGAGCATGCCGCCCGAGCCCGAGCACGGGTCGTAGATTTTCATTCCCTCTTGCGGCTCGATGAGCCGCACCATCAGGCGGACCACCGAGCGGGGCGTGTAGAACTCGCCGCCCTTCTTGCCCGCCGAGTCGGCGAAGTCGCGGATCAGGTACTCGTAGGCGGCGCCGAGCAGATCGGGGAACTCGAAGTCCTCGTTGCGAAGGCGCACCGCCGAGAAGTGCATGATCAGGGCGCGCAGGTTCTTGTCTTGCAGCGTCGATTGCCCGACCTTCCTCGTGAAGTCGATGTGCCCGAGCACGCCGTCGAGGCTCGTGTTCTCGTGCTCCAGCGCCGCGAGCGCCTTGTTCAGCCCATCGCCGACGTTCTTGTGCACCTCGTCGCGAAGGAACGTCCAGCGCGCCTCGGGCGGAACGAAGAACGAGTCGGCGCCCGTGTAGTAGTTCCGGTTGTCGGCGCGCTTCTTCGCCTCGGCGGGCGTGCGGCCCTTCTCCTTCTCGGCGGTGACGATCTCCTCGTGCCGCGCCTCGAAGACGTCGGAGCAGCGCTTCAGGAAGAGCGCGCCGAAGATGTACTCCTTGAATTCGGAGGCATCCATTTTTCCGCGGAGGATGTCGGCGGCGGCGAAGAGGTGGCGTTCGAGCTGGGCGAGTGTGAGGGGCATGGTAGTCGTGGAGTTGCGTCCGAAAGTGACACGGATGCTATCACCGGGACCGACCACGTTGCGGGCGTTCCCGACCTCTCAATCGAGAGGAGCGCCTCGGAAAATTTCTCGCCAACGCACCCGGTGACCGCTGCAGACCTTTGTCGAAGACGTGTTGCGGTAGACGCGCCTCGTTCGTAGGTGCCCGACAACGCCTACTCCCGCCGACCATCCCCACGGGGTACCTGGATCCAGAGCAAGCGGTCATCGGTCGTCTGCCGACAAAGAGGTACGTTCTTCGTCGCATGCCCAGCACCGCAGCCGATCTCCTCCGTGACCACCCGAGACCTACTGTTGTCGCAGCCGACGATTCGCTGTCGGCGGCACTCGAAAAGATGCTCGAAGGGGACTTCAGCCAGCTACCCGTCGTGGACGCCACCGGCAAGCCGGTGGCGCTGGTCACGAGCGATTCGATACTTCGAGCCATTCGGAATTTCGGCGTAACACCGGCAAAGCTTCGCGTGCGGGACGCGATGTTTCTCGTGCGCCGAGAGAAGATCTACCGACTCGATGACGACATCCTCGAACTGCTCGACGAGAACCGTGACGAAAGCACGATTCTGATTGTCGATGGCGAAGATAGGCTCGTCGGAATCATCACGATGATCGACGTCACTGGTTTCTTTCGGCGCCGCGCCGAGGACATGATGCTCGTCGAAGACATCGAGACCGGACTACGCGACCACGTTCAGGCTGCCTTCACGAAGGACGATGGACAGCTCGATGACTCGGTGCTGCAGACGCGCATCTCCGCCGTGAGCACGGATGGCGATCTGCAGACTCGATTCCACCGCGCCCTCACGCAGTATCTCGAGCCGGCCAAACCCGACGGGCAGCGCGCCGCCGTTGCCTTCGACAAGCACTTCAAACGAAACCAGACGCGGGCGATCACAGATCTCTCGTTCTACGAAGTGCAGCAGCTCGTGCTCGACAAGCCGAAGTGGAGTCCGTACGGCGAAAAGACGTTCGGGATCGACAAGGAAGCCCTTCAGGTGTTGCTTGAAGGCGTTCGCGACACGCGCAATCGCCTTGCTCACTTCAAGGGCGATGTTGCCGAGGTGGCGCGGGACCAGCTTCGCTTCTGCAACGACTGGCTCGTTCGGCATCCCCCCATCCGTCCCCAACCGTCCGCAGACGCCGCACCTGCAGCCACGGTCGAGTCGGTGGCGGCGATGCCGCCGCGACTCGAAGACCATCCTCAGGAGGTCGATGAGGTCGACGGGGCAGAGGGGAACAGCAGGTACATCGCCCTGGCTCAATACCTTCAGCGGTTGTCACCGACTATCGGACGAATCGAGCTCACCTTTACCGAGGTCGAGGACATTCTGAAGCATCCGTTGCCGCCCTATGCGCGTCGGCACCGCGCATGGTGGGCGAATGATTCGGTGGGGCACACCCAATCGAAGCTTTGGCTCGAGGCGGGTTGGCGCGTATCGAATCTGGCGCTCGCTGATCAAGTCGTCGAGTTCGCGCGGATCGCCGAACGACACAAGGCCTACATCGACTTCTTCAGCAGCGTGCTCAGCCAAATGGGACGTGACGCTCCCTCGCCGAGCGGCGCCAATTGGATCAGTTTCGCGTCTGTCAGCGACGGTGGACGGCGCGTGGCATTCTTCAATTTGGCGTTTGCGCTCGGCGGTCGCTTTCGCATCGAGCTCCTCATCGACACCGGCGATGGGCCGCAAAACAAGGCTCTCTTACGCGCGCTCGAACTACGCCAGGACGGCCTCGACAGCGGGATTGGAGCCCACCTCACCTGGGAAACTCTTCCCGCAAAGCGAGCCGCCCGCGTTGCCCTGTACTATCCACAGCTGGCCGTCATCGAAGGCGACGACCATGCCGATCTGCGGGCATGGGCGTCGCGCTACGCCAGGCCGTTCGAGGCGACGCTGCGAACGGCGCTCACGCAGGAGCTTCAGGCTACCTCGTAGCGGGCGATTGGCCGTCTAAGAGACGCGTGCATTGGAGCCTGGAGCAGCGCTCTCATCCCCCCTATCCTCGCAAAATGCCCGGCCCCCCCGCCGACGCCACCACCGACCAACTCCCGGCCCTCCCCGACTCCACCGCCCCCGCCACGCCCCGGGCCTCGTCGTCATCTTCACCGCCGGCGCCCCCTGCCACCACGTCCACCGACTCACGCCCCCCGCCATCCTCGGCCGCGGTCCCGAGTGCACCATCGATCTCGCCGACACCGCCACCTCCCGCGGCCACGTCGAAATCACTCTCGACGGCACCGCCTGGTCCATCCGCGATCTCGGCTCGACGAACCACACCTTCGTCGACGGCAAGAAGATCACCTCCATCGGCAACGTCTCCCCGCGCGTGATTCGAATCGGGAAGACGCTGCTCCTCCTCCGCACCGACATCACGCCTCACTTCGGATTCGCCAACCTCCGCGTCGGCAACTACGTCATCAGTCCTGGCACGCGCCCCGCCATCGCCGGCGCAGTCGAGGCCGCCGAGCAACGCCGCTCGCTCCTCATCACGGGTCCGAGTGGCGCGGGCAAGGAAGAGATCGCCCTCACATTCCACAGGCGCGGGCCCCATCGCAACGGACCGTTCGTCACGCTCAACTGCGGAGCCATCCCCGCGGACCTGGTCGAAGCCGAGCTGTTCGGCGTCGTCAAAGGCGCCTTCTCCGGAGCGACGACGACGCGCCCCGGCCTCATCGCCAGCGCCGACAACGGCACCCTCTTCCTCGACGAGATCGGCGACCTCCCTCTCGCGGCACAGGCAAAGCTCCTCCGCGTGCTCCAAGAACGCGAGGTCGTGCCCGTCGGCGGGACGACACCGAAGAAGGTCAAC
>JANXMC010000238.1 GCA_025354825.1 Myxococcales bacterium
CCGGTCTTCGCGCCGATGTACAGAATCGGGTTCCCGATGCCGGAGGCCTTGCCGTAGAAGATACGGTCGGTGCGCGCCACGCCGCACGTGAACGCGTTGATGAGGATGTTCCCGTCGTAACGCGCGTCGAACTGCACCTCGCCGCCAACGGTGGGGACGCCGATGCAGTTGCCGTAGCCGCCGATGCCGGCGACGACGCCGCGCAAAAGCTCCGGCGTGCGCGGGTGATCAGGCCGACCGAAGCGCAGCGAGTTGAGCCCGGCGATCGGCCGCGCGCCCATTGTGAAGACGTCGCGCAAGATGCCGCCGACACCGGTCGCCGCGCCTTGGTACGGCTCGATGTAGCTCGGGTGGTTGTGCGACTCCATCTTGAAGACGGCCGCGAAGCCGTCGCCGATGTCGACGACGCCGGCGTTCTCGCCCGGCCCCTGAATCACGCGCGGCCCCTTCGTGGGCAGGCGGCGGAGGTGCTTGCGCGACGACTTGTAGGAGCAGTGCTCGCTCCACATCACGCTGAAGACGCCGAGCTCGGTATACGAGGGCGTTCGGCCGAGGACCTTCCGTACAACTTCGTATTCGTCGGCCGAAATTTTGTGGCTCTTGATGAGAGCCTGCGTGACGGGTTGGTCGCCGGGGAATTGACCGGGGATCTCCTTCGGAAACGCCATGGGCGCCCTCTTAGCACGCCGGATTGCGCGCGTAGAGCCAGCTCGCGATTCGTGCTAAAGCCGCCCGCCATGCGTGCCTGCGTCGTTGTATTTCCGGGTTCGAATGCCGACCGCGAGATGATCCACACGCTCCGCGACATTTGCGGAACGCCCACGGTCGTAAGTTGGCACTCGGACACCGAGCTCCCCGCGGGGACAGACCTCGTCGCCATCCCCGGCGGCTTCAGCTACGGCGACTACCTCCGCTGCGGCGCTCTCGCTCGCGTAAGCCCCATCGTCGGCGCCCTCCGCGCCCACGCGGCGCGCGGCGGCTACATGCTCGGCGTCTGCAACGGCTTCCAAATTCTCACCGAAATCGGCCTCCTCCCCGGCGCGCTCACGCGCAACCTTCACATGCGTTTCGAGTGCGGCGATCGCCACGTGAAGGTCGGCGCCGTCGGGCCGTTCACGCGCGACCTCGGCAAAGTGTGGCGCCTCCCCATCGCCCACGGCGACGGCCGCTACCAGGCCACCGAGAGCGTTCTCAAAAAGCTCCAGGACGACGACAACATCGCCCTTCGCTACTGCACGAAGAGCGGCGACGTGACCGACGAGGCGAACCCCAACGGATCCCTCGGCGGCATCGCAGGCATTTACAGCGGCCCCAAGCGCAACGTGCTCGGCCTGATGCCCCACCCGGAGCGCATGAGCGAGTCGGTCCTCGGCGGCGTCGATGGGCGCGAGCTGTTCACGAACCTGCTCGCCGCCGGCTGAGCGAGCGCGCGTCAGGTTTTCGTAGAGGGGCCGCGGCAGAAACGACAACGCCGTGGACCTCCTCTATTTCGTTCTGCTCATCAGCGTTCTGATCTTCACCCACGAGTCGGGGCACTTCGCGTTCGCGAAGATTTTCGGCGTGAAGGTCATCACGTTTTCCATAGGTTTCGGGCCGAAGATCGTCCGCATTCGCGGCAAAGAGACCGAGTACTGCATCGCGCTCTTCCCCCTCGGCGGCTTCGTGAAGATGCTCGAGGAGTCGAAGGCGCCGGGCGAAATCCTCCCTGAAGATCGCCACCGCACGTTCGAGGCGCAGGCGCTTTGGAAGCGCATTCTCATCGTCCTCGCCGGACCGGCGATGAACATCCTGTTCCCTGTCGTGCTCTACACGTCGGTCTTCCTCGAGGAGCGCACGTTCTTGCCGCCCACGGTGGGCGTCGTCGTTCCGGGGAAGCCTGCCGACGGAAAGCTCATCGCCGGCGATCGCATCGTCGCCGTCGACGGCGCCAGCGTCTCGAGTTACCCGCAGGTTCAGCGCCTCGTCGGCCGCAGCGCCGGAGTTCCGCTGCGCTTCACCGTCGAGCGCGATGGCCGCCGTCTCGACGTCATGATCACGCCCGTCGACGAGACCGAGACGCGCGAGCTCGACATCGTCGAGCACGTGGCCCGCATCGGCTTCGCACCGAGCTTCCCGGCACCCGTCATCGGCGTGCCTCGCACCGACTCGCCGGCGTACCGCGCCGGGCTCCGAACGTTCGACCGCATCGTCTCGGTCAACGGGCGCAAGGTCGAGAGGCTCACGGATCTCTTCGCGACGCTCGCGGCGAATCACGGCGATCAGCTTCTTCTCACGTATCTCCGACCTGTCCCGGCCCCCCACGCCCTCGGCGGCCTGTGCGACATCGCCGTTTTCGAGCCGGGCCTCGTCACGGTCACGCCGATGCCGAAGCCGCAGGGGAGCACGAGCGGCGCCGAGGACGAGACGACCCGCGCCGCCGACGTGCTGCTCCGCACCGGCGTCGAGACCGCGGATATGTACGCGTCGTTCGTGCCCGAGGGCTCGGCGGAGTGGCAAGCCGGGCTGCGCGCGGGGGACCGAATCACGTCCCTCGATGGCAAACCGACGCGTCTTTGGATGTCGATGAAGGACGCCCTCCGCGACGGCGCGAGCCGCGAGCACCTGCTCACCTGGACGCGTGGCGGCGTCGACCTCGGCGGCAAATTCGAAGTTCGCCGCGAGAGCTGGGAAGACGAGTTCGGCCAGCCCTACGAGCGCTACGTGTTCCGCACGACGCACTGGATGCCCAACGCCGCGGACGAGATGGTTCCGAATCCGAGCCCCCTTGCGCACGCGCTACGGCGCGGCGTGGAGGAGACCGTGAACGTCATCCGGTTCATCGGGACGGGGCTTTTGCGCGTCGTCCAAGGGCGCGTGAGCCTGAAATCCGTCAGCGGCCCCATCACGATTTACGACATCGCAGGGCAGGCCGGCGCCAAAGGAACTGCCGAGTTCATCTGGGCTATCGCCGTGCTGTCCGTGAATTTGGGCCTCGTGAACCTCTTGCCCATTCCGGTTTTGGACGGCGGGCACCTGCTCTTTTTCGCTGTCGAAGGAATCGCCCGCCGGCCGGTGTCTCTCCGCGTTCGCGAAGTCGCAAGTCTCGTAGGAATGAGCCTGCTCGTTCTGCTCATGCTCGTGGCGTTCAAGAACGATGTGACCCGTCACTGGGATGTGATCGTGCGTCAGTTCCGCGAAGTGGTAGGGGGATGACCTTCAACGGTGTTGACCTAGGGCCACGCCCAGGAGTGTCCGCGATGGGGTTTTTTCGTTCCGCGCTCACAGTCGCGGCTGTGGCGGGTATTGCGGCGAGTCTTGCGGCGGGCTGTGCCGACGGCGTCCCCACGGGTGACGGCGCCACCACGCAAACGCCCGACGGGCCGCCGGTCACGAGCACCGGGGGGGACGCGAGCGACGGGACGAGCGTTGCTCACGACGGCAGCGCTGGCGACGCGGCGGCGCCGCCATCCGACGCGACCGTCGAGCAGGGCGCGCCCCTTCCGCTGATCCAAATGGTCGCGCCCAGCAGCGCCGTCGTCGGCTCCGTGGGGCCGACGATCGTGGTCACGGGCAAAAACTTCACGGCGAAGACGGTCGTTCAGGCCGACGCGCGCGATCTTGCAACGTCCTTCGTGAGCGCGACCGAGCTCCGCGCGACGCTGGCCACGCCGAGCCTCGCCCATGTCGGCTCGCTGCTCATCACCGTCGAAACGCCCGCACCCGGTGGCGGTCGCAGCGCCACGGTCAGCTTCGACGTCGTCAACCCGCTCCCCACCGCAACGACGCTCGCCCCCACCAGCGTCGCGGTCGGTGCTGGTGACACGAGCCTCGTCGTCACGGGAACCGGCTTCGTCGGCGGCTCGACGGTCCTCTTCGATCAGACGTCCCTCCCGACCACGCTCACCGACCCCACGACGCTCTCCGCGACCATCCCCGCGACGAAGCTCACCACCGCTGGGAGCTTCAACGTTGCCGTTCAGAACCCCGGGCCGGGCGGCGGCACGTCGAGCAACATCGCGTTCATCGTCTCGAACCCGACGGCCATCTCGATCACCGCGATTTCGCCTCAATCGGCCATCGTCGGCGCGCCGCAGCTCACGCTGTCGGTCACGGGCAAAGGGTTCATCACAACGTCCGTCGCATCGCTCAACGGCCTCGCGTTGCCAACGACGTTCGTTAGCGCGCAGCAGCTCACTGCGGTCGTCCCCGCGTCGTCCCTCGCGAACGTCGGCGACCTCTCCGTCACAGTGTCGCATTCGCAGCCGGGTGGCGGCACGAGCATCAGCGCGCCTGCCACGTTCCGCGTCGTCTACGCGGCGCCAACGCTCACGTCGATCGCGCCGAGCTCCGCGGCCG
>JANXMC010000250.1 GCA_025354825.1 Myxococcales bacterium
CGGCCGCGCGCTTCTGCGCCGCGAGGATCGCATCGAGCTTCGGCATCGTCGTCCAGGTGGTTCCGCTCTTCGCCGCGCGGTCGGGCGGCCCGAGGATCAAGCACGCCGCGTTGGGCGCGCCCGCACGGACGCGGCGCGCGAGCTCGACGAAGGCCTGCTCGTGGGCCTCCGGCGTCGTCGAATCGCCCAGCTCGTTGGTGCCGTAGGCGAAGATCACGAGGGCCGGTGCAAGGTGCTTCATCTGCTCGGCGGTGTGCCCCGCGTCCCAGTCGAGCGGCGTCGTCGCCTTCGCGCCGTTGATGCCGAGCGCGTCGACCGTGACGCCGCGCTTGTCGCGATCGAGCCGCACGCCGTAGACGCGCACCTCGCCGTCGCCGTTTGCCCGAAGCTCGATGCGATGGGGCGTGTCGGCCGCTTCGAAGACGCGAAACCCGGCCCTTCGCGCGTCGCTGCGCGTCTCGATGCGGCCCGCTTTTTTTCCGTCGATCGTGACCTCGAAGCTGCCGCCGCGGGGCGCTTCGCCGTAGGCCACTTCGAGCGACGTGGCGGCGACGCCGTAGGTCGAATACACGCGGGCGCCGGCTATGCTCGACGTCATCGCGATGCCCGACGGGCCGTAGCAGCCGTCGCCCGCGGGCCTTCCGCCCGACGAGTGACCTTCGAGCGGCTCGAAGTCCGTGCCGTCGCTCACCAGCTCGCCCGCTTGAAAGAGCCGCTTGTAGGGCTGCCCAATGGGAATGAAGCCGCGGCCTCCGTCGCCGAAGCGCGCGACGAGCTGCGCGCGGACCACGCTGACGCCGTAGTCGCTCGCGGTGTGCGAGTCGCCAAGCTGCGCAATCCGCACGTCGCCGGCGCCGCGCGACGCCTCAAGATCGGCGAGGCGCTCGAAGAAGCGCACGAGGCTTGCGGGGTGCTCGAGATGACCGACAACGGCGTCGGAGGCGGGCGCGCCGGGGGTGCTGATCGCGGTGCTTGCAGGAGAGGGCGCCGCCGGGACTGGGAGGGCCGATGCCGCAGCCGGCGCAACCGCGGCCGACGGCGCGGCGGTGACGCTCCCGGCCTGCGCTTCCACGTCGTTACGGGTGCTCCCCATGCACGCTCCGAGAGTCACCGCGCCCGCGAAAAATAGGCCGAATCGCATCTGGCGTCGGAGCTTGGCACTGCGCGCACGCGGCGTAAAAGAAGCGGCGCCGATTGCGCAGGTGTGGGGCTACTCGGCGGCGCCGGCGTCTGGCGCATCCGGCGCAGCATCGAGCGCGTCCGCGTCGTGGGCGTCGGAACGAGCGTCGCTGGCGTCTGCGGAGTCGCGGGCATCGGCCGCCGCATCGGGGGCGGTCGTCGCGTCGGCAGTCGCGTCGGGAGTCGCGTCGGCAGTCGCGTCGACCGCGCCGAGCGTTGCCGTGGGGCCGAGATCCAAAAGCTGTGTGCAGGCGGGCAGCAACAGAGCGGCGGCGAGTGAAACGGCGACGGCGGCGACGTCGATGAGGCTTGGGCGCGCACGCAGCATCGGGCCATCATAGTCCCCCGTCGCACACGGACGAGAACGAGGACGACCGAAATGCTCTACGCCATTCTTTGTTACGACTCGGAAGACATCGTCAGCTCCTGGACGAAGCAGGAGGACGACGTCGCCATGGAAAAGCTGGGCGCCGTCGAGGCCAAGCTCACCCGCGAAGGGCGCCTCGGCCCCGTAGCCCGCCTCTTGCCAACGACCTCCGCCACCACGCTGCGCAAAGGGCGCGACACGATGGTCTTGGACGGCCCCTTCGCGGAGACGAAGGAGCAGCTCCTTGGCTTTTTCATGGTCGAGTGCGAATCGCTCGACCAGGCCATCGAGACCGCCCGCGAGCTCGGCGCGGCGAGCATGAGCAAAGGGGCGTACGAGATCCGCCCCGTCGCCATCTTCCGGCCCGGCATGCCCATGACGGTGCAGCCTTGAGCGCGCCGAAGAAGGACCCGCGCGTCGACGACTACATCGCAACGGCGCCCGCGTACGCGAAGCCGATTCTGGCGGAAATCCGAGCGCGCGTCTTCAAGGCGGTGCCCGAGATCGAAGAGACGATTAAGTGGCGGGTGCCGTTTTACGTCCTCGGCGGGAAGCTCGTCGCGAGCATGGCGGCGTTCAAAGCCCACCTGAAATTCGGAACGTGGGCCGGCATGAAGCCCGATATGGTTGACGTGACAACCCTTGCCGAGCTTCCGTCGGCGAAGGAGACGGCAGAGCGCTTGAAGGCCGCCGCCGCCTACGCCGAGGACGCGTCGGCGAAGAAGCCGCCGGCGAAGCAGACCGCCGCGAAAAAGGTGGCCGCGAAGAAGACCACCGTGAAGAAGGCGGCCGCCCAGACGGCCGCTCCCGTTGCGAAAGCTGCGAAGGCCAAACCTGCTGCGAAGGCGGCCGGGCCGAAGGCGAAGAGCTAACGCCCAGGCGCCGGTACGTGGCGCAGCGACGCCCACGCCGCCGTCAGCGTCGCGATGGATGGGTGGCCCGGCGCCGTCGTTGCCAGCCGCTCAATCGACGCGCGCCCCCGTTCTGGGTCGCGCAGAGCGAGCGCCGCGCACGCCTCCACGAAAAGCGCCCGCGGGCTCGTCGGATCCTGCGCAACGGCGAGGTCGGCATCGTGCGCCAACGCGTTTCGATCGCTGCCGGCGAGCGCGGCCTCGAGGACGTGCTCGAGGGGCATGGCGTGCCGAAGGGCAACGTAGCCGCGCTCGGCCATCGCGTGGTTCGGCCCCTGCGACCTAACGTAGACCGCTGCGACGTCGTCCCAATAGACCATCGTCCACGCCGCCGACGTCGCGGGCGGTAGGCAGTGCCGCTCCTCCTGACGAGCCCCGCAAACGGCCCACTCGATCTCGTGGCGCGCGACCAACGCGTCGAAGGCGCGCGCGTCTGTGTCGCTCGCGATCACCTGCCGAATCGTCGCCGTCTCGTGGACGAAGCCGATGCGTCCGTCCATGAGCACGCGGTAGCGCGGGTAGAGCCGCAAGATGAGAAACCCGCCGAAGGGCGGGAAGTTCCACATATTTCCTTGCGGCGATGCGGTCTCGATGAAGCGCACCGCAGGCTCCGAAAAGTGCGCGGGGTCGAGCCCGATGCCGAGGGGCGTTCGATCCGTCAAAAGCACGAGGGGGGCGACGAGCAGCGTGGTCCACGGCAAGAGGCGAAGAAGCGGAGACTCTTTCGGCAGCGCACCGCTCGCGCGACGCGCGACCACGGGTGCGAGAAGGACAATCGTGTACGGGACGAAGCGGACGCGCGTCGAAAGGGATGCCGCAGCCAGCAGAAGGCCCACATCCCAAAGCGCGACGTGGCGACGGCTCGTCACGGGGTCGCGCCCTGCGGCGAGCACGATGAGCGAGAACAGGATGAACGCTCCCGCGCCCGGTGCGTCGTCGACGAAGAACCGCGGCGTCGACGCGGCCCACTCTGTGACAAGGTCGCCGAGCGCCATCACCCGCGACGGGCCTGCAAAATAGGCAATGCCCCACGGGTTGAGCGAGGTTGCAACGGTTGCGACCGCGAGCGTGAGGGTCGCATCGCGAGCCCCCCGACCGTCTTCGCTTGGGAAAAGGCGCGGCGCCCATCGCGTAGCGACGCGCGCGACCCATCGATGGAGAGCGTAGGCGGCGATCACGACGAGACCGAGCGTCGCGGCGCCGTGGCACTGCGCCCAGACCAGGTGCACCAGCGGCAGCGCGACGAGGGCGCGCCGTTGGGAGCTCGTGTCGAGGGCGGTGCGGTGCCGCTCCAAGAAGTAGACGTCCAGCGCGAAGAAGACGAACGACCACGTGGCCGGTCGCACCGAGAGCCACGGGCTCATGGCCGCCATGGCGAACCCCGCCACCACGAGCGCGACCGCGCTCTCGCTCGCACGGGCGGTCTTGTAGAGGACGACGCCGAGCGCGAGCGCGGTGAGAGCGCCGAGGCACTGCGCCCCGAACGGACCAAAGGCGGCGTAGGCGCCGTACATGACGACGTCTGCGAGAATGCCAACGTACTCGACGGGGGTGTGCGTGTACGCGAAGTCGTCGACCCGTGGGACGGCCCGCGTCGCGAGTACATAGCGCCCCCACGCCAAGTGCCAGCACATGTCGAAGTCGGCGAGCTTTCGAGCCGCCACCGCTGCGAAGAAGGCCCCGGTGCCGAGGCAGGTCGCAACCGTCCATCCGCCTCCGCGCGGCTTCGAGCTCGGCATCGCCCAGGATGCTAGCTGCGGCGATCGTCCGTTTCAGAGATTTAGAGGTCGGGGATCGCGCGTCCAAGGCCGCAAGAGAACCCGCGGCGTGTGGCGGACGCGCGGGGCGGCGGACACTGCCTCCTCTTCTCGTCATGTGGGCGCTCACGCGCGACAGCGCCCTACTTGGATCGCCCTGACGATTTGCCTAACGGCTGCCGTCCGCCGCATCCTTGAAGCGCATCAACTCTTCTCCCTCGCCGCGAGGTTGAAAAGCTAGCATCGGTGCAGTCGCATCGCCTGCGCGAACGCGCGCGAAATTGAGGAGTGCTTATGTCGAATAGAGACGATCTTGCCCGGTTCCGAGGGCGCGCCACTGTCCTTTGCGGTGTTGGTTTGGCGACGGCGATTGCCGTGGCGTGTAGCCAGAGCGCGGATCACCCGCCTTCGCTCGTCCCCGTTCCTGCGCTCACGGTCACGGCATCGCCGACCAAGCTCGCGGCCGACGGCTCCACGACGGACGTGTCGATCATCGCCACCCTCGACGATAACAAACCGGCAACGGGCAGCGTGACCGTGGAAGTGTCGAACGGCGAGCTCGGCCCCACCGCCGCACGGAGCGTGTCGCTCGAGCTCACCAACGGTCGCGCAACCGTGACGCTCGCGTGCAACGCCGCGACGAACGCCGCGTGCGTCGGCCAGCAGACGGTCTTCGCAACGTTCGGAAGCCTCCTCTCGAGGACGACGGTCGAGTTCACCGCCACCGCCACGGTCATCGACGGGGGGCAGCCCATCACCGACGCGGGGGCGCCCGACGGCGATTCGGGCACGCCCATCGCAGACACCGGCACGCCTCTCCCCGATACGGGCACGCCCCTGACCGACGCGGGAAATCCCGTGAGCGACGCGGCGGCGACGGAGCTCCTGACGCTGACGGCCTCGAAGCCGAAGCTCTATTCCAACGTCGGCGACACCACGTCGCTCACGGCGCTCGTGCGTCGCGCGCCCGACGGCGGCGGCCTCGCGAACGTGGACGTGACCTTCCAGACCGATCACGGCGCCCTCGCGCTCGGGGATGCGGGGACGTCTGCGCCCATGCTCGTCGCCACGACCGACTCGACGGGTCAGGCCACGGTGCAGCTGCGCGATCAGGGCGACATCGGGGTCGCCAACGTCACGGCGAGGCGGCCCACGGGCCTGGTCGCGGCCACCTCCGTGCAGATCATCGGCGTGCAGCAGATCACGTACATTTCGACGACCTGCCAGGGCGCGCCGTGCACGATCATGGGCGTTCGCGGATCGGGCTTCAACGAGCAGGCTCAGGTCACGTTCCAGGTCGTCGATTCGAGCGCCCTGCCCGTCGTAGGCGTGAACGTGAGCTTCTCCATCGCGAACGCGCCAACGGGAACGACCGTCATGCCGACCGCGCGCACCGACGCGAACGGGCGCGTGACCGTTAACGTCTCCGCGGGCGCAATCATTGGCGTCTTCTCGGTGACGGCGACGGTCATCCCGGGCCTCGTTCAAGCCGACGGTCCGAGCATCGGAATCCGCGGCGCGAAGCCGTCGAACCGAGGCTTCAGCCTTCAGTGCACGCCCGTGAACGTGGGCGCGTACGTGAGCCCGGCGCCGCCCGCTTCGTTCAACATCACGTGCAACACGAAGGTCGTCGACCGCTTCAACAACCCCGTCGGAACGGGAACTCCCGTGAACTTCAAAGTCGAGGCCGGGACGATTCCCAACTCGGTCACGACGCAGGCGTACACACCGGCCGGGACGAATGCGAACGAGGGGACCGGCGCGGTGGTCTTCAGCACCGTCGGCGCGTTCCCTCCGCAGGACGTGGCGCCGTTCGCCGCAATCTCGCAGTGGCCCCACGACCGCTTCGCGGAGCCCACGACGCCCGGCACCTCGCCCGCGCGCAATCCACGTGACGGCATGGTCACAGTCCTCGCGTACGTGCGCGGCGAAGAGTTCTTCCAAGACGACAACAGCAACGGCACCCACGACCCGAACGAGATGTTCATCGACCAAGGCGAGGCCTTCGTCGACGCGAACGACAACAACGTGTGGGACCAGGGCGAAGTCTTCATCGACGACGCCCCCGCCAACAACAAGTGGGACGCGCCCAACGGCGTATGGGACAGCGCGACGACGATCTGGACAGAGGCGAAGATCCTCTACACCGACGTTCCGGTCGGCGCCCTCGCGAGCATTTCTCCCGCCACGTTCAGCGTTGCGCAGAACGCTTTCACGGACCTCGAGGTCTTCTTCCCCGATCGCAACATGAACGTGCCCCAGGCCGCCGGAACGTCGTTCAACTTCACGTTCACCGGAACGCGCGGCAGCATCGGCACGGTGCGGCCGAGCACCCTTCTCGACTCGTTCGGAATGTCGATGGAGCGGCGCCTCATCGGCGTCGCCGACGGGAAGGACTGCGCTGCGACGACCCCCATTTGCACGTTCCGAACGCTCTTCTACAGCTGGGGATTGGGTGGTGTTGGAACGTTGCGAGTCGTCGGCGCGACGACGCCGGGGCCGGGCGGCGCGTCGACGACCGCGTTGATCCAATCGAGCACGACCGTTCTTCAAAACGTCGTGAGTGGCGGGACGGCGAGCGGCATTGTTCAGTAGGCCTCACGCCGCGCCCTCGCCGGCCGCGCGATGTGAGGTCGGCAACCATCGATGGGGCGCTGGTCGCGTGCTGAAGGCCCCTACCTTCGCCCATGAACCTGCGTGCTCGCGCTCGACGGCGTTCGCGCAATCGATACCGTCGTGTGACCGTTACACGGTTGTCACACGGACCGATGCTCTTCTTCAGGAGATGGGAATCAATGCGTAAATCCTTGGTCACCTCGCTCGTCCTCTTCGCGACCACGTTCTCGACTGTCGTCGCTGCAGCGCCCGTTGCGTGGACCGTGAAGAAGCCGGCCGCGCGCGCGCAGATTACAGGCGGCCCGTGGGTGCTCGCCGAAGGTGACGCCGCGGCGCCCACGGGGAACTTCCCAACGCCCAACCCGGGGACGAACGCGTTCCAGCCGTACTACCAGTCGTTCATCACCGGCACCGATCAGGCGATGCAGGGGTTCTTCGACTATAGACCGTACAAGCTCCAAGAGGCCGTGGTCGCCGCGGCATCGACGGACTTTGGTCGAACATGGACGTTCCAACAGAAAGTCCTCGATTTCGCGCCGTCGACGGACGACGCCGCCGCGCCGGCGTCGGACGTGGCGAACGGCCACCCGTTCGTGGCTGCGGTCGGTGGGAAGGTCTATTTGTACAACCTCGATCGTACGGCGGGCTACGTCGGAAAAGACGAGCTCATCGTTCACGAGATCACCGCCCCCACGGCGGCGGCGCCCCTCAACGGCGTCCCGGCGAAGGCGGAGCTCGGCGCCGCTGCACCGCGGACGCACGGCCTGCGTCGCCCCGACGGCATCTTCGCCGCGCTCCCCACCGTGAACGGCGTGACGACGTTCATGTACCTCGAAAAGCAGCTGGTTGCGGACTTCGACGCCGGACAGGACTCGGGCGTCGCCTACTGCGCCGACGCGGGCACGCCTATCGATCGCACGCAGCTACACCTCGTCGACACGACCGACGGCATCAACTTCACGAACGACCGCCCCGTCAGCGGCATCCTCGAGAGCGGCAACGGCGCGAGCGTCGGCCCGCGCGG
>JANXMC010000285.1 GCA_025354825.1 Myxococcales bacterium
CGAAGAGCGTCAGGCGCTCTTCGAAGAGCGTCGGATTCGCGAGCCTGCGGCCGCCCCAGTACGCCGCGTGGGGGACGATGAACGAGTGCGTGAGGAGCACCACCCACGGCAACACGCCGATCGATTGATCGTAGTACGCGAGCCCGACGATGAGCGCGCAGCCGGCCATGCCGAGCGTGCGTGCCCGATAGATAGGCTCGGTGTCGAGAGTCTCGTTGGGGAGGAGTGACGCCACCGCGACCGAAAAGCTTAGCGGCTCTTCGGGGGTGCGTCCTCGACGACACGCACGGCGAGGTTTTCGGCCGTGTAGATCCGTAGTCCATCGACCCAGAGCGACGCCTTCGCCCGCACCTCGGTGGCAGATTGGCGGGTGATTTCCAAGTCGGTCACGATACGGCGGTTCTTCGGCACGACCTGGCCGCGGTACTTCCAAACGGCCGCCTCGGAGGCGGAGACCGCGAGCTCCTCGAAGCGTGGGCGCGCGAAAGCAGAGCCGAAATCGCGGTGAATCACGAGCCACTTGAGCGTCTGGAGCATGGCCTCGATGCCGAGGGAGCCAGGCTGCACCGGGTCTTCGAAGAAGTGCGCTTTGAAGAACCACTCGCCCGGGTCGACGAGCTTTTCGGCCCGCACACGACCGAGCCCCGCGGCGCCGCCTGCGGGCCAGTAGTCGGTGATGCGGTCGATCATCCGCAGCATCGGTCCGGGCAACGCGAGCGGCCCGCCGAGGTAGCGCGTTGGTCGCGCGCGGAGGTCGACCTCGAGCTCTTCGCGGGGGGCGGTTTCGATTTGGGCGCGGGCCTGCTCGTCCGCCGAGCCGACGCCAAGCTGCGTGGCGAGCGCTTCGGCGGGGAAGAAGCCGAAGACCGTGGTCGCCGTGAAGATGAGCGCGCCGGTCGCCGTCTGCACGTCGAGGGCGAAGGTATGGATAATCATATCGCCCGATTTAGCGACCTTGGAGAGCGTCGCGCGCGTCACCAAGGTGCCGACATCGGGGCGGACCTCGGCGTGGACGACGCCTTGGCCGTCGAGGTTTCGGTAGAAGAGATCGCGCGGCGACAGCAGCGCGCTCCCGGCGTAGGACGAGAGCCATCCGCAGGGCTGAAGAGCGACCTCGAGGAGCACGCCGAACGGCATTCGGCCCGAGCCGCTCGAGGGGAAGTACCAGGCGTCGCGCGGCACGTCGTAGGCGACGACTGCGGTGCCCCCGGCCTGCATGACGCCGATGGGCGGGCCGTCGACGTGGGTGACGCGGCTCATGAAGTGATAGGGCGGGCCGGGCAAGCGCGGGATGCGGCGGCCGTGATCGAACGGCGCGTACATCGGCCCGAAGGCGTCGGAAGGTTTGCCGATGCCGGTCGCCAGGAGCGACGTCTGATCGAACACGACGGGACCTGCCTGTGCACCATCGCGTCCGATACCGCCAACCGCGTCGACGCCGTCGGCGCGAGCCACGAGCCCGAGCAAGTCCGGGCGACGGCCGAGGGGCCAATCGACGGCGAGCTCGAGCTGCACGTCGCGGCAGTGGAGACTTTTCAAGCCGTCGACGGTCACGAGAATGTCGGCCGTGAGGCACGGCACCGGATCGCTGGTGACGCTCTTCACGAACACTTCGTAGGTGAGCTTCTTCGACGACGGCGTCGCCTGCCCGCGGCACCGCAGGGGAACCTCGGCACCCGCTCGCGGCTGAAATCTGTGACCGTCGCGATGGAGCGTGAAGCCCATCGCGATCATCAAGACTTCGACGCACTGCAAGCACCCTTGGAACATGATCGTTCCGGGCATGCACGGGTCGTCCTTGAAATGACCTTTGAAGAACCAGCTCTCGGGCGAGAGGGCGAGCTCGGCGCGGAGATAGCCGCGTTTCCACGGGCCGCCTTCGGCGTCGAGCGCGGTCACGGCGTCGATGAGCAAGAAGCGTTCGCCCTGAATGCGCGGCGACGCGACGTGGGTGCGCGTGGCTTCGAACGCGGCTCCGTGCTCTGGACCGAAGGCCGCATGCACATCGCCGCGGGCAAGGGCTTCGAGCGATGCGCGCGAGAGCGTCGCGCGGCGCGGGCTTCGCGGAGGCGCCGTCGTCGCGAGCGCCGCGACCTTCGCCGTGTCGGCCTCGGGGCTCCACAAAACGCCGCCCGACATGCGGAGCTCTTCGTCGCGAAAGAAGCCCGCCTGCCCGTTGCGAACGCGCAGCACCACGGGACCTTCGGGGCCGCCGAGGTGGCAATCGGAATGAAAAAAGAAGATCCGCGACTCGCCGTGCTCGGCGAAGCCGTCGATGTGAATGTCGTAATGCAGCGTCTGCCCCGCGGAGGGGAGCGAATCGGTGTACGTGAGGTCGCAGCCGAGAAGGCGATAAACGCGCTCGCCGCGGTTCTCGAAGTCGACCCCCATGTAACTAATCAAGAGAAGGTCCGCCTGCCCCGCTTCGATGAGGACGCTCGGCGGAACGCGCCCTTCGTGAAGGTACCAGGCGTCCCACGCGACATCGGTCTCGGTGACGATGCGCGTGTGCGGAACGAGCACGCCCGGCTCGGCGTGGATGGAGACGACGCGATCGGCGAGCAGCAGCGGCGGCTCGGGCATGCGCACCTGGCGCGAGAAGCCGTCTTGTTGCGCGAAGAGCGGACCCAAGACCGAGGAGAGCTTCCCCGAGGCGAGCTGTTCGAGCTGCGCGCGATCGAGAAACGGCCGGGAGGGCTGCGGTGCGGGTGCGGGTGCGAGAGGCGTGGGAGGGAGCGCGGAGGGTGAGGGCGCAAGCGGCGCATCGAGGAGCAGACCCCCGCCCACGAGGGCTGTCAGGCGATCGGCCTGGGCGCGGCGGACGTCGAGGAAACGAGCGTGAGCCCGCTGCTGCTCGGCGAGGAAGCTGCGGTGCACGTTCGCCATGTCCGCGGCGTGGTCGATGAGCGCGGACAGCGGCGAGTGCATCGCGAGCCTTGGCGCGGGCGCGTACGCGTGCGTGGGAAGCGGCGCGGCTTCGACGAGCACCGGCACGCGGGGCTTCGGAAGCGGGAGAATGCGCGGCAGCGTCGGCGCGCGCGGCATCGCGTAGGCGACCTCGGGCGTGGTGAGCGTCGCGAGCGGATCGTGCATCGGGCGTGAGATTGTAGGCACGGGCGCGGTGCTCGGCAGGGTGGTCGACACGCCGACGAACTCGGCGATGTCGAGCGTCACGCCGCTCGCGAGCAGCGCCGCGGCGGCGAAAAACGCCTGCACGAGCGCGCCCCGCGACGGCGCGTCGAGGGCGACGGCGACGTGGGGCCGCCCTTCGAGAATGCGGCCAATCCACCCCGCGCACAGGCCGCGCGGACCGTGGTCGACGAAGACGCGGCGGCCGTCGTCGTAGGCGCGGCGGATCATCCGCGGGAAGTCGACGGTCTCGAGGGCCTGAGCGAGGAGAGCGTCGCCGCACGCCTCGCGGCTGACGGCGTAGGCGCCGCCGATGCCGTGGCCGTAGAACGTAACGCCCGCGGGCGCCTGCACGTCGCGCGTGTGAAGCGTGCGGTATGCATCTTTCACCGACGCGAGCGCGGCGCAGTGCACGGTGGGGGCTTTCGGGATGGCGAAGGCCTGGCATCCGAGCTGCGCGTGCACGCGCGCGACGGCGTCGGGCGCGCCCGCGACGACGCATTCGTCGTCGGTGTTGACCAGCGTGAG
>JANXMC010000313.1 GCA_025354825.1 Myxococcales bacterium
GTGTCGGACGATGTGGGCGCGCATTGCGTCGCTTGTTCGACGCCGAGACGGCGCTAGCATACCCACGGTAAGTGTACGCCGAGCGAGCACGAAGCGAAGTGAACGTCGCCTCCACGCAAAGCAGTCGTCGCGTCCTCGGGCGTTACGCGCTGTTCGACGAGATCGCCGCCGGCGGGATGGCGACGGTCCATATCGGCCGTCTGCTCGGCCCCGTCGGCTTTGCGCGAATTGTCGCCATCAAGTGCCTTCATCCGCACTTTGCGAAGGATCCGGAGTTCGTGTCGATGTTCGTCGACGAGGCTCGACTCGCCGCGCGCATCTCGCACCCGAACGTCGTCGCGACGATGGACATCGTCAACGAGAGCGGCGAGCTGTTTCTCGTCATGGAATACGTGGCGGGCGACTCCCTCGCGCACCTTCTGCGTGCCGCCCCCGACGGTCAGGTCCCGCCGCCGCTCGCCATCGGCATCGTGATGGGCGCGCTCCACGGTCTCCACGCCGCCCACGAAGCAACGAGCGAGCGCGGTACCCCCCTCGCCATCGTGCACCGCGACGTCTCCCCGCAGAACATTCAAGTAGGGACCGACGGCGTCGCCCGCGTCCTCGACTTCGGCATCGCGAAGGCCGCGTCGCGCCTTCAGACGACGCGCGAAGGTCAGCTCAAAGGGAAGCTCGGCTACATGGCCCCCGAGCAGCTCGACGGCGACGAGGTGGATCGCCGCACCGACGTCTACGCCGCGGGGGTGGTGCTTTGGGAGGCGCTCACGGGCAAGCGTCTGTTCTCGGGGAAGGACGGCGCGCCGATCCTCAATAGCTCGCAGCGCATCGAGATCGGCCCCGTCAGCGCGGTCGCGGCGGGCATCCCTGGGTCGGTCGATGCGATCTTGAAGAAGGCGCTCGCGTTCCGTCGCGAAGACCGCTTCGCCAGCGCGAAGGAGATGGCCATCGCGCTGGAAGAGACCGGGCTCGCGGCGTCGCAACGCGAAGTCGGCGAGTGGGTCGAGCGCACCGCGCACATCGCCCTCGCGGTGCGCACCGCCATCATCGCCGATCTCGACGGCACGCCCGACGTGGTCGCGCCGCGATCGGGCCCGCGCCGCGCCTACGCGCACGCGGTCGCAAGCTCGCGGCAGGACGACCCTACGGTCAATTACAAGGCGAGCGTCGGCGAGACGAGCGGCGTCATCAGCCGTCAGGTCGTCAGCACGATCACGGGCGGGCGAAAGCGGCGCACTGGCTTCGTCCTCGCCGCGTGCGTGATTGCGGGGGTGCTTTGCGCGTGGGGAGTCTCTGCGCGCCTCGGCGAAGCGCCGGCCTCGCCGCCCATCATCGTTCACGCCGTACCGACCTCGGGTGATCCGCCGCCGCCAACGCCCATTCCGCCCATGGCGACTGAGCTTCCGCCGAGCGTCGCGCCCACGTTCGCGAGCACACCGACCAACGTCCCGTCGTCGATCGTCGCGTCGACCACGACCGGCGCGCCGCAGCCGCGCGGGTCCGCACCCACACGCCCCGCGACACGCATCGCCCGCCCCGCCGCCCCGCGCGCCCAGAGTTGCAACCCGCCGTACACGATCGACGAGGACGGCGTTCGCGTGCCCAAGCGCCACTGCCTATGATCGTGACGCTTCGCTCGACACGGTATCTCGTCGCAAGCCTTGGAATCGCGCTCTCGCTCGGCGTCGTGCCCGCCGTCGCGCGGGCCGATGCCGGTGAAAAAGAGGCGTGCGCGAAGTCATACGAGGCCGCGCAGCGCTTTCGCAAAAAGGGCCAGCTCCGGGCTTCGCGTCGCGAGCTGCTCGAGTGCGCGCGCGCGACGTGCCCGGCGGTGCTCTCGACGGACTGCGCGAGCTGGCTGCGCGATCTCGACGCGGCGCTGCCGACGATTGTCCCCGTCGTGCGCGACGGCGAAGGGCGCGACATCGTCGACGCGCGCGTCTCGGTCGACGGGGAGCTGGTGGCCAGCAAGCTCGAAGGGCGAGCGCTCGAGATCGACCCCGGACAGCACGTGCTCCGCGTGGTGGTCGAGGGGCGCGAGCCGCTGGAGCAGACGATCGTCGTGCGCGAGGGGGAGCGGCGTCGCGCCGTGACCGTGTCGTTCCCGTCGCCGCGACCTGCGGCGTCGCAGGCGGCCGCGGGCGCGTCGTCGCAGGGAGAGGCGCCGCCCGTCGTTGTGGACGCGCAGGTGGGCTCGTCGGGGACGCACCCTGCGGCGTGGGTCTTCGGCGGCCTCGGCCTCGCGTCCCTAGGCGGCTTTGCCTATTTCGGTGTCACCGGCCTCAATCAAGAAAGCACTCTTCGTGAGTGCAGGCCGCACTGCACGGAGAGCGCCGTCTCGGACGCGCGACGGAGTTACCTTTTCGCCGACGTGACGCTCGGCGTCGGAGTCGTGTCGCTCCTCGCTGCGACGTATTTTTTCATGAAACGCCCCGCGGCGCCGCCGACGACGGGTTCCACGACGGCCGCGACGGAAGCCGCCACGATGTGGGTTGCCCCCACCGTGCTTGCCGGCGGGGGGTTTCACGCGACGCTGGGTGGCCGCTTTTCGCTCTAACGTGTGCGCTCGCTCGCTAAAGCAATTACGGCTTACCGAAGGTCACGCTCTCGAGAAACGTCGTTGCGAGCGAGTCTTCGACGCCCACGGTAATGACTGTGAGAATCTTCGCTTTCGCACGGAGAAATACGATGCGGGCGTTGACCTGCTTGCCTTTGCTCAATACGGAAACTTGCCGGCCGGGATAGCCGCCGAGGGTAAACGGCTTTTCCGAGGTGAGCGTGCCGTGCACGTTTTTCAGCATTCCGTCGCGGCTGCCGTCCAAAATATGCTCGTTCGAGGCTTTGCTAGTTTTCAGCGCCGCGACTTCCGAGCACATGATGCCCATTGCCGCCGAGTGGTCGGCCGTTTCGTACATGAGCATCGTGAGCTTGGCGGGCCCCTGATCGGTCGCGAGGGTTTGCACCGACTCTTTCGGTGTTCCCAGCATCTTCGCCCGAACCCCACAAACTGGCGATTCGACCTCCTCCCACGCGGCTGCGGCGCCTGCGTCCACCGTCGCGGCGCCTGCGTCTGGCGCGTCGGGAGCGCCGGCGTCGGCCACGGTCGGCGGCGGCGCGCTCTCGGCCTTGGGAGGCGAGCCGCACGCCGCAAGGCTTGCAAATAGCACCATGCACGACAGCGTCGCGCGCACGTGGGTCGCCAAGAGTACAGGCGTGGATGTGGCCATTCGTTCGTTTCCGAAAAAGTCCGTCGGGTATGTTCGCACAGAGCAACTCAACGCTCGGCAGCGCTCTCCACACTACCAAACAATTCACATTTGCATCACGACGCGCGGCGCGAGCCTCAAGAGCTGGCGCGGCTTTCGCGAGCGCCGTGCAGCGAGCGCGTGAGTTGCGCAAACCGGCTTTAAAATAGGCGTTCTGTGCGCGTCGAGAGAACACGCAGTGTGGTCTTCGGTGGTCGGTATATTCGAAGTCTGGCCGATGAGCATCGCGAGTCGCTTGCGCGGAGCGCCGCGTAGCCGTAAGAGCGAATCACCAATGGCAAGGATAGTATCGCTGCGCGCTCACCTCGAACGCATTACGGAAGAATTCGTGCACGGGGTGCTCGCGGTCATCGCGGACGAGGCGGGGGCGCGCGTCACGCGTGAGGCGGCTTCCCGGCCGGTGCTGCGCGCGGTCGATTCCGCACCCGGCGACCGTGCGTCGTCGTCGCCGTCGGTGGACGGCGCGGCGCGCAAGCGTGGTCGCCCGGCGCGCGTGGCCGAAGCTGCAGCGTCGCGTCCGAGCCGCGTGACGGACATCGCAACCAAGGCCGAAGCGCCGAACGCCGTGACCGATCCGGAGCTGCTGCTCGCGGCGCTCGAGCAGCGTTCCGACGCGCCCGTCAGCGGCACGCACGAGAGCCCCGCGCGTCGTCGCGTCGGCCGCCCCAGCAAAAAGGCGAATGGCACTCCGGCGATTCTCACGCCCGTCGTCGTCGCGCCGCCGCCCCCCGTCGCGGGGCCTGCGCTCCGCGGGGACGAGGTAAGCCTCCGCACGCTTCGTGGGGGCGTTGTCATCAAGCGCGTCCGTCGCCAAGAAGCGGTCTAACGCTTCGCGGTCCGCGCGCCTCACACCTCTGCGCGTTAGAGCTGGCGACACTTCGGAGAAACAATTAATTCCCCTCACGCGCTTTTTGCCAATTGCGCGGTAAGCTTTCGGCTTGGATTGAGCATTGGCGACGTCGGGGGGCGTGACGCACGCTGCGGCCGTCTTTTCGATTCGCGTCTGTCATCGCGAGCCGCGGTTCGCGCGTGGAGGCGTCATGGCGACCAGCGAGCGTAGGCACACGCCGATTCTGACGACGAAGGCCGTCGTGATCGTGGTGGGGATCGACTTTTCGAGGACGAGCGCCCACCTGCTGCAGACGGCGCGCGAGCTTGCCCTCCGCGCTTCCCGCACCGAGCTCCACGTCGTCCACGCGATGCCGGTGCAGCGCATCTCGCCGGGCCTCGTCGATGCGCTGCCGCGGGCGAGCCGGAGCATCTCCGCCGAAGTGCAGAGTGCCCACGAGAAGCTCGACGCCCTCTGCGCGCCCATCGTCGCAGGTCTCGACGCGCTCGTGACGACGCACGTTCGCGCGGGGCGCGCCGTCGACGAAATTCCGCGCCTCGCCGCCGAAGTCTCCGCCGACGTCATCCTCGTCGAAGCCCACGGTCGCACGGGGCTGCGGCGCCTCTTTCACCATTCGCTGGCCGCCGACCTCGCCCGCAACGCGCCGTGCTCGGTGCTCACCGTCCGCCCGAAAGCCGCGACGCTCGCCGAGGTCGCGACCACACCCGGCTGACCCGCTACACGCGTTAGGAACTTTCGTGCCCCTCGTGCGTCCAAGCCTCTCGTAGCCACACCGCTGCGGCAGAACGCGCGGCCACCTCGCCCCGTGCGAGGATGGCACCCGGGGGTCTTTTTGAAATCGAACGAACGCTACGTTTTCGTCGCCGTCTCGCTTTGCGTGCTCGCCTCGTGCAGCGGACGCGATCGCGCGGGGGAGAAGCCCCTCGCACCGAAGTCGCAAACGTGGGCCGAGCTTCGTGCCGTGCGGGGCGGCGTTCTCGTCACGCCGCCGGGCGACGCCGAGCGCGCGCCCTATCCGCGCGAGCGCCTCGTCGATGCCGAAGTGGTCCACGTGGCGAAGGACGGCCTCGCGTGGCTTCGGCGCGACGGCGGCGCGACGCTTCTCGTGCGGGGGCCTGCGACCCTCACGCTGCGGCGTGACGCTCTCGAAGTTGCCGAAGGGCGCGTGTTCATCGACTCGCCCAGCGAAGAGACCACCCACGTGACGACGCCCCAGGGGGCGATGCATCTGGTGCGCGTGCGGGCGAGCCTCGACGTGAGCCGCGACGCCGCGCGCGGGACGGAGGCGTACGTGCTCGGCGGGGAGGTGCGGCTCGATGGGCACGAGGCCGCGACGTCGGGCGAGCGCCTCTCGCTCGTGGGCACCGCCGGGAACGTCACGTCGTCGAAGCACGCCGCGCTCGCATGGGACGACTGGACGGGCGGCCTCGCAACGACGGACCGGAGCGCGGAGCCTGCGCCCTTTGGAGTGGGGACTGTGGGCGCGCGAAAGCCAGGTGACCTCGGCGCGCCGCGATCGCCCCTCGCGATTTCGCGCCTCGACGTTCGGGTGACCGTCGACGAAGACCTCGCGACGACCGAGGTCGACGAGACGTTCTTCAACCCCAGCTCCGACGTCGTCGAAGGGATCTACCAATTTCGCACGCCGGACGCCGCCGTCCTCGGCCGGTTCGGCGTCGATCGCGAGGGGGTCGTCGTCTGGGGTCGCGTGAAGGAGAAAGCGGCCGCGGCGGCGCAATACGCGTCGAATGTTTACGAGGGGTCGACGGAAGATCCGGCGCTCCTCGAGTGGGACGCGCCTGGCGTGTACCGCGCGAAGCTTTATCCGATTGGGCCGGGCGAATCGCGGCGTGTCGTTGTGCGCTACACCGAGTGGCTCGCGCGCACGGGATCCAAGGGCGAGCGGCGCTTGTACGTGTATCCGATGGCCGCGGAGGGGGCCGAAGAGTCGCTTCCGCGCATCGAGGAGCTTACGGCGACGTTCGCCCTCGAGAAGTCCCATGCGCGCGATGTGCGCACCGGAATGGGGGGCTCGCGATCGGGCTTCGACGTCGTCGTGCGCGCACACGATTTGGTGCCGCGGGCCGACCTCGCCGTCGAGCTGTTCGACGAAGGCATCACGCAGCCGCGCATCTACCGCGCGCCCCATGTCGTCGACACCGAAGTGCTGCCTCCGTCGCAGCGCGCGACGGCGCAGAACCAGTCCAAGGGCGAGGTCGACTACGTCGTCGCCGCGGTGCGCGGCACCGAGGTGCCTAGGCCGGCGGGCGGGCTCGACCTCGTTGTCGTCGTCGACACGTCGGCGGCGACCGAGCGGGCGTCGCTTGCCGTCGCGCAGTCGGCGGTGACCGCGCTGCTCGCGCATCTCGGCGAGGGCGACCGCGCCGTCGTGCTCGCGGGTGACGTTTCGCTGCGCCCTGTCGTGGCCGGCTGGTCGGGCTTGCGCGCGGTCGACGAGACGGCACGACGCGACGCGGCCCTCGGCCTCGCGCGCGTCGAACGGGGCGGTGCGACCGACCTGGGCGCGATGCTCGCCGACGCCGCCAAGGTCATCGATCCGGCGCGCCAAGGTGCCGTCGTCTACATCGGCGATGGGCGACCGACGGTCGGCGAGCTGTCGTTCACCGATCTGCGCGACCGCCTCGCGAAGCTCCCCCGGCCGGTTCGCACGTTCGGCCTCGGCATCGGCGTCGATGCCGATCTCGCGGTGCTCAAGGGCGTTTCGCGTGGCGGTTTCGCCGAGCGCATCGGCGATGGCGCCACGGCTGCGCGTGCGGCGCTTCGCCTGCTCGAAGCGGCGGGCCGACCGGCGTGGCTAGGTGCGACCGTCGACTTGGGGCCGACCGTCGAGCGCATTTTTCCAAGGCAGCTCGGCGCGCTCGTCGACGGCGAGAGCCAGGTCGTCGTCGGAAGGCTCGTCGGCGCGACGCCGTCGACCGTCACGATCACGACGGCGACGGGCGGCCGTGCGGTGCCGGTCTCGATCGCCGTCATCGACGATCACGGCGACCTCCGCGCGCGCTGGGCCGAGGCGCGGCTCGCGCAGATGCTCGACGAAGGCGCGGGCCGCGCGGCGCTGGTCGATCTCGGAAGCCGCTACGGAATCATCACGCCCCATACGTCGTTCTACGTTCCGACGACGAACGAGATGTCCGGCGAGGAGCGCGCGGACGTCGAGCGACGGCGCGCCGAGGGGCGTGCGGTGCGGAGCGGGGACGGGAAGCGCGCGCAACCTGCCGAGGCGGCGGCGGCGGCGGGGTGCGGCGCGCCGGCGACCGTGGGGTGCGCGAAGAGCGAGAGTGCGGCGCGGAGCAGCGACGAATCGGAGGCGGTCGCCCTCTCCGACAAAGCGGGCGGAACGGGTGCGCGCGCGAAGGGTGCGGAAGGGTCGATGGGCGCGCCGTCGCCAGCGTCGCCACCGATGCCCGTCGTCCAAGCGGCGCCCGCGATGGATCTCGCGCCGCGCGCCGCCACGGCGGGACGCGCGGGCAATGGAATCGGGCACGGCGCCGGGGCGAGCGTCGATTCGCTGAAGACGGCGCCGGGCGCGCCTGCCGCAACCGCGAACGCGGCCGATGCGCCGAGCTTCGGCATGGTCGGCGCGGGGATCGGCCTGTCGGGCATCGGGGAAGGCGGTGGCGGCGCCGGCGCGGGCGCGGGCGGGGACAGAGATGGCGCGGGCGCCGGCCTCGCGAGCAACGGCGGCAGCAGCGGCGGAGCGAAAGAGAGCGTCGCGAAGCCCGCGAGGAGACCGAGCCCCTCCGCGCCGCACGCGGCGGACGCGCGGAAGCAGAAAAAGATGGATCTCGCGGGCACGGTCTCGGCCGCCAACGTGCAGCTTGTCGTGCCCCCGCCCGTGCGCGTCGAGGTCGAAGTCAACGCGCTCCCGCACACCCCGCTCCGCTGCTCCGGCGCGGCGGCGCTCCCCATCGACGAGCGCGTGGCCCTGTGGCGCGAGCGGCTCGCGAGCACGCGGGGCGACGCGGCGGGGACCGTCCGCATCTACCGCACCGCCCTCGCGCGCTGCGAGGCGCCGAGCTTTCGCGAGAGGTCGCGGCTTCTCACGCGCATGCTCGACGCGATGCCCACCGTGACTGGCCGTGTGGTGCTCTGGCGCGCCCTCCGCACGGACGTCGATGCGGCCGACGTGCTTTATCGCGGCATTCTCGGGCGCGTGCGAACGCCCGCCGAGCTGCGCGAGCTCCACACGGCGCTCGGTCTCAGGAATGCCGAGCCGTCCCTCGTGAAGAAGCTCCTCGACGCCGCGCGATCGCCCGAAGAGCGCGCCGAGAAGCTCCGCGCGTTGACCCTCGAGTTCCCCGACGACTTCGAGCTCGCGTTGCATCTCCTCGACGCCCTCGAAGATGCCCACGACGCGAACGGTGCGCGCGATCTCGGTCGCGTGTTGCGGGCGCGCCCCGACGCCGATGCCCACGTCCGCACGTCGGTCGGAGAGCTGTACCTGCGCCTCGCGCACGCGAGCACGAATCCGGACGACGCCGCGCGCGACGAGGCCGAGGCCAAACGAACGTTTGGCGAGATCGTCGAGTTCTCTCCCGATGATCCGGTGGCGCGTCGCAGGCTCGGTGACCTCTTGCGCGCCCACGCGTGGTTCGCGGACGCCGCGCGCCAGTACGAAACCCTCGCGCACCTCACGCCGGACGACACGAGCGTCGCGCTCTTGCGCGCGGCGGCCGCGGAGGGGCTGGGCAAGCTCGAAGAGGCCGTCCGTTGGACGGAAGCGACCGCGAGCTCGGGCTCGCCCGACAGCCAAGGTGGGCTCACGCGCACGGCGCGCGCGTTCGCGGCGACGTACCTCGCGTGGGGGCGCATTTCGGCCAGAGAAGCGGCGAAGCCCGACGAGCTGGCGACGCTCATGGCGCGCGCGGCACGCGTCGCCGCGTCCGATCGAAACGGGCGTAAGGGCGCACGCGTGGTGCTGACGTGGGCGCACCCCGAGATGCATCCAACGCTGTGGAGCAACGCCCTCGGCGCCATGATGCCGGCGGACGGAGGGGACGGCACGCTCGGCATCGCGCAAGTGATCCTGCCGGCGCGCCCCGACGCGGCGATCGAAGCTCGGATCGAGCCCGACGAGCTCGAACGAACGGCGCGCCTCGGCGCCGATGCCACGCTCACCGTGCTCTTCGACGAGGGGCAGGAAGGTGAACGCCTCGTGCGGATCCCAATTCGCTTCGCGCGTGGCGGGCCGACGGTGCAGCGGTTTCGCGTAGCGAACGGGGAGGTGGCGCCGTGAGCGACTTCCCTGAAACCACCGTCACGCCAAGCCCGTCCACGAAGCTCGGCCTCGCGCTCGGCGCGTGTGGGCTTGCCATCGGCGCGCTCGTCGCAGGCGTGTATGCCTCGCGCGATCGCGGCTACGAAGCGACGCCCCTTGCCGCCACCGTCGCCGAAGTGCAAGCGGTGCACGCACCCGTGTCGGCCGCGTCTGAACCTGTCACACGCGTGCAGCGCCTCGCCGTCGGCGAGGTCGTCGAGACCGCGAGCGAAGGGCGCGCGCGCATCCGCCTCGACGACGGAACCACCGTCGTCGTCGCAGGCGATACGAAGGTCGTCATCACGTCCAAGGGGCTGACGCTCGAGCGCGGTCGCGTCTTCGCGCAAGGAGCGATGGGAGCCCACACGGAGCTTGGCGTCGGAAGCGCCGTCGCCTTCGTCAGCGGCGCCAACGTGGCGGCGTCGCGATCGGACGCCGCGGGCAGCGGGCCGGCGCGGATCTACTCCGCCACCGCCGACATCACCGTGCACGTGAAGAGCGACACGGCCGTGCACGTGGGCGAGACCGCCATCGTCGACGGCGAGAAGGTCACCGTCGTCCCCGAGCGCGCCTTCGACGACTGGACCTACGGGCTCGCTGCGCCGTGGGGCGCATCGGGCCCTCCACGCCGCGCCGTCGGTGAGCTCTGGGGGCACGTTCCTGGGTCCGTCGGCGACATCGGATCGCCGCTCACGCTTCGCTCCCACGAAATCAACGTCACGCTCCACGGCGAGGTCGCCGAGACCGAAGTGCGCACGCGCTTCTTCCACGCGGGGAGCACGCCCCTCGACGGCGATTTCCGCATGGCGTTGCCGCCCGGTGCCATCGTCTCGCGCTTCGCCGCGGGGCCGGGCGATTCGCCGTCGGACGCCAATTTGGGCCTCGCGACGCGGGCCGACGACAGCGCGCGCCTGCAGCCTGGGTCCCTCGCGATGCTCGAGTGGGCCGGCGAGGGGTGGGTCCGTGGACGCCTCGCCGCCATCGCGCCCGGCGCCGTCGTGACGGTCGTCGTGAGCTATGTCGAGTGGCTCTCGCCCCAGGCATCGCCGCAGCGCGCGCTTTCGACGAGGGGGGCGACGCAGACCCTCGCGTACCGCTTCCCAATGGCGTCGGCCGAGGCGCCGCCGCTCATCGGGGAGCTCTCGGCCCACATCGACGCGCGCGATGCGTTCCCCACGTCGATGGCGGCCGGGCTCGGCGCGCAGGTCCACGGCGCCATCGTCGACCTCCGACGCTCCGACTACCGACCGACGGCCGACCTCGTCGTCGAGCTCACGACGGCCGCCGCGCCGACGCCCGTTCGCCTGTACACGGCGCCCGCCGCGAGCGACGACGACGGCGGGGACTATGTTCTCGCGCGCGCCGAGCTCCCGGCGCCCAAGGCCGACGACGGCGTCGCCCTCGCGTTCGTCGTCGACACCTCAGGGAGCATCGAGCCGTCGATGCTCGACGCGTCACGCGCTCTCGTGGCGAGCGTGCTCTCCGCGATGGGCCCCCACGATCGCGTCGTCGTCCTCGCCGCCGACGACAGCGTTCGCCCCATCGGCCCCGCGCGCATGGGCCCCGTCGACGCCGCGCGCCGCAAGGCGACCCTCGCGGCGCTCGACGCCGTCACCGTCGGCGGCGCGACGGACCTCGGGCGCGCACTCGATGCCGCTGCCGACAGCCTCGACCCCACCGCGGCGTCGCCCATGGTCGTCTACGTCGGCGATGGGTTCCCGTCGATGGGCGACCTTGGCGCCGACGCGATTCGCGCGCGCCTCGCACGCCGCGCGACGGGCGCGCCTCGCCTCGCCGCCGTCGCCGTTGGACCGGTGTCGAACCGCTTCGCGCTCGCATCGCTCGTCCGCGGCGGGGGGCCGCTTCTCGACGTGAGCGACCGCGCCGACGCGCCTGCCGCCGCCATGACGCTGCTCGCCGAAGCGCTCCGCCCCGCCGTGTCCGACGTGGAGCTCGATCTCGGCCCGAGCGTCGAGCAGACGTACCCGCGCGGTCCGAGGAGCGCGCCTGCGGGCGACACCGTCTTCACGGTGGGCCGAGCTCGCGGGGAGCTGCCGAAGAGCGCCGTGCTCCGTTTTCGCGACGGCGCCGGCATGCATGAACAGACCGTCGCCGTAACACCAACGGCCACGCCGCTCGGCGCCGATGTTCGCCGCCGATGGGGCGCGGCCCGCGTCGAAGAGCTCGCGCTCCGCGGGCGCGGGCGTGAAGCCGCGACCGACGTCGCTCTTCGCACGGGGCTGCTCACGCCCTGGACCGCCTTCGTCGTCGGCATCTCGCCACGCGCGGCTTACACGCCGACGCCGCTCGCGTCGCGAACGTTCGATTTAGCGTCGGGCGCCGAAGGGCTCTTCACGGCGTCCTTCGAAACGCCACGGGGCGCGCGCGTTCTCGACGGACCCGCCACCGAGCTGTCCGACGAGCCCGACGACCGCGACGACCCGAACGGCTACCGCGAGGCGGTTCGCATCGCCTCCGAGCGCGTTCTCGACGAAGCCTACGGCTCCTTCCGCGCGTGCCGCGATTCGCGCGCGGCACTGCGACCCGACCTCGCGGGCGCGGTGAACGTCGCCTTCGACGTCGACGGCGCAGGCCACGCCAGCCACGTCGACTCGCGCTTCGTTTCGCAGGACTCCGGCAAGAGCGCCGGCGACGACGCGGCCCTCGGCCAGTGCGTCTCCATCGTCATCGCGGGGCTCGTTTTCCCCAGCGGCAACGCGGGCGTCGTCGTCCACGTGACCCACTCGATTCGTGTTCGCGAGGGGCGACCGTCGGGCGAAGGGCGCTGCTCGGCAACCTCGCTCGTGCCCCTCCCGTTGCGCCGCGGGGTCTGGAACGAGGCGCTCGTGACGACGGCCGTTCTCGAACTGTTCCTCAAGGCAAAGCGCGGCTGCGAGCTGTCGACCTGGGCCGACCGCCGCGCGTTCCTCGAGCTCGTTCTCGCCGCACACACCGACGGCGCGACACGCCTCACGATCGCCGGCGAGCTCGACGCCGCGGGCGAAGCCGACGCCGCGGCCTTCGTGAAGCGGGAGGCGTTGCGCCGCGCGAGTAGCCCCGACGAGCTCCGCGCGCTCCGAGCCTTTCTCCTGCAGTCCGAGACGTACCCCCTTGGAACCTTCCGCACGCAGTACGTCGCCGCGGGAGACGACGCCGCGCGCCTCGCCGTGGTCGTGCGGTACCTCGCGCTCGCACCCCACGATGCCCGGTTGCGTCGCTTGCAGCTGTTGCTCCTCGAGAGCTCGGGGCAGAAGGATCGCCTGCTCGATGCCGCGCGCGCGCTTCGGAGCGACCCCCTCGCCGATGCCGGTCTTCTCGCCGAAGCCGCGGGCGCGCTTCGCCGTGTTGGCGACGACGCGGAAGCGCGCCGCACGTACGGCGAGATCATCGAGCGTGCACCCGACGACCCGTGGGCACGCGCCTTCGCGGGCGACCGCTACGCGAGCGAGGGTTGGTTCGACGACGCGATTCGCGTTTACGACGGGCTCGATCGCCTCGCGGCGGGCGATCCGCTCGCCATCCTTCGCACGGCCAGCGCCCACGGCGCGGCGGGGCGCCTCGACATCGCCGAGCGGATGCTCACGCGGGCGATGCAGCAGGGCGGTCTTCGCGACGCGCAGGTCGCGGCCCTCGCCGGCGACGTCGCCCAGGTTCTTGTCGGCGAGTCTCGCGCGCGGCCGTCGCTCTCGGCCGACGAGCGCGACTCCCTCGCACGTCGCGCGGCCACGCTCCCGCACGCCGCGGCGGGCGCCGTCGTCGTGGTGCGAGCCCCCGCGTGGGGCGCGAAGCTCGATGTCACGTTCGTGCGAGGCGCCCCGACGTCGCGGCAAGAGACCCACGCCGAAATGGCGGCCCCGGGCCTGGGCGCCTACGTGGTGCGCGTTAACGGCAAGACCGACGGCGCCATCTTGCGAATCGCGATGAAAAAGCAGCTCGCCCCCGCGGTGCCTCTCGCCGTGCGGATCTCGTCGCTCACGGCCAACGCGGCGGGCGAGGCGCCGTCGCTCACCACCACCGATGTACGTGTCCCCACGACCGGCGCACCCGTCGAGCTTCGTTGGGACCACGACCACTGGGTGGCCTCGTAGAGCGTGCTACTTTCGTGAGATGGCGTTGCTGTTGCGTGGGCGCGTCTTCGTCGCCCTCGCGTGCGTCTCCGGCGTGGGTGTGAGCGCCTTCGGCTGTCGCTCGGCGACCGATGTCACGCTCGTCGTGCTCACCGATCTCCCCTGCGCGAGCCACGGCGGCACAAGCATTACCGTCGGCCCGCGCGGCGGCACCGAATCACGCCCGCCCGCCGCGGAGACGACCACCTGCGTCGACGGCCGCATCGGCTCGCTCGTCGTCGTCCCGAGCGGCGCGAAAGACGCCGGCCTCGACGTACGGATCGTCACCGGCATCGGCGCGATGTCGCCCGCCGAATGCATCGCGAACGGCTACGCCTCCAAGGGGTGCATCCTTGCGCGGCGCTCGCTCAGCTACGTCCCCCACGAAGGGCTCGTCGTCTCCATCACGATGCGCGCCGCGTGCGAGGCGGTGGACTGCGGCATGACGGGCACCTGCGTGCGCGGCGTCTGCGCATCGTCGAGCATCGATCCGGAGTCGTGTGCCAGCGCCGCCGGCTGCGATGAATCGGGGCTCGTTCCCGACGGAGACGGCGGCATCGCGAGCGATGCGAACGTCACGCCGATCGCGGATGCGAGCGCCCGCGACGCATCACGCGCGGACGGGTCGATCGACGGCGGCACGCCCATCGTCGACGCCGGCGCGAGCGATGGCGCTCTCCCCACGAAGTGCGCCGATCTCACCGGCGTCGTGGGCTACAACCCGCTGAACGACCACTGCTACTGGTCGCCTCCGGGCGGCGCGGTCTCGGCGCAATCGGCGCTCGCGGCGTGCACGAAGAGGAACACGCCGAAGGAGCACCCCGTCTCGATCACGACGAAGGCCGAGAACGACTTCGTCAACGGCATGCCCGTGCCGCTCCACTGGATCGGGCTCTACAAGTCTTCCGGCGGCGGAACGCAGTCGAAGGCCGACTACCGATGGACGACGCAAGAGCCCGTGACCTACGACGGCTGGGCGCCGACGTTCCCGTCCGGGCCGGGCACGTGCGCGATCATGCGCAACGGTGGCTTCTGGGAGAGCGCTTCGTGCGACGCTCTGTCGCCCGTCTTCTGCGAGCGCGACTGACCGTCGTTCGCCAGCGGCCCTTAGAGCTTCTCGGTCGCCTGGGTGGCGGCTGTCGTGAGGGCATCGAGCGACTCGATGTTCGCGTCGATCGTCTTCGTCGTACCGCTCCACTGATCGTCGCGCGCGGCCGGCAGCTGGCTGATTTGCTGGCTGACGAGGGTACGCTGGGCGGCCGCTGCATCGACGCGACTACGCACGTCTGCGCTCGCCCGGGCGCCCGCTTTCGTGAGCTTCTGCTGCGCCGCCACGATGCGCGCGTTCGCGTGATCGAGGCGCATCGTCGCCTGCCCGCGGTAGACGTCGTGGGCCTCTTGCGCGTCGGCCTTCGCGCGCTCGCTCGCGCGCGACCCCGTGGGCTTCTCGTCGAAGGCGTCCTCGCCGAGCGCGCGTCGCGCGGCCTCGTTGTCGCTCCCCACGGCGACCGCGGGCCCGCCGGAGCGCACGACCGTCGTGTTGCCGTTCGCGTCCACCGCCGTCTGCGTCGTGCCCGAAGGCGTCGTGGCGCATGCCGCCGCACCGAAGGCGAGGCACGCCGAAAGCCCGGTCGCGAAGAAGGTCTGTCGAATCGAAATCATGGGAACGTCCTTTCGAAGGGGTCGGCGTGAAGCGAAGCCTGTGTCGTCCGCCGCAGATGCAAGTCAGGTGCCCTGTGGTGTCCGTGCGTTCGTTTCCCCGTGGTCTCTCGGCGGTCTCCGCGGATCCGGGCGGACAATCGCGACAAACTGCCTCACGCGCGACGCGCGACGGC
>JANXMC010000318.1 GCA_025354825.1 Myxococcales bacterium
CTGATCTTCAAACCAACGTCCTCGCGCGCGGCGCGTCGAAATGGGAGGCGAGCGAGGTCTCGTCGACGGGGCGCGTGAGTGCAAAGTACGATGTTCGCGAAGCGTCAGGCGGCGCAGCGCGCGTCGTTCGCACACGCGATCTTTACCGAGTGGCAAAGGCTCTCCCAACGCGCAGGCTCGCCGCGGTAGACCAGAAGCTCGCGTCGGAAACGGCGTTCGACCTCGCCCGCGAAGGGCCTCTCGAGGGGCTCGAGCTTCACGAGCAGCTCGTCGTCGCGAGCGAGCCGTCGTCGGCAAAATCGCAGCCCGTCGACGCGCTCAAGGCCTCTACGAACGTCACGCTTCGCCTTCGTGCCCTCGGCACGTGGGCGGTGCCCGACGCGCTCGACCTCGCGGCGCTCGAAGCGCAGGCGCCCGACGACGCGCCGACCGTGTCCCCCGATGCTCGGCGCGCTTCGCGAGCGCCCCCTCGGCGCCGAGACGCTCGCCTCCCTCGCCACCTCGGTCACCGCGGGGCAGACGCCCGCGCAGTCCGATGGCGATCTGTTGCTTCTCTTGAGCGCGCACCCCGAAGGCGGCGGGCCCGTTCGCGCGATGCTCCAGGCGATGCTCGCGCGCAACGAGAGCGACCTCGCGATGCAGGGTCGAATCCGCCACGTGCTCGCACAGACGCTCTGACGCTCTCACGCTTGCGCACGACGGCTCACTCGCCGACGAACACCACGCGGATGCGCGCGACGCGGCCGGCGCATCGGCCGCCCACCTCCGCGCACGTCGCGAAGGCCGCGTCGCTCGGCAGCTCGCCCCGTCGCGCAACGGCGACGACAACCTCGTAGGCGCCCGTGGTGGAGGGAAAAAGGCTCTCGCACGCGCCGGCGAGGGTGACGACGCCGTCCTTCGAGATGGAGAGCGGCGCGCTCCACAGCTGCGCGTGGCCGTCTCGAACGAGGGCCGCGCGCGCTTCGAGAGCCCCGCCGGCGGGGGTTGTCGGGCGTGCGAACGCTTCGAAGTAGGCGTGGGGATGGAGGCGAGCTTCCCCCGTGACCGCATGGGGCTCGCCGGCGCGGAGCTCTTGCGCGTTCGCCGTCATCACGAGCTCGTAAGCAGGCAGCGCAGCGCCGCCCTGGCCGCGGAGGCCGACGAAGAGCGCGACGCCAGCCGCCAGCGCCAACGGTGCGCCGATCGTGGAGGCGCGCTTGAGCAGAGACGGCCTTGGCGGACGAGAGACGAACGGCGCGACCTTCGCACGCGTCTCGCGCTCGCTCTTGGGGGACGCCACGAACGAGAGGGCGATTGTCTCCTCGAACGCCTTGTCGAAGGGCGCGAACGTCGAAAGCCCCTGGGCGACCTCCGGGTCGTCGGCGGCACGGGCCTCGAGATCGGCAAGCGCCGCGTCGTCGAGGGTGCCGTGGGCGAGGGCGGTCCACGTGGCGTCGCTCGCGGACGCGTGAGCCTCGTCGCGCGCCGCGGCCGTCAGACCCTTGAGGAGCTCATCGTCTTTCATGGATCGTGCGCCCTGCGTCATGGAGTACGAGCTGGCTGGCCGATTTCCGATAAAGTTTCTTCGGCGTCGAGCTCCGCCGCAATCTTCCTCACGATTTTGGGCAGCCGGCTGCGCCACGCATACACGGCGTCCGGCGTCATCCCTGTTGCGGCGACCACATCGTCGACGGGGAGCTCTTCGACGAAGAGCATTTGGAAGATGGTGTAGCCGCGCGGCGTGAGCTCGGCGCGGACGCGGTCGAGCAGCAGCGTGTAGTACTCGCGCGACGCCACGTTCCCTTCGGGCCCGGCGCCCTTCGCGGCGAACGAGTCGAGCTCCGCCTCCGAGTCCAGCGCGTCGGACCACGGGCGTTTACGGCCGCTTCGAAAAATGTCGGCGACCTGATGCTCGGCGACCATCCCGACGAAATTCGCGAGCGACATTCCGCGCGACGGGCGCCACGCGCGGAGGACTTTGGCATCCTCGGCGAAGAGGTATGCGAAGACTTCCTGGGTCAGATCGCGGACCTCTTCGCCCGGGTCGCGCCGCTGCGCGCGCGCCGACGCACGGCGCATGAGCGCGCGCCCCACGCGGACGTGAATGACCGGTGCGAGCTGGGCTATCAGGTCCCTCACCGCGGCGGGCTCGCGGGCGAAGAAGCTCGCGAGCGCCTCGGGGGATGGGTCCATTGGTAGCGTTTTTACCATCCCACTCGACGAGAAGACACGGGCGTGAGCCGCGGCCGTGTGGGATACGCTCGCGCCGCGCAGCCGATGTCGCCCACGCTCAAAAAGCTCGCGCCGTTCGCGTTGGCGGCGCTTTCCGGCGGCCTCTACGCCCTGGCGTGCCCACCGTGGAACGCCGTACCGCTCGCCTTCGTGGGCTGGGTGCCGCTGCTTGCGGCGCTCCGCGGTGCACGACCGGCCGCAGCCTTGCGCCTCGGCGTCGTCCACGGCGCCGTCGCCACGGTGCTCATGTTCGGGTGGATGGCGTCCGTCTTCCGCACGTTCGTGGGCGGGAGCACGTGGCTCACGGCGCTGCTGACCGTGCTCTTTTTTGCGATGTTCGGGCTTCGATTCGTGATCCTCGCGGTCGTCGTCACCCGCGCGGATGCGCAGCGGTGGCCGCGCGGCGTCGCATTCGCCGCGTCGCTCGTGGCGGTCGAAGTTGCCAATGCGTGGCTCGCGCCGTGGATGACCGGCTACCAGCTTCACGCCGCACCCGTCCTCGCGCAGAGCGCCGATCTCGGAGGGCCGCATCTCGTGACGTTCGCCCTCGCGCTCGTGAACGTTGGCGTCGAAGAGGCCATTGCGCGCGCTCGCGCCCGGCGATGGCCCGGTCGTGCGTCGTTCGGGCTCGCGCTCGGCGTGCCCGTCGCCCTTGGCATCTACGGCGGGTTCGTCGAGCAGCGCACGCGCGCGCGAGAGGCTTCGGCCCCCGCTGCGCGCGTTGGCCTCGTGCAGGTGAACACGAGGATCACGGACACCGCGGAGGCGGCGCTCGAGGCCTACCGCACCACGACACGCGCGCTCGTCGCGTCTTCCGCCGTCGACCTCGTCGTCTGGCCCGAGACCGCGCTCGGCACGCCAATGAGCGACTTCAACCTCGAAGACGCGCTCCGCCGACGGGCGTTCGTCACGGCGGCCACGCCCTCGCGCCAGCCCTGGATACAGCCCTCGCTGCTCACGGGTGCGCTCGTCTTCGCCACGGGCGACCACGCGCCGTCGAACGTTGCGGCGCTCCTCGACGGCACCGGCCGCCTCGTGGGGGAGTACACCAAAGTGAGCGCGATGCCGCTCGGCGAGCAGCTCCCCTTCGGAAACGTGTTTCCTGTACTCTACACGTGGTTTCCAAACGCCGGGCGCCTCGTCGTCGCACCGCAACCCGCGGTCGTCACGGCCCTCGGGCATCGCGTGCAGGTGCGGATCTGTTACGAGGAGGCGCTCGGCGAAGCGACGAGGCGCGCCGTGGTCGCAAACGACCCCGAGCTGTTCGTCGCGCTCACCAACGACGCATGGTTTGGCACGACGCCCGCCTGGGCATTTCACCTCGCCGCGGCCCGTTTCCGCGCGATCGAGCACCATCGCTACTACGTGCGTGCGGTGAACAACGGGCCATCCGGCATCATCGATCCGCGCGGTCACGTAGCCGCCGAGACCGCCCCCTTCGCGAGCGGCTCCGTCGTCGGCGACATTCGATGGCTGCGACCGACGACGCTCTATGCGCGCGTGGGCGACGCGCCTGCGTACGCCCTGCTCGTGCTCACGGTCGTCATGCTCATCGTGCGCGCACCGCGGCGCCTTTCACGCGGGCGGCACGCCGTTACGCTCGGAGCGAATCTTGGATAGCGTCCCGCCCGTGCGACTCTCGGTCCGTACGCGCACGGTGGTGGTCGCCGTTCTCGCGCTCGCCCTCGT
>JANXMC010000537.1 GCA_025354825.1 Myxococcales bacterium
TTCCGCGCCGCAACTCGCGCGAGGGAGACGGTACAGGAATGGGAATCCTTGACGACGTACAGAAGGACCTGCTCGTAGGCATCAGCAAAGCGCACGACGCGCTGAGGCGCGACCTGTCGAAGCTGCGTGCCGGACGCGCGAACCCGAGTCTGCTCGACGGCATTCGCGTCGACTACTACGGCACGCCGACGCCGCTCGCGCAGATGGCGCATATCAACGTCCCCGAAGCGCGGATGCTAACCGTGAAGCCTTGGGACAAGACGTCGATGAAAGCCGTCGAGAAGGCGATTCGCGAGGCCGATCTTGGGCTCAACCCGCAGCCCGACGGCGACATCATTCGCGTGCCGCTGCCCCCCCTCACGGAGGAGCGCCGCCGCGAGTTCGTCAAGATCGCGAAGAAGTACGGCGAAGAGTGTAAGGTCACCATTCGCAAGGCGCGTCACGAGGCCATCGACATGCTCAATCAAGCCTCCAGCGATGGAGACGCGAGCGAGGACAAAGTCGACCGCGCGAAGAAGAAGACCGAAGAAACGGTCGCCGACGGCGGCAAACAGGTCGACACTCTCGTGTCGCACAAAGAGAAAGACATCCTCGAAGTCTGAAGTCCGAAAGCGCGCGATTTGCCCTCTTGGGAGAAAACGCGCGAGCTTGGGTGCCAGGGCTTCCGAACGCGACCGCGACCGAGGATGCGATGGGCGTGTCACCCGCCGAACGCGAACGAAACGTGAGCAAAACATGAGCAATGCGCTGCATGAAAGAACGTGGGAGTTCATGCTCTTGACACGCTCCGCATGGAATGAAACGCTCCCCATCGTGGAGGATCGAGCGCGTTGATGCGGGCAATCGCAGCCGGGCTGAGCGACGTTGGGCTCCAGCGTGAGCACAACGAAGATTCCTTCGTCGTGCTCAAGGAATATGATCTCTTTGTCGTCGCCGACGGCATGGGTGGTCATAGGGCGGGAGATGTGGCGTCGCGAATCGCGACGGAGACCATCTCGGAGTTCTTCAAGTCGACCGCGAACGAGGACGTGACGTGGCCGTTCCACTTCGACACCAACCTGTCCGAAGAAGAGAACCGGCTGCTCACGGGTATCCGCGTCGCGAATCGACAAATCTTCGAGCGGAGCACCCGCTCGCGCGAATACCACGGCATGGGGACGACGGTCGTCGGCGCCATGTTCAGCCCGCGCAAGCGGCGCATGTTCATTGGACATGTCGGTGATTCGCGTTGCTACCGCGTTCGCGGAGGGGTGATTCAGCTCCTCACGCGCGACCACTCGCTGGTGAACGACTACCTGCTCGCAATGCCCGACCTCACGGAAGAGCAGCGCAACGAGCTCCCGAAGAACGTCATCACGCGCGCCCTCGGCATGCAGGACCAGGTCGTGGTCGACCTCCAGCACGACGATCCGACGAACGGTGACACGTACGTGCTCTGTTCCGACGGCCTCTCGGGAATGATCACGGACGACGAGATTCAGCGCATCGTCGCGTCGTCGGCCGACATCCGCGACGTCTGCCGCAAGTTGATTCAGCGCGCGAACGAGCGCGGCGGCGAAGACAACATCACGGCCGTGGTCATTCGCATCGAAGACGAAACGGTGGAGGAGCCCGTTCGTGTCATCGAGCACGACGCGGGCGTCACGACGCCGCGCCACGTCCCCGAGGGGTTCGCCGAAGAGGCGACCATGCCGGGTACGGCGACGATTCCGGGGACGGGCAAACCGGTCACCTGAGCGTCCGAAAGAGCCGCGCTCGGAAACGGGACGCGTTCGCCACGAGGAGCCCTGATCAATATGGCTCCTCGTTGGCGTTAAAGCGGCCCACGTGCGGCGCGGTTGCACGGCTGCGGGTTGGCGTTCAGGGCGCCCTTAGCGTAGAAACGCCGCGCGCCATGGACATCCACTCCCTTATCGACATCGTTCGCCACCTCGACAAGCACCTCGACGCGCTCACCACGCAGTACGGGACGACGGTCTACGCGATCCTCTTCGCGATCGTCTTCGCGGAGACCGGCCTCGTGGTGCTGCCGCTGCTTCCGGGCGACTCGCTTCTCTTCGCCGTAGGGGCGGTCTCCGCGCGCGAGGGGAGCAGCCTCTCGGTAGGGCTCGCGATGCTGATCCTCTCCGCCGCCGCCATCCTCGGAGACACGCTGAACTACCAAGTCGGCAAGATGGTAGGCCCGCGCGTGATGGCGGGCGAGAGCTCGCGCTGGTTCAACAAGAAGCACCTCGCGAAGACCCACGAGTTCTTCGAGAAGCACGGCGGCAAGGCGATCATTCTCGCGCGCTTCGTGCCGATCGTCCGCACGTTCGCACCGTTCGTCGCGGGCGCCGGTGCGATGAGCTACTCGAAGTTCATCGCCTTCAACATCGGCGGCGGAATCGCCTGGGTCGTCAGCATGACGATGCTCGGCTACTTCGTCGGCAACATCCCTGTCATCCAGAAGAACTTCGAGCTCGCGGTCATCGCGATCGTGATCCTCTCGGTGCTTCCGGCGGTATTCGAATACGTAAAGGCGCGCCGCGCCGGTACGGGCGCGAAGGCGGCCTGATTCTCCGTGGTTGCCGGAGGGGGGCGGCGGCGTGGCTACGCGCGGCCGTCGTCGAAGCTCGCGAGAAGTGGCTTCGCGATTGTCTCGAGCGTGTCGAGCAGGCCGGACGTTGCGTTGAGCGACGCCGTGCGTGAGAGCGAGAGGCCGCGCGCCTCGGCCCACGCGCGCGCTTCGATGTCGAGGTCGTAGAGGATCTCGACGTGGTCCGCGAGGAAGCCGATGGGGGCGATGAGAACGTGGCTGTCGCCGCGGGCCTTCGTCTCGTCGAGCGCCGCTTCGAGGCCGGGTCCGAGCCATTCGACGGGGCGGCCGCCCGGCCCCGCGCTCATCCCCTGGCTCTGAAAGCAGACGACGTGGCGCGGCGTGCTTGTGCCGAGGACACGGGCGAGCGCCTCGGCGACGGCGGCGGCGCTCGCACGGACTTCGGCTTCGTACGGATCGCCACCGCGGACGACCGCGAGCGGCAACGAGTGCGCGCTCATGATGATCGTCGTGCGCCCCCAAGCGTCGCGCGGTATCGCCTCGAGCGCGCCGCGAACGCCGCGCGCGAAGGCTTCGGTGAGCTGCGGCTCGCGCCCCCAGTTTTTCGCGCAGACCACGTCTACGTGGACGCCGCCGTCGGCCTCGAGCTCGCGCGCAGCCTTCTCGGTCGCTTCGCCGTAGATGTACGCGGAGTGCTGCGCGAGCGGGAGCACGGCAACCTTGCGAACGCCCATGGCGACGAGCTCGGTGAGCAGCTCCTTCGGGCCGGGACGAAAGAGGCGCAGCGCCGAGCGCACGGGCACGCCCATGCGAGCCTCGAGTGCTTCGGCGACGTCGCGGCAGATGGCGTTGAGCGGCGAGCGGCCGCCGATGGCTTCGTAGCGGCGACGGACCTCGGCGAGCAGCTCCGGCGGCGGCGCGTGGCCGCGGCGAATGTTCGTGAGGAACGCGGGGAGGTCGTCGAGCTCGTCGACCGTGCCGTGGGAGACAAGGAGAACGGCGCGGTCGTGGTTTACGGTCATGACCGCGTTCGATGCACGGCGTCGCGCATCACGTGCTCTTCGTCAGCTTCCGTGCATGAACGTGCTCGATGACTGCCTGCACGGTCTCGACGGGCGTCTCCGGCAAAATACCGTGGCCCAAATTGAAGATGTGCCCCGGTCTGCCTGCGGCCGCATCGAGCACGCGGTCTGCGTGCTTCTTTGCGAGCTCCGGCGGCGCGAACAGAATCGTCGGATCGAGATTCCCTTGGACCGCGTGGTCGTAGCCGATGCGCTTCCACCCTTCGGCAAAGGGTGTGCGCGCATCCATGCCGATCACCGTGCCGCCCGCGTCGCGCATCTCTTCGAGCAGGTGCTGCGTGCCCGTTCCGAAGTGAATCACCGGCACGCCGGCCTTCATCACGTCTTGCAGAATGTGCTTCACGTGGGGCTTCACATACTCGGCGTAGTCGGCCGGCGTGAGCTGGCCAACCCACGAATCGAACAGCTGCACGGCGTCTACGCCGGCTTCGATCTGCGCGTGGAGGAACTTGCGAACGACCCCGGCGAGCTTGCTGCAGAGCAGGTTCCACGCCTCGGGCTCGGTGTACATGAAGCGCTTCATCTTCACGAAGTGCGCGCTCTTGCCGCCTTCGATGAGATAGCTCGCGAGCGTGAACGGCGCGCCCGCAAAGCCGATGAGCGGCACGCGGCCGGCGAGGGCCGTCTTGATGCTTCTAATGGCGTCGAGCACGTACTGGAGGCCGTCCGTCGGATCGATCACGCGGAGCTTTTCGATCTGCGCGCGCGACGTGATGGGCTCGTGAATGACGGGCCCCTCCCCCTTCGCGAACTCGAACGACGCGCCCATGGGCTCGAGGGGCAACAGAATGTCGGCGAAGAGGATCGCCGCATCGACGCCGAGCTTGAGAGGTTGAAGCGTCACCTCGGTCGCGAGATCCGGCGTCTTGCAGATCTCGAGCATCGAGTGCTTCGCGCGAAGGGCGCGGTACTCGGGCATGTAGCGACCGGCCTGGCGCATGAACCAGACAGGCGTCACGTCAGTCGGCTCACGGCGGCAGGCGCGAAGGAAGCGATCGTTCATCGGGGGGGATCTTGGCTGGCTGGGTTGCGTGTGTAAAGCGCGCGGCCGATGCGGCCTACGAGTCGAGCGGAATGCGCTGTAAATACAGCGTCCTCAACGTGACGGAGTAGAATGTGCGCATGCTCGCGATCACGTCGTTGGAGATCGAGAACTTTCGGTGCTTCGAGCGACTGCGCGTAGATGGGCTGACGCAGGTCTCTCTGGTCGTTGGCGAGAACAACACGGGGAAGACCGCGCTGCTCGAGGCGATCGAGGCTGTCTTCGCGGAGGATGCCCCCTTCATGCCCGTTCGCGCGTCCATCGCCCGCGGAGAGCTCGCCGATGGCGCGCCACCCGATCGATTGGAGATCGACATTCGCCATTGGTTTTTCGGCCACGCGCTCGAGGTTGGCGGGCGGTTCGAGTTGCGCGCGACAGGTGACCGCAACCGCGTGCTGTCCCGCACGCTAGCGCGCGGCGCGCCCGAGCCGGGGTCTGCGAATTCGTCATCAAGACAGCTGCTGCTGCAGGAGAAGCGCGGCGGCGCTGGCACGACCACGTATTCGCTCAACCTCGACGGGAACTTGGTTGCACCCAGCATCGCGGCCCTCGCGAGCTTCGGGCTCCGTCTATCGCCTCCGATCGGCTTCGTCGGTACCGACCGAATCACGAACACGCCCCTCGCAAAGCTCTGGTCAAACGTGGTTCTGACGCCGGCCGAGGATCGCACGATTCAAGCGCTGCGCCTCGTCGAGCCGCGAATCGAGCGTGTGGCGATTTTCGAGAGCGCCGGAACTGCGCGCGCTCAAGTCTTGCTAAAGGGGGCATCGACACCGGTGCCGATAGGCACGCTCGGCGAAGGGACATCGCGTTTGCTCGGGCTCGCGCTTACGCTCTCGCAGACGAGTGGCGGGCTCCTGCTGGTCGATGAGATCGAACTCGGACTCCACTGGTCAATCATGACGGGTGTTTGGCAGTTCCTGATCGAGACGGCGCGGGCATTCAACGTCCAGCTCGTCGCCACGACCCACTCGAAGGACTGCATCGAGGCCATCGCTGAGTTGACGCGATCGGCGCCCGATCTAGCAGAGCAAGTAAGCGTTCATCGGCTCGAGCGAGGCCACGAGTCGACGACGCGGCTCGATGCAAACCGCATCGCAGAATACGTGCGAATGGACCTCGAGGCGCGAT
>JANXMC010000379.1 GCA_025354825.1 Myxococcales bacterium
CGAGCGTGTTGTTCACGCCGTCGATGACGATGTCGCCGAGGACATCGCAGTTCGCGATGACGTTGTTGTTCCCCACGATGTGGACATTGCCCTGAATCGAGCACAGGACGAGCGTCGCGTTGTTGCCGCTCACCTCGACGCTTCCGCGCACTTCGACGCCGCGCATCGCGAAGTTATTTCCCGTCGCTGTCACGCTGCCGCCAATCACGGACACGCCGGCGCCGTGGCCGTACACGGTGACGTTGTTCGCCGCGGCCGTGAGGTCACCCTGAATGTCCACGCCGTCCGCGTTGCCGTCGAGCCCCACCACGCCGCCGTTATCGGTTTTGCCGATCTCGACGCCGCCATCCCCCTCAACGACCGTCGGCGTGGCGTTCGCCGGATAACACACGACCGCGACGACCTTGCCAGCCGAGTCGACGACGACGTCGCGGCGCTCGGTGCCGGAGCACGACTTTGCCTCCACGCACTGACCCGAGGGGAGCGTCACGCACCCGGTGGCGGACTGCGCACCGTTGGGCAAGCCCGAGGCGTCTCCCCCAATGACGACCGTTTTTCCCGGGTCACTCGTGTAGGCCGTGTTGTCGCCGGGCGGCACCGCGACGGCGTCCGCTCCACCACATCCGTTGACCATGAGAGTCGATAAGAGGCAAGTGAGCGGGAAAGCCTTGATTGTCATGGGTGAAACGATGACCGTAATTGGGTAGTCCGCCAAGGGCACAGTGCGATGGCTCACCAAAGAAGTACGATGTGCACGCCGCCTACAGGTCACTCGAGTTACCGGCGCTAAATCGCGTACTACTAATGGGTGGTTTAAGGGGCGACGAGCGCAACGCGCTCGGGTTGTGGAGACCCGCGTGAATGCCCATTACGCGGGAGCGACAGTCGTCTTTTGGAGCCGTCGCGACGCACGAAAGTCGACTCCGTCGACGGCAAGTTTTTCGTTAGTCCGGAAAACTAGGGCAATGCAGCGCGCGCAGAACGTGCGCTGCTCGCGCTGAAATTGCGCGGCAGCACGTTTGGGAATCGCAGGCGAGTGACGTGGGAGCGAACAGCTCGGGTGCGCCTCACGCGTGTGAGGGCTGGCGGCCGTGGCGCGTCGCAATGGCGCTCTCATTGCAACGAGCGACGGCATGCCGATGATCTCTGCGCGAATCGCCCATGCTCGGTAGAACAGGCCAGGCCGCTTTCCCAGCCTGGGCGGAGGCCGCGGACGCCGTCGTCGCGCGAATCCGGTCGGGCGATCGCGTCTTCGTGCATGGGGCTTCGGCCACGCCAACGCCGCTGCTCGAGGCTCTCGCGCGACGCCGCGATCTCACAGGCGTTCGGCTCTACCACTTGCATACCGAGGGGGCGGCGGCCTTCGCGGACGCCGAGCAGGAAGGGCGACTCCGATCCGTCTCGCTTTTCACCGGGATGCCGCTTCGAAGCGCCGTCGCCGAAGGGCGCGCCGACGTGATTCCCATCTTTCTCTCCGACATCCCATCGCTGTTCTCATCGGGCGCGATACCCCTCGACGTTGCGGTGCTCCAACTTTCGCCGCCCAATCGTCACGGCCATTGCACCCTCGGGACGTCGATCGACACGGCGCTCGCGGCGAGCCTCAGCGCGAAAACGATCGTCGCCGAGATCAACGCGCAGATGCCCCGCACCCTCGGCAACTCCATCGTTCCCATGTCGCGCGTCGCAGCCTTCACGGCGACCGACCGTCCTCTTCTGCCGCGGCCCCACAAATCACCGAACGCCGCAGAGCTACGCATCGGTGAGCTCGTTGCCGGGCTGGTTCAGGACGGCGCGTGCCTGCAGCTCGGAATCGGCGCGATACCCGACGCCGTGCTCGCGCAGCTTGGCGAAAAGCACGACTTGGGCGTCCACACCGAGATGTTCTCCGACGGCCTGGTACCCCTCCTCGAAGCGGGGAACGTCACCAATCGGCGGAAGGCCGTTCACCAGGGCCGCACAGTGACGAGCTTCGTCTCGGGGTCGCAACGGCTGTTCGACTTCGTCGACGACAATCAGTCGATCGAATTCCACCCCTGTGATCGAACGAACGACGCAGACGTGATCGCGAAAAACGACGACGTCGTCGCCATCAACTCGGCCATCGAACTCGATCTCACAGGGCAGGTGTGCGCCGATTCGATTGGGCACGGCATCTATTCGGGAATCGGCGGACAGATGGATTTCGTGCGTGGTGCATCCCGTTCGCGCAATGGAAAGGCGATCATCGCGCTGCCCGCGACGGCGTCTCACGGAACCGTTTCGCGCATCGTCCTCGAGTTAAAACCCGGCGCCGGCGTCGTCACCACGCGCGGTCACGTGCGCTGGGTCGTCACCGAGTACGGGTGCGTGAATCTCCATGGGATGACCCTTCGCGAGCGCGCTGACGCGCTCATCTCGATCGCTCACCCCGACTTCCGCGCGGCGCTACGCCGCGGGGTCGAGCGCATCAGGCATTATTAATTCAAGTGCTCACACAGCGGGAGGCTCGCCCACGCGACGAGCTCTCCGCGGCTTGCAGACTGATCTGCTTCCTCGTCGCGAACTCTCTCTGTCCGCGGGTAGCAGACTTCGTGAGGCGACGACCCCCGCCCGGTAGCAAAATGGGCGAGGCAATTCGCACCTCAATTTCAACAGTCGCCGGGACGTCACCACCGGTTTTCGCCGATTGCGACTACTCCGTTCCATGAATTCCGAACCGCCGTAGGGCAGGCAAGGCTCCGCTGTGGGCGCAACCCACGGCGCCAAAGGGCCTACGTCAATTGCAACACAGTGTCGAGTAAGCAGTCACCGAGCACCCGGCCGCGGAGTCGATGACACAATGTCTTCGTCGGTTCCAGCCGTGCTGAGGGCTGTTGTCTACTAGTCTGTACTTTTGAGATGGTTAATTAGTACAGATTACACGGCGGGGGCGGGTACCGGCAGTCGCACGGCGAAGATGCACCCTTTGCCGGGGAGGTCTCGCATGACGATTTCTCCGGAAAGACCGCGTACGATGTCGCGAGTGATCGCTAGCCCGAGTCCGACACCGCGCCTATCGGCTCCACCCCTCACGAAGGGCTCGAACAACTCCTCCGCCTTCCGATCGGGCAGTCGCAATCCTCCGCACTCGTCCTCCACCTCGATGGTGATGGCTTCGCCGTCGCGTCCCGCCCGCACCACGACAGAAGCGTCGTCCCGCGAAAATTTGATCGCGTTCTGCACTAGGTTGCCGACTGCCGAAATGAGCAAATGCGCCTCGGCGATGACCTCGAGGGCTCCGTCCACTTCGAGATGGAGGCGGATCCCGCGCTCGAGGACGGCGGACGCCTCGATGTCCTGAAGGACAGGCGTGAGCGGGATTTTACAAAGGGTTGCCCTGACCAACCCCGATTGCGCCCGCGCGGCGGTGAGGGCGTGATCGATCAGAACGTCCATGCGGCGGAGGTTTCTACGGACTAAATCGGCCGTGCGACCGTTGGTCCCCACGTGACCCTGTTCGAGCATATGAAAAGCCATCGATGTGCTGGCCAGAGCGTTGCGTAGCTCGTGCGCGAGAAACCCCATCCGTTCGCCCGCTGCATGGTCTTTCGCCGCGTCCCAGGCCGCGCTGAAAGACCCGACCGCCTCTGCGACGCGCACGTCGATCTCCAGGTTGAAGTGCCCGTATTCTGAGGCCTTGAACGTGAGGTTGTGCCGGCCGCCGATCTCACCCAGCGCGACGGAGAGGGACGTGTACATCGGCACGAGGTCCTCGATCCGAAAACCACGGCGATATCGGTCGCGCGCGAGCTCCGCGGGGGGAATTTCGGATCGAAATGCGCTCTCGTGAGCGCTCTCAGCACGACGTAGCGCGCGCGCCACGTCGGCGACGAACTCCCGGAGGTGGTCACCGATTTGACCGTGCTGGTCTTGAGAAGTCGCAGACTTGATCTTCCGGACGCAGGTATCGATCAGGTCGTCGGAATAAGTATCGAGGAATTCATGTAGTTTCACGGCACTGCTCATCCTTCCCCGACCACTGGCGTCGCGTCGACGCGACATGCGTGCGAGGCGCCCGATGCCACCGCGCTGCACGGAAACTCATAGAAAGCCCATCCGTCGAACGTGCGACAGCCGGCGCCTGGCGATCTGTTGACCGCGTTGTCGCTGGCGGTCGACATCCCAGGGGTTGTGATGCCCAACCGATCGCCGCGAACCGCGCAGCTTTCAAGCATTGCTCATCGCGCACCCGCTCGGATCGCGGGGCCATTGTTTTGTGACGTGAGTTTGTTTAGGAGCGCGAGCAGCTCGTCCGCCGAGCAAGGTTTGGCGAGGTAGCCCTCGAAGCCGGCCGCACCCACCGCGAGGCGCATTTTTCCCCTGCCGTCCCCACCCACGAAGGCGATCGGAATTGCGCGCGTGTGTGGGCTTGCCCGCAAGCGGCGCGCGACCTCGAAGCCGTCAAGGGGAGGGCGGAGCCGGACGTCCAGCACGATGGCGTCCGGATGAACGATGTTCGCAAGAAGGAGCGCTTCGGGGCCGTCCGCCGCGAGCTCGACGAGGAACCCTTCACTGATGGCGAGACTCTGATACGCGAAGCGAGTGTCGGTATCGTCGTCGGCAAAGAGAACCGTGACACGGGCGGCGTGCGTATAGACACCTGATCTAGACATGACGGGCCTCCAGCTCCTCGCGGCGCGGCTTACGGAGGCCTCGCGGCGCCTCGCTCTGCGCAACGAGCCCCGACAGCGCGCGAAGCGCCATCCATCGTTGCCTCGGTCTCACGACTCCCAGGATGACGCCCGCGACGCGACGCGTCTGTCCGCAAAGCGTGCCGATCGCTGTCCGTGATCGCCCGGACAGCGCGCGGCCGAGGGCTCGCTTAGCTTTCGCCCTTCGACATCCACCCGCGCTCGATCGCGAACAGGACGACGTCGGCGCGGCTCGATAGGCTCATCTTTTCCATCGCCCGCGCGCGATACGTCTCCACCGTCCGGACGCTCACGCCGAAGGCGACCGCGATCTCTTTCGGCCCGAGCCCGCCTGCGATCCGCCGAAGCACCCCTTCTTCGCGCTCACTCAGCGGCGCCACTTCCGGTCGAAGGGCTGCGAGGAGCGCGCGGGCTGCTGAGGGACCCAGGTACGCTTCGCCGCGGGCCACGCACCGGATGGCGCGAACGAGCTCGACCACCGCGCTGACCTTCCCCACGTAGCCGCTCGCGCCGGCCGCGAGCATCCGCTCCACCTGGGATCGCTCTTCGAACGCGGACAGCGCGATGATCTTTGTGCCAGGGCACGCGCGCTTCAGCGCCGCGGCGGCCTCTGCGCCCCCGATGCGGGGCATGGCGACGTCGAGGACCACAACGTCGGCGGAGGCGGCCATGACGCGGTCCACGAGCCCCACGCCGTCGACCGCCTCGCCCACGACGGTCATGTCGAGCTGCTCCATCACGAGGGCCTTAAGCCCCTGGAGAACGACGGGATGGTCATCGACGAGGAAGACGCGAATCGTAGGTGCCTTGTAGTCCATCGAGCTCATCGAACGTTCACGGCCTTGCGACGACCGGAGCGTCCTACAGCCGCGCGGCAATATCTTGCAAGTCGCGGACCGCCTCGACCAAATGCTGAGGAGAGAGCGGCTTCGAAATGAAGAGATCAAACCCTGCTTCCAGGGCCCGCTCTCGGTCCTCGTCCCGCGCATGCGCGCTGATGGCGCAAGCGGGGACGGCGTGGCAAGCGGCATCGTCGCGCGTGAGAACGCGTTGGATGAGCTCGAAGCCGCTCATGCCGGGGAGCCCGAGATCACTCACCAAGACGAACGACTTCCGATCGCCGGCCGACATTGCCTCGATCCCCGCGAGGGCATCGGCGCCATTGCTGAACGCGCGCACTGTGGCGCCGGCGCACTGGAGCACCTGGGTCATCGCAGCGCCGGTGTTAGGGTCGTCCTCCACGAGGAGCACGGTAACGCCGGACAAGAATGTCCTGCCTGGGGACGGCGTCGCCTCGTCGTGCCGGGTCGTCCACGCGAGCTCACGGGGATGAGGAGGCTCGGCCCAGGGGACGGAGACTCGGAAGGCCGACCCGCGCCCGGTCCCATTGCTCGTTGCGTGGATGGTTCCGCCTTGCAAGTCGATCAGCTGCCGGCTGAGCGCGAGCCCGATACCGAGCCCGGCGTAGGTGCGCGTCTCGCCCACGTGGGCCTGGCGGAAGCGCTCGAAGATGTGCGGCATGAACTCAGGCGCGATTCCCGCACCGTCGTCGCTCACCTCAATCTCGAGGCGACCGTCGTGGCGCCGCGCGCGGAGCGCGATTCTCCCCCCCGCTGACGTGAACTTCGTCGCGTTCGAGAGGACGTTCCAGAAGACTTGCTTCAGCCGAGGCCCGTCGAGCCAAGCGTCGCCGAGCGGTGCGAGCGAAACGTCGAGTGTCTGTCCTTTGGCCTCGACGGCCGGTCGCACCATCTCGAGCGCGGATTGCACCAGCGCCCCGACATCGACCAACGCCGGTACCAGCCGCACCTTTCCAGCGGTGAGGCAGGAGAGCTCGAGCAGGTCCTCGATCAAACGCGACTGGCTCTGGGCGCTCTCGACGATCGCGCGAATCGCGCGATCGAGATTGTCATGCGTGAACGCTCCCCCCTTCAGCACCCCGGCCCACAAGAGAATGGCGGCGATCGGCGTCCGGAGCTCGTGGCTCAGCGTCGCCAGGAAATCGTCCTTCGCGCGGCTCGCCTCCTCGGCCAATCCCTGCGCTGCCCGCGCGCGCAAGAGGAGCCGCGCGCGGTCTGCGTTGCTTTCACGAAGATCGGCGAACGCCGACGCGCGCTCCACCGCGTCCCAGGCGCGATCGGTGATGTCGCGGTGGAAGTGGATCCGTTCGTTCGTCCACGCGCGTTCGTCGGGGCAGCTCACGGTCAGGGCAGCGACGAGCCGCCCCTCGCGCACCACCGGAGCGGTGGCGACCCATCGCATCTCCGTCACGCTCGGATCCCCGAACAGGATCGAAGGCGCGCCGGGGTCGCTTTCCGCGGTTCGCACGACCTCGCCGCGCCGGAGCGGCGCCGCCCACTCGGGCCAGTCCCCAAGCCGGACGACGGCCCCGTCATCGAGCGTCACCCGCTCGTCCGTCGCGAACGCGGCGCCAACGCGCGCGCTCTCCGCGTCGCCCTCGTCGATCACCAGGAAGTGCGCCGCAGCGCTCCCGAGGTAGCGCGCGAGCACCTCCGTCGCGATGTGCATGATCTCGGCGGGCTGCGCGACGGCGCGGCTCCGATCCGCGAGCTCGAGCAGCATCGCCTGGCGCGCCGCCGACTCCTGGAGGGCTCGCTCGCTTTCGCGCAGCGTTGCGAGCAAGTGGTCCTTGCGCGAGTTCGCCTCACGAAGATCGTCTTCGGTTCGCCGGCGAACCTCGTTCTCGAGCTGCTTCGCGCGCCGCGCGAGCACGGCGTCTTCCATCAGGTTCAACGCCGCGCGATGCCGCTCCCGGTCGCTCTTGCCGCCGGAGACAGCGACGGCGAACTGCTCGGCGAGGAGATCGTAGTTGGCGCGAAGGCGCCCCAGCTCGGCGCGGAGCGCCTCGTTGCTTCGCATGAAGTCGACGAGGCGAGCTTCGTCCGGGGAGGCGGCGGGATCGCGTTTCATGAATCTTGATGGGGCTCGCTCATGGGCCCGGTGTCGTAACGCGGCGCCTGCCCCAGGGCACGCGCCAGGTCGTTGACCTCTTGTTTCAACTCGATCATCCGGCTCTCTCGCCCGACCGCGGCATCGTTGAAGCGGGTGAGCTCGTCCATCTGAACGCGCATCGCCTCTTCGGTGCGCTTCGTCTCGGTGAGGTCGCGCATGATCTTCACGAATCCTTGGATGGCACCCCCCTTGTCACGGAGGGGCATCATCGAGCCCGACCCATAAAAGACGGACCCGTCTTTTCGAACCTGCCACCGCTCGTTCTTCGCACGCCCCGCTTCGCGCGCGAGCCTCAGCTCGATGGCCGGTACGCCGTTCGTGCGGTCTTCCATGGTGAAGAGAACGTCGAACGGTTGCCTCACAATCTCGGCGTCTTCGTACCCGAACACCGCCTGCGCGCCAGTCCCCCAGGAAGTCGACTTGCCCATCAAGGTCCAGCGTGAAAATCGAGACGTCCCTCGCGCTCTCAATCAGGAGACGGAGCCGTTCCTCTGACGCGCGGAGCGCCTCCATGGCCCGGTTCCGTTCGGTCACGTCCACGAGCGTGAGCACGACGCCGCCGATGTGGTCCTCGAGCGTGCGATAGGGCTGGAGCCGGACGAGGAACCATTGATCGCCGTCGGACACTTCGCGCTCGACCGGCACCAGCGTGGCGAGGACCCCCTGGGCGCTCGAAATGAGATCGTTGTAGTCGAGCCCGTGTTTCAGGTCCGCGAGCGGGCGGCCGATGTCGCTGGGGATCAAATGGAAGACGCTGACCGCGAGCGGCGTGTACCGCATGATCGCGAGCTGCCGGTCGAGAAAGACGGTGGCAA
>JANXMC010000384.1 GCA_025354825.1 Myxococcales bacterium
TCGACGTGGACTACCGCGCGACCTGCGTCGTCGCCGCCTGCGTCACGTTTCGCGCATGGGGCGACGCGGCGGCCGAGAGCGAACGCGCCGTGCGGTCGTCGAGCCCTCCCGCGAACTATGAGCCGGGAAGCTTTTACAAGCGGGAGCTGCCGTACTTGCTCGAGTCTCTCGAGGCGCTGGGGCCGATGCCTGCGCCCCTCGAGACCATCGTCATCGATGGGTACGTCTTACTCGAAGGGGAGGCCTGGGGTCTTGGAGCCCATTTGGGTGACAAGCTGGGAGGGCGCACGGCGATCGTCGGGGTAGCGAAGCGCCCCTTCCGAACGGCGACCCATGCCCGCGAGGTCCTCCGTGGCGCGGGGCTTCAAGCGCTCTACGTGACCGCGATCGGGATCGACCTCGACGCCGCCGCCGCCGCGATTCGCAGCATGCACGGCCCCTTCCGAACGCCGACGTTGCTCAAACGAGTGGACCGCCTCTCGCGCGATGCCTTCCCAAGCGATCCGCGCTGAAACCTTGCGCGCAGGCCGTTCTCGCGCCGCCACGATGATGCCGTGCCGTCGTCGCGATGTTGCATTGGAGCTCGTGGCCGCGGGGTAGTGAACGGTCCAAATGGCGCCCTTCACGTCCCGATTGGTTCTCTTTCCGACCTGCGTCGCGGCGGCCGTGGCGCTCCTGAGCGCAGGCGCGTGTTCGTCGAACGACGACGCGGCCACCACGCCGTCGCGCGACTCCGTCGACGAGCAGGGGAACTTGCCGACGTGCGACGGCTCGCGCGAGGGGCGCGTCTACTTCGTCGCGAAGGACAGCGCGCTCTTCGCGTGCACCGCCGGCGAGTGGCACGCGGTGTCGGGCGGCGCGGCAGGCGCAACGGGCCCCGCAGGCGCGACGGGTTCGAACGGGACGAACGGCGCGACGGGGCCGACCGGAGCGACGGGGCCGATCGGCGGCTCGCCTCTCGATGGGGGCGTCGCCGACGCGGGGCTCGATGCGACGACGCCGCTCCTCACGACCGTGAAGATCAACGAGGTCGAATCCAACGGCGGCTCGCCCGGCGATTGGATCGAAATCATCAACAACGGAACGACGACCGTGGATCTTGCGGGCTTTACCGTTCGCGACAACGACGACACGCACAACTACCTCCTCGCGAGCGGCACCACGCTGGCGCCGGGCGCGTATCTCGTGATCGAAGAGGCGGCCCTCGGCTTCGGCCTCGGCGGCGCCGACTCGGCGCGGCTCTTCGATAGGTCGCTGCGGCTCGTCGACGGCTACGATTGGCTCACCCACGCGACGACGACCTACGGCCGCTGCCCCAACGGAACCGGCGCCTTTGCGACCTCCGCGAGCAGCACCAAAGGCGCCGCGAACGACTGCGGCGTCGCCCTCGACGGCGGCACGTCCAGCGATGGCGGCTCGTCCACCGACGGCGGCGTTGCCAATGCGTCGTGGCCCGGCGCGAACGACGTGGTCACGGTCGACGTCGCGAGCACCTTCGGGACGAACATGAGTGGCCTCTTCTACGAGCCCGGCGTGACCGCCGCGACGTCGCTCCTCTGGGCCATTCAAAACGGGCCGTCGAAGCTCTATCGACTGCAGGCGAGCGGCGCGAATTACATCTCCACGCCCACCCTCGGGTGGGACACGGGCAAGACGCTCACCTACGCGACGGGCACCGGCGCGCCCGACAGCGAAGGCGTCACGCGCGCCGAGCTCACGTCGGCCGCGATGTACGTTTCGAGCGAGCGCGACAACAACGCCAACACGGTGAGCCGCCTGAGCATCCTCCGCTACGACACGGACGCCGCGGGAGCGACGCTCACGGCGACCCACGACTGGAACGTCACGGCCGACATCCCCGCCGTCGGCGCAAACCTCGGCCTCGAAGCGATTACCTGGTTGCCCGACACCTACCTCGTGGCGAACGGCTTTTACGACGAGCACGCGGCTGCGACGTACAGCCCGCTCTCCTACCCCAATCACGGCACCGGGCTCTTCCTCGTGGGTGTCGAAGCGACCGGATCTCTCTATGCCTACGCGCTGAACCATGCGGACAGCACGTTCACGCGCGTTGCGACGATTGCGAGCGGCCAAGTGGCCGTGATGGACCTCTCGTTCGACCGCGCGACGGGCTACCTCTGGGCGGATTGCGACAACACGTGCGGCAACAAGATCACGGTGCTCGACATCGTGACGACGCCTCTCGCCGCGAACATGGGGCGCTTCGCCGTTCGTCGCGTCTTCGACCGACCGAGCAGCTTGCCCAACATCAACAACGAAGGCATCACGTTCGCCCCCGAGACCGAATGCGTCGCCGGCAAGAAGAGCTTCTTCTGGTCCGACGACGATCAGACCGACGGCCATGCGCTCCGTCGCGACGCGATCCCCTGTGGTCGCTTTCTGCCGTGAGCTTCGCGCGCTCGATCACCTGAGCTGTTTGGAGTGTCGGTGACCCGTAGGCAGATGCCGACGGGTCGTCTGCGTTAAGGTGTCTCTCGTCGGAAAGTGCGCCGCGATACGCTGAGCCTCCTCGACCGTGGACCGCCGATTTCTCGGCGCCGGTCTTACAAGAGGAGCCTCGCCTTGAACCGACGGTCCGCGCGCTTTTTTGCGTACCTTGCCGCGCTGCCCATCTCTCGCACGGCGGCGCTCCACCCGTCGGCCGACGAGCCGCTTTACAGGCTCGCGCCCACGTTGAGCGCGAGCGCCACGACCCGCGAGACCATCGCGCCCAGGCGCGAAGCCAGGAGCACGACGAGCAGCAGCTCAAACGGTCGATCGCCACCGATATCGAAATAGCGTTATCCAACTTGCGCGCGGCGCGGCGGGCCTATCAAGTTTCCGAGCAAGCTGCCCTGGCGGCACGGCGCAACACGGAGGAGACGGCCATCTTGTACAAACAGGGGCTCGCGCGGGCCATCGAGCTGACCCGACGCCAACGCCGCCCGGTTCGACGCCGAGGCGGGAATGGAGACGGCGAAGCTGTCGATGGAGCAGGCGTATCTCGACTTGAGAGAGGCGCTCGGGCTGAATCCGACGGGAGACGAGCTTCAAGGGCTCGAAGGCGCGGCTCCGCCGGCAGCGGGTGCCAAGTGAGGCGCGCGCTCGCGGCCGTGAGCTTGACGATCGTCGCTAGCGTGGGCGCGCCGGCGTGCTCGTCAAAACCGGCCGATGCCGAAAAAACGAAAAAAGGGGGGCAAAGGTCCCTCGTTTTCGCCGCAGACGTCATTCCCGTCGAAGCGAAAAAGGTCGACTACGTCGTGACGGCGCCGGGGCTCATCGACGCCTTCGAGCGCGTGCAGGTCACCGCGCGCGTGGCCGGCGCCGTCGACCGCGTCGCGTTTCGCGAAGGGCAAGAGATCAAGAAGGGTCAGGTCCTCGTCGTCATCGATTCGGAGCGGTTCCAGCTCTCGGTGAACAGCGCCAAGGCGGCGCGGGCAAATGCGCTGGCGGCGCAGCAAGACGCGGAGGCGATGGTCACGCGTCGCGAGGGGGCGAGCGATGCGCACCCGGGGCTGATTCCGGGCGAAGAGCTTGTGAGCTATCGAACGAAGAGCCTCACCGCAAAAGCCGATACCGAAGTTGCCAACGAGGCGCTCAAGGGCGCGGAGCTCAACTTGCGCGATTCGTCCGTGCGCGCGCCGATGGACGGGATTGTCCAGACGCGCACCATCGAGACAGGGCAATACGTTCAGGCCGGCTACATCATGGCGACGCTGCTTCGGAAGGATCCGATGCTCCTTCGCTTTCAAGTGCAGCCGGATCGGATGAAAAACCGACTTGGAAATGGGGGCGAAGCCTTCTTCCGAATCCGAAGAAGCGCCGCCTGCACCCCTCGCCCAACTTGGCTCGGCCGCCGAAGGTGCCAAGTCGGCACCGCACTTTCCGTTAGAGTAGACGCGCCCTCTACCCGCTCGAACAAGCACACATCGCGCTCTGCCGCGCGCATGCACGCTCGCGCGCGTGAGTGTCCGATGTCCGGCAGTCGCCAGCGCCGTCGCGCGGGAGGCGGGGAGGCGTCTCATTCCAATATAAACTCACGAATCCAACCTTCGGCCGTTGCGGCCCACTTCCTTAACTGGTCCTGTGTTTGGCAATGTCGGCACTTTTTGCAAACGCAGTTCGTATTTGCGCCTTGATGGTGAGTGTGGGTGTTTTGGTCTCCGCGTGCGGGTCGACCGGGACAGAGCCAGGCTCCGAATACGGCGGCGGCGAGCCCGACGGAAGCATCGACCCAGGCCCCGGGCCCGGTACCTTCGATGACGGCGGCGCGGGCGGCGCGAACGACTGCAAGCCCAAGACGTGCATCGAGCAAGGGGTCGCGTGCGGCCCTGCGGGCGACGGCTGCGGCGGCACCATCGCGAGCTGCGGCACCTGCGGCCCCGGCCTCCGCTGCGGCGGCCCCGGCGCTCCTTCCCGGTGCGTCGCCCCCACGGGCGACGGCGGCGGCGCGTGCACGCCGAAAAGCTGCACCGACTTGGGCGTCGAATGCGGCCCCGCGGGCGACGGCTGCGGCAACGTCATCGCGTGCGGGACGTGCGCCACCGGCCAGCAGTGCGGCGCCGACAACCTTCCGTCGAAATGCGTGAACGTCGGCCCCGTGAGCTCCGACGGCGGCGCGTGCGCTGCGAAGACGTGCGCCGACTACGCGGCGAGCGGGATGGACTGCGGGCAGCAAAGCGACGGCTGCGGCTCGGTCCTCAACTGCGGCACCTGTACGGCGCCTGCGTTCTGCGGCGGCGGTGGACCGAGCAAGTGTGGCGGCGGTGGCATCGACGGCGGCACCTGCGCCCCGAAAACGTGTGCAGACTACACCGGTACGGGCGTGAACTGCGGACCCCAGCCCGACGGCTGCGGCGGCGTCACGGCGAGCTGCGGAACGTGCCAGGCGCCGCGCACCTGCGGCGGTGGCGGCGTCGCGAGCCAGTGCGGCGGCGGCGGCCTCTCCGGCCCCGATGGCGGCGCGTGTCTCCCCACCACCTGCGCGGCCCAGGGGAAAAACTGCGGCACCATCGCCGACGGCTGCGGCGGCGTCCTTCAGTGCGGCGCCACGTGTGCGGCCGGTAGCGTCTGCGGCGGCGCGGGCACGCCGAACGTCTGCGGCTCGCCGTCGTGCACGCGCATCACGGCGTGCGACCCTTGGATGAACTGCGGCTCCATCGCCGACGGCTGCGGCGGCTCCGTCGCCTGCGGCGGCGGCTGCACCGGTCTCAATATCTGCGGCGGCGGCGGCACGGCGAACCAGTGCGGCGGTGGCGTCGTGTGCACGCCGACGACCTGCACGCAGCTCGGCTCGCAAGGCGTCGAGTGCGGCACCCAGGGGGACGGCTGCGGCGGAACACTCTCGTGCGGCACCTGCGCGGCGCCCGCGTTCTGCGGCGGTAACGGGCCGAGCAAGTGTGGCGGTGGCGGCGTCGATGGCGGCGCGTGCGTTCCGAAGACCTGCGCCGTGCTCGGCGTGAGCTGCGGCGTGCAGCCCGACGGCTGCGGCGGCACCACCGCCAACTGCGGAACGTGCACGGCGCCGCAAACGTGCGGCGGCGGCGGCGTCGCGAGCGTGTGCGGCGGCGGCACGGTCGTCGGAGCAGATGGCGGCGCGTGCGTCCCCACGACCTGCGCGGCCCAAGGGAAAAACTGCGGCACGATCGCCGACGGCTGCGGCGCGGTGCTCACCTGCGGCACGACGTGCGCGGCGGGCACCGTCTGCGGCGGCGCGGGCACGGCGAACGTCTGCGGCGTCCCGCCCTGCGTCCCCGCGACCACCTGCGCATCCGGCATGAACTGCGGCACCGTCGGCGACGGCTGCGGCGGCACCGTGAGCTGCGGCGCCGGCTGCACCGCGCCCGACATCTGCGGCGGCGGTGGCCAGGCGAACAAATGCGGCGGTGGCGTCGTGTGCGTGGCGAAGACGTGCTCGGACTTGGCCGCCCAAGGGATCAACTGCGGAACGCAGAGCGACGGCTGCGGCGGCACGCTCACCTGCGGATCGTGCACCGCGCCCGCGTACTGCGGCGGCGGCGGACCGAGCAGGTGCGGCGGAGGCGGCGCCGACGGCGGCACGTGCTCGCCGAAGACCTGCGCGCAGCTCGCATCGCAAGGGGTGAACTGCGGCGCACAGCCCGACGGCTGCGGCGGCTCGACGCCCAACTGCGGAACGTGCGTCTCGCCGCAGACCTGCGGCGGCGGCGGCGTGTCGAGCCGCTGCGGCGGCGGCATCGTCCTCAGCCCCGACGGCGGCGCCTGCATGCCGACCACCTGCGCGGCCCTCGGCAAGGACTGCGGCACGATCGCCGACGGCTGCGGCGGGGTGCTCACCTGCGGCGCGACGTGCGCGGCAGGGCAAGTGTGCGGCGGCGCCGGCACGGCGAATGTCTGCGGCGCGCCACCATGCACGCCCATCACCACCTGCCCCACGGGGATGAACTGCGGCGTTGTCGCCAACGGGTGCGGCGGCTCGGTCACCTGCGGCGGCGCCTGCACCGCGCCGGCCATTTGCGGCGGCGCGGGCTCGGCCAACGTCTGCGGCGGCGGCATCGTCGTCGGCAGTGACGGCGGCACCTGCACGGCGGCCACCTGCGCGACCCTCGGCAAGAACTGCGGCCAAGTGGCCAACGGCTGCGGCGGCCTCACGGCGAGCTGCGGCACCTGCACGAGCCCCGACGTCTGCGGCGGCGGCACCGTGCCCAACGTCTGCGGCGGCGGCATCGCCTGCACGCCGACCACCTGCGCGGCCCAAGGGAAAAACTGCGGCGCCCTCGCCGACGGCTGCGGCGGCGTCCTCAACTGCGGCACGTGCAGCGGCGCGAACGTCTGCGGCGGCGGCGTCGATGCGGGCGGCCAATCGAACGTGTGCAGCAACACCACCGGCGGCCCGTGCACGGGTCTCTGCTTGCAGCAGACCGTCTGCGACGGCGGCACGTCGACCACGGTGAAGGGGCGCGTCTATGCGCCCAACGGAACGCTCCCCGTTTACAACGTCCTCGTCTACGTCCCCAACGCGCCGGTCGCGGCGTTCGGCACGACGGTCACCTGCGACAAGTGCAGCGCGCCGACGTCGGGCTCCCCCCTCGTGTCGACGAAGACCGACGCCCACGGCGACTTCACGCTGACCAACATGCCGGTGGGGGCGAACATCCCGCTGGTCATGCAAGTCGGCAAATGGCGCCGCCAGGTGACCATCACCAACGTGCCGACGTGCGCGACGACGACGCTCGCCGCATCGCTCACGCGCCTTCCGAGGACACATCTCGAAGGTGACATTCCGAAGATGGCGATCACGTCGGGCGGCGCCGACGCGCTCCAGTGCTTCCTCCGTCGCCTCGGGATGGCCGACAGCGAGTTCACGCCGCCGACGGGCGCAGGCCGCCTCAACCTGTACTCGGGCGTGAACGGAAGCACCGCCTACGACACGGGCTTCAACAGCTTGCCGAACGGGAGCCTCACGCTGCCGGTCGCATCGACGTCGCTGTTCAACAACACGACGAAGATGCTCGGTTACGACGCCTTGCTCCTTAGCTGCGAGGGCGGCGACGAGAAGAACAGCACCTACGGCACGGCCGGCGGCGGTACCCGACAAAACGTGAAGGACTACGCCGACGTCGGCGGTCGCGTCTTCGCATCGCACTGGCACCACGGCTGGCTCCACAACGGGCCGTCGCCGTTGCCGACCACGGCGACCTGGGCCGACGGCAACTCGCAGCTGAAGAACCCGAGCGTCGCCGACATCGATCAGTCGTTCCCCAAGGGCGTGGCGCTTGCCGACTGGTTGGCGAACGCCGCGGGCGGCTCGCAGGTGCAGGGCAAGGTGCAGATCGACACCCCCTACAACCAGATCACCGCCGTAAACACGGCGACGACGACGCGTTGGCTCTCCATCGCCAACCCGCTCAACACGAACGGCACCCCGCGAGGCAACGCCGCCATCGAGTACCTCACGGTCAACACGCCCGTCGAAAAGGCGTCGACCCCGGCAGATCAGTGCGGCCGCATGGTCGTGAGCGATCTCCACGGCGGCCAGGGTGACGACGTGAACGACTCGTTCCCGTCGCAGTGCAACCGCCCGTCGAACGTGCTGAACGACCAGGAAAAAGTCCTCGCGTTCATGCTCTTCGACCTCACGGCATGCATCGAGCCCGACAACACGCCGGCGCCGACCTGCACCCCGCGAACCTGCGTTCAACAGGGGATCGGCTGCGGCCTCGCCGGCAACGGCTGCGGCGGTCAGCTCAATTGCGGCAGCTGCTCCAACGGGCAGACGTGCGGCGGCGGCGGGACGGCGAGCCAGTGCGGCGGGCCGGTCTGCACGAAGAAGACGTGCGCGCAGCAGAACGCGACCTGCGGAAGCGTCCCCGACGGCTGCGGCGGCACGCTCACCTGCGGCACCTGCGTCGCGCCGCAACCCTGCGGCGGCGGCGGCACCGCGTACCAGTGCGGCGCACCGAGCTGCACCGCGAGCACCTGCACCTCGCAAGGCATTCAGTGCGGCCCGGCCGGCGACGGCTGCGGCGGCACGCTCAGCTGCGGCTCCTGCCCCACCGGGCAGACCTGCGGCGGCGCCGGGGTCCCCGGCCACTGCGGCGCGCCCGGCTGCACGCCGCGCACGACCTGCCCGTCCGGCATGAACTGCGGCCAATACCCGGACGGCTGCGGCGGCGTTCTCTCCTGCGGTAGTTGCGCCAACGGCGACTCCTGCGGCGGCGGCGGCTCCGGCAACGTCTGCGGCGCGGCGACCTGCTCCCCCAAGTCGTGCCTCACCGGCAACGCGGCCTGCGGCCTCCTTTCGGACGGCTGCGGCAACATCCTCAATTGCGGCGCGACGTGCCCCGGCACGACGGTGTGTCAGAGCAATCAGTGCGTCACGCCTGCGTGCACGCCGACGACCTGCGCCGCCAAGGGCATCAACTGCGGACCGCTCGGCGACGGCTGCGGCGGGACGCTCCAGTGCGGCACCTGCTCCAACGGGCAGACGTGTGGCGGCGCGGGAACGCCGGGCGTTTGCGGTGCGCCGAGCTGCGCGCCGCTCACCTGCGGCCTTCAGAACATCAGCTGCGGTCCGGCCGGCAACGGCTGCGGCGGACAGCTCGATTGCGGCTCGTGCCCCACGGGCCAAACCTGCGGCGGCGGCGGCGTCGCCGGGCACTGCGGCGCTCCTGCGTGCACGCCGCTCACGGCATGCCCCAACGGCATGAGCTGCGGCCAATACCCCGACGGGTGCGGCGGGCAGATCACCTGCGGCTCTTGCGCCACCGGGCAAATCTGCGGCGGCGGCGGCTCGGCCAACGTCTGCGGCGCGGCGACCTGCACCGCGAAGACCTGCTCGAGCCTCGGCGCGGCGTGCGGCCTCGCCTCCGACGGCTGCGGCCGCATCCTCGACTGCGGCGCGACCTGCCCTGGCTCGACGGT
>JANXMC010000389.1 GCA_025354825.1 Myxococcales bacterium
GGAGGCAGAGGGAGGGGGGGATTTGGGGGGCTGGCCTACCGAAGCCCGCGAGCAGCCCGTCGATCGCGCCGTCGTGCAGACTACAAGCAAAAATCCTAACTCCTTTACCCTCCCCGCCTCCCCGCCTCTCTTTCCTCTCGACCCTCTTTTCTCGAGAGTCTCAGCCCAAGTGAGTTGGCGGCATTTGGGTGTGGCTTAGGCGTCGAGGACGTTGGCGATGACGGCGCTACTGGCGCTGAAGACGATGGCGTCGAGGAGGTTCGCTTCGGCGACGAGGGCGAGCGACGGGTGATCGCGGTCGACCACGACCTGACCGCCGGCGTCGTCGAAGCCGCAGGCGTTGGCTCCTTCGATGGAGCCTTCGTTCCAGAGGGTTTCGGCGAGGGTGCCTGCCTGGGGCGTGTGGGTGATGCGCGTGAGGGTGCGCAGGCGTTCGAGGGTTTCGAGGGCGCGGAGCTCTTCGATAGGGTCGGTCATCACGTGGCTGTCGACACCGGTGCAAAGGCGGGCGCCGGCGTTTCGCAATGCGGTGATGTCGGGGAGGCCGTCGCCGAGGTCGCGCTCGGTCGTCGGGCAGATGCACGCGAAGGCGCGGGCGTCGCCGAGGAGCTTGGCTTCGTGCGCTTCGAGGTGCGTCGCGTGGACGGCGACGAAGCGGGTCGACAGGCAGCCGGCGTCGGCGAGGAGCTCGATGGGGCGTTTGCCCGTTTCGGCTTTGCATTCGTCGATTTCGCGCGGCTGCTCGGCGACGTGCATGTGAAAAGGGATATGGAGGTCGGCCGCGTATTTGGCAATCGGCGCGAGCCACGACGGCGGCACGGCGCGCACCGAGTGGGGCGCGATTCCGATGCGCACGCCGGGGTCGTTCGCGTGGCGCGCGCGGAGCGTATCGACGTCGCGAAAGACGTCGTCGAGGCGGTCGTCGCAGAAGCGGCGTTGCCCTTCCTCTGCGGGTTTTCCCGGCCCCGCGCGGTGGTACGCGACGCGAAGGAGCGCGATGCGCAGGCCGGCCGCGCGCGCGGCGCGAATGACCGCGTCGCTCAAGACCGTGCGGTCGTCGTAGGGCGCGCCGCCGGGCTGGTGGTGGACGTAGTGAAACTCGCCAACCGTGCGAACGCCGGCGCGTCGCAGCTCGCGAAAGGCGACGAGGCTGATATCGAAAATACTTTCGGGCGTGAGCGAATTGGCAATTCGGTACATCTCGCCGCGCCACGACCAGAAGTCGCTTCGCGCGTCGAGACCGCGACGCTGCGCGGCTCCACGCATGGCGCGCTGAAACGCGTGCGAATGGGCCGTGGCGAGGGCCGGTAAAAAAAGCGGCTCGGAAGCGTGCGAGCCCATTTGCGACGACCCGCCCGCGACCGCTGTCATTGCCGCATGTTCCGCGACGCGGCCTTGGTCACGTAGAAGTTCCGCGGCCAGTGCCGGTAGAACGTCGCGCGAAGAATCGGCGTGCCGTCGTTCGTGTCGACGTCTTCGCCGAGGGTGCCGACGACGCGAAAGAGCGACCCCGCCGACGCCGAGTGCTCGCCCGTGTCGTCTTCCGCGCGCAACGGCACGATGACGTGCATCACGCCAAAGTCCGTGTCGCTCACCGTCACGCGGCACGAGTCTTCGTCGTTCATGTTGTCGCAAAGGTTCCGCGGCTCGAGGCGGCGCACGCTGAGCGTGAGGGCCGCGCCGCCACCGGGGCCTGAATCGCGCCGCGTGACGACGCCAAAGAGCGTCACCGGCTTGCCGCGCCACTCGTCGGGCAGGCGCTGGAACATCACCGGGTCGTATTCGCGTGCACCTGTGACAGCCTTTGCTTCGTCGACGGAAGGCGCATATGCGACCGAATGGCCGTACGGCCCGGCGCCGTGGCATCCGACGAGCAGCGTCGGCGCGACCGTGCCGAGAGCGACGAGGGCCACGACCGCGAACGGGGAAACGGCAGAAAGACGCCCGGTACCGAGGCAATCCGCGAGGTTCATAGGCCGCCGGTTGTACTCAATTTGAAGCAACGGCGCGACCTGGCAGCACATCGCCTCCGGACCAAGCGGTAAAACCCGGGGGCCGTCGCCCCGACGGCGCAGTTGGGCGGGAAACTCGTGTCAGACTAGAGGCGGAGGTCGGGGGGACCGCTTGAAAGTCGAGGAGCTCGTTTCATATCGCGTACCGCCGGGTCTCGCCGGGGACGTCACGAGGGTGCGAAGCACGTTGCTCTGGTCGTCGCTCCAAGCGCTGCGAAAGCGCGGTATCGGCACGCAATTGAAAGTGTTGTCGGCGAAATACGTTTTTTGTTTCGCCTTGACGTACGCGTGTGCCGATTCATAAAAGGCGCGCAGGCGGAATACGAACTACGCCCCTGCGGTTCGTCGATTCGGGCCCAGTGCTCGCTTTGCACACTTAGTTCCCTTTGGAGATTCGATGCGAACGCTTTCGGTTGTTGGCGCGCTTGGTCTTTCGTTCATGGCGACTGCCACGGTGCTCGTGGCGACCTCTGCGGCGACGGGGTGCACGGACGGCGACATCCTCCCGTACGACGCCGGCAGGGACGCTGCAGCCGACGCCAACGACGCCAGCGACGGCGCGACCGACGCAGGCGACGCCGGGCCGACGCCAGAGACGGGCGACGCGACCAAGGGGCGCGCGCTCTTCCTCGTCGACGGCACCTACGCCGTCGTGACCTACGGCGGCTCCGCCGACGCAAGCGTCGACGCGCCGGTCACCGAGGCCGATCCGAACACCGAGGCGGTTTCCCCAGCCGACGGCAATTCGTTCCTCCGTGCGGGCGACGGCTTCACGTACGTGGTCGATCAGAGCACGTCGAAGGTCCACGTCCTCGACACGAAAGACCCCGCGCGCCAGCGTACGGACGCGATCAGCCTTGCAGACAAGGGCGGCGTCGTCGCGCGCGACGTGAAGCCCACGGTCTTTCAAACGACGGCGAGCCGTGTCCTCCTCGCGGCGGCGAACGATTCCAACCTGCTCAAGGTGGTCGACGGCGAGTCGCTCAAGCAGCGCACCACGCTCGATCTGTCCGACCATCTCGCCGTCGACGATGCAGACGGCACGGTCGATGTCGTCGGCTCCGTGTTCGACCCGTCGTCGTCGCTCGCGTACCTGCTTCTGCAGAACGTCAACCGTGCCGACGTCGGCGGCGCCGAGCCCGACCGCCTCGGCGCATGCGTCACCTCCACGGGCACCCTCGTTGGCGTCAATCCGACGACGGCCGAAGAAGCCGTCATCAGCAAAGAGGCCGATCCGCATGCCATCACGCTGCTCGGCCACCACCCGATGAAAATGGTCCTCGACGCGGCGGGCAGCCGCCTCCTCGTCCTCCACCGCGGCTGCTGGGGCGTCGAGGCGCCGGACGCGGGCGCGGCCGCCGGCACGGCTCACAGCCCCGCGGCGGATGCGCCGCCCGTGAAGCTCGCGCGGATCGGCCGCGGCATCGAAGCGGTCGACCTCAAAGCGCATACATCGACGTGGCTTTACCAGCCGAAGAGCACCAACACCGACGAGCTGACGGATCTCCTCTGGGTGGATGCGTCCCACGTCTTTGTTCGTGCCGGCGGTGCGTGGCGCGGGTGGGATTCGGCGCAGCCGGTGTTGAACTCGATCGTCGACGCCTTCCCGGCCGCGCCTGCGGTGACGAGCGACAGCCACGTCGTGGGTGTCAGCGAGGGCGAGGTCGCGGGCACGGTCGACATGATCTCGTTCGACGTGAAGACCAAGTCGACCGAAGTGCTGAAGCGGAACGTCTTCGCCGGCAAGCCGGTCGATCTCACCAAGCGCGCGTCGTCGGTGCTCCTGCCGAAGCCGTAACGCACGAAGCGAGGGCTACGTCGCCGCGCGGGCGCGCGCGCTCGAGACGACGCGCAGCCCCATCTCGCCTGCCAGCAGACCGAGAAGCACGAGCGCGATGATCCACGAAATGTCGACGGAGGCGCGGGTCTCCCCCACGCCTTCGCCGCGGGAGGTCGCGGCCGCCGTACGCGGCCGCAAATCGACCTCGCGCGCGACCGCCGCGGCAACCCGGGTCTCGCTCTTTCCGTCGACCGTCACGCGGTACGCGCCTATCGCGGGCGGCACGGCGCGCGGCGGCGTAGCGTCGAACGAGACCGCGACGGGCCCCGACGGGCCTTCGATCGTCACGGCCTTCGCGCCGGGGAAGGTCCACGCCGCGCCGACGTCGCCACGGCGCGGTGCCGCTCGCAGGCGCGCCTCGGCGAGCCAGCTGTCGAGGAGCGTGAGAAATCCCGGGCGCAGCGTGAGGTCGCTCGCGCCCACGGCGAAGGGGAGCGTGACCACCCATACCGAGCCGCGCCCCACCGCGCGCCGCCCAATGAGCGGCGGCCCGTCGGACCAGGCGATCTGCGACTCGAGGGATGCAAGGTCGTCGGGTGCGAGCACGGCCCGCTCGCGCGCGCCGAGATCGACCAGGCTCGCCGCCGACTCGGCGAAAACGCCCGTTGCGCGCGCGGCGTCGACCCCGGTGATCGTGGGCGCGCCCGACGGCGTCCACGCGACCGCGTGACCCAGCATCGGCTCGAAGGTGGCGCCAAGGGGGGCCGCAGCGGCGCGAGGCCCGAGGGCGAGGAGCGCGACGCCGCCGGTGTCGAAGAAGCCCGCGAGGGCTCGCCGCTGCTCGGGCGTGAGCCCGGGCGGGTCGTCCAAAATGACGCCCACGAACGGCGCGAGATCTTCGGCGCGATCGGGCACTTGAGGAATGGGGCGAACGGCGATGTCGACCTTGAGCGCGGAGAGCGCCTGCTCCACGACAGGCGCGCCGCCGGTCGCCGCCGACTCGTCTTGCGTGTCGGCCACCACGGCAATCGCGCCGGAACCCGTTTCGTAGACGACGGGCGCGACGTCGTCGGCGGCGATGGCATCGACGCCGGTAAGCTTTGCAACGAGGTCGTTCGGCGCGTCGCCGGCGAGCGTGAGCGCGACGTCGCCCTCCGTCGCAGTCGGCAGCGGTGCGCGCGCGAGAACCGTGTCGCTCGAGCCGATGCGCGCGGCGATCGTCAGCTCGCGCCCGGGCGTTGGGGCCGCCGTGCACTGCACGTGCGCACGCACGCGCGTCCCCGCGCGATCGGCCGTTAGCACCGCGCAGTCGACGGCGACCTGCGCGAGCTCGGGCAGCGCGACCCACACGGGAATGGGGCTGTTGTCGCCGATGGGCGGACCGTTGGGGTTGCCGTCGGCGAGGTCGCTCAACACCACGACGCGGCGATCGACCTGTGGCAGCTGCGTGATGAGCGCTCGGGCGATGCCGATGGCGCCGTCGAGATCGGTCGCGCGGTCGCTCGCGACGGCGCTGTCGAGCATCGCGCGCGCCGCGGCGATATCGGTGGTGGCGGCGAGGGCGACGCGGGCGGGCGTTCCGGCGAGCACCACGGCGACGGCGTCCCCTTCGCGAGCCGACGCGAGAAGCTCGCGGGCGCCCCGCTTCGCGCGGTCGAACCGCTCGCCCCGCGCGTTCGCATCGAGGGCGCGCATGCTCATCGAGTCGTCGAGCACGATAGCCATCGCCACCGACGCGCCGCCCGATCGCTGCAACGACAGGCGCGAGCAGCGGATGAGCGGCGACGCGCCGAGCAGCGCCAACGCCACGACGGCAAGCGCGCGAATGCCGAAGAGCGCGCGGTCTTCGAGAGCCGCTTTGCGCCGCGCCGTGGGAGGAGCCGGCGGCACGAGATGCGCCGCTGCGAACTCGCGTTCGTCCGCGCGCTTTCGCCTTAGGCGGTGCGCCAGGTAGGGCGCCGCGACGAGGAACCCGACCCCGAGGGCGAGCGCGTAGACGAAGCTCACTACGGAGCGCCTCCGTCTTCCCCTTGCAGGCGCCGCGAGAACCTCACGATGGCGCGAAAGACATCGACCGCACCTTCGCCGTCGAGGCCGTTCTCTTGCGCCCACACGCGCCGCTCTTCGAGCATTGCCGTTTCGCGCGCCGGATCGTGAACACCTTTGCCGAGGACAGCCTTCGCCTTGCCCGCACGCCGCGCGAGCTCACCCCGTCGCGCGAGGAGCGACACGAGCTCGCGGTCGACTTCGTCGATGAGCTGGCGTGTTTCGAGGAGCGCAGGCGACTGCGTCCCCAAATCGGGAATGGCGAGGATCTTGATCTCACGCTCGCTGGGCGTGTGGTGCGGCTCCTCTTCGAGCGCGTCGAGCGTCTCGTCGACCGCCTCCATCGCCTCGAGGAGCCGCTTGCGCGCGCCGGCCGCGTAGGGGTTATCACGCTGGATCGCCGTAAAAAGGTGGCCTGCGTCGGATCGCACCACATCGACTGTGCGCGCAATCGCTTGAAACGACGGCGGCGCGTAGGGGACGTTCATCCCCACCGCGGCGTCGAGCATCCCCTTCGCGACGAAGAACGCGATCGCGTGGGTCTCGGCCATCGCGCGGTCGTGAGCGTGGGAATCTTGATCCAAGATTTGGCAGCCGATGCGCTCGTAAAGCGCACGTGCGCGGGGCGCCGCGTCGGGGTGCACGGTGTTCGGGCAGACGACGACGCGCAGCGGGCGCTCGGCCAGCGCGAGGCTCGTCGGGCCGAAGAGCGGGTGGGTCGCGACCCACGGGATCTCCTCGCCGAGGAGCTTTTGCAGCGCCTGCTCGGGCTTCACCTTTACGCTGCAGACGTCCATCACCAGCATGCTCGGCGTGAGGAACGGGCGGAGCTTTCGAAGCGCGTCCGACACCACGGGAACGGGTACGGCGACGACGACGACGTCGGCGTTGGCGACGAGAGCTTCGTGGGTCTCCGCGCGCAGCGCATCGGGCACGTCGGCGAAGACGTCGTAAGCGCGCACGGTGACGCCAGCGTCGATCAAGAGGGAGCAAAGCGCGGCGCCGAAGCGCCCGTACCCGAGGACTGCAACCGTCGTCATCGCACCCTCTCCACGATCTGCCTCACGACCCGCACCGGATCGTCGGTTGTCACGCACCTCATGAACCGTCCTCCGCGTCGCGTCATCGCAGCCGCCCACGCATCGTGGAGCCGCTCGAGCGCTTCGAGGTAGCGCGCGCGCACCTCCGACGCATCGGTTTCGACCACGCCGCCGCCTTCCATCGCACGCAAGCGCACGCTGCCGTCGAAGGGGAACGACGCTTCGTCGGGGTCGAGCACCTGCACGACGACCACGATGCGCCCCGCGCCGCCGAGGGCCGAGATGCGATCCATCGCGTGGTCTGGCAAATCGAGCAAGTCGCTCAAGACGACGATGATGCTGCCCCGTCGTGCACCGCGCGCGAGGGCCGCGAGGGCGTTGTCGAGCACCGCGCCGTCGATGCGCGCATCGCCGCCCGCGTCGACTCCTTCGAGGGCGCCGACGACGCGCTCGAACTGTTCGCGCCCGCCTTGGCGAGGGAGCGAGCGAACGCCGTCTGCGCCGCCGATGAACGTGAGGCCGACAGGATCGCCGCCCAAAATCGCGATGCGCGTGAGCGCGGCGGCGACGAGCGCGGCGAACGCGAGCTTCGCCCCGGGCGCCGTTGCGCCGCGGTAGCCCATCGACGCGGTGCCATCGACGACGATGCGAAGCGCGCGGTCGGTCTCGGTTTCGAACTGTCTCACGAGAAGTCTCTCGTGCAGCAAGAGCGAGCGCCGATCGAGCCAGCGAAGGTCGTCGCCAGGTGTGTACTCGCGGTGGCCCCCGAACTCGACGCCCGCGCCGCGCCGCGCGCTGCGGTGAGCACCCGCGTACGCACCTTCTGCGATCGCGCGTGCGCGCAGTCGGAGCGGCGCGAAGCTCCCCCAGTCGAGAGACCTACGAATGGGCGTCGCGCGCAGCATCGTGCGGTACTATGCCAGAAATACCTATGCGACCCCTCTACCTCCTCGCCATCACCCTCACCGC
>JANXMC010000390.1 GCA_025354825.1 Myxococcales bacterium
AGAGCGACGCCGCTTTCGCCGGTGAGCTTCGAAACGAGCTCGGAAAGCTCGGCTGCATCACGCAGGTCGTCGACGACGGCAACGTTGGGCTGCAGCAAGCCGCAGCCGACAGGCCCGATCTGATCTTGCTGTCGATCGAGCTGCCGCGGATGAACGGCTTCTCGGTCTGCAACAAGCTGAAGAAAGACGCGTCGCTCAAAGACGTGCCGCTCATCATCATGTCGAGCGAGTCGAGCGAGGAGACGTTCGAGCAGCACCGAAAGCTCCGAACGCGCGCCGAAGACTACGTTCACAAGCCGATCGCGTTCGGTGAGCTGCTCCAGCACATTCAGGCCTTCGTGACGATGGAGGTCGACGCGACCCACGCCGGCGGCCCCGTCGACGGCGACGCGATCGTCATCGACGACGACATCGCCGAGAGCGTCGAGCTCGAGGACGAAGGGACACAGATCGCCCAGCGCCCGCCTGTCTTCCAAAACCAGAAGCCGGCCTCGTCGCCCAGGCGCGAGGTCGTGGGCGATCCGGAGATGGACGCCTTTGCCGACGCCGCATTCGGAAGGCTCACGGGCACGCCGGCGATGGCGTCGATGTCCGACGAGCCTACGATGATGAAGCGGTCGAACGGCTCGGTGCCGCCGCCGATTCCGGCCATGCCACCCGCGCCCATCGCACCTCAGATAACGCCGTATATCGAGTCGACCGCGCCCGTAGCGAGCGGGTGGTCGTCGCCCCCCTCGGCGCCGCCGCGCCCGTCGGAGAACGCGCGTCGTGCGTCGCCGTCGATTCCGCCCATCATCCCGTCGACCGGTCTCATGTCGCTCGCACCGCGCCCCACGGGCGCCGAGCAGATCGAGATCGACCGCCTAAAGGGCGAAGTCGAGCGCGCCCGCGCGAGGGCGCAAGAAGTCGAGCGTGACCTCTCGGCGCTTCGCGATGAGCACTCGCGCCTTCAGCACGACATGGCGCGCGGCTCGAAGTCCGACGCCGAATCGCAGCGGATGCAGCGCGACATCGACGACCTTCGCGCGAAGCTCGCGACGGCCTCGAAGGTGGGCGGCGGCGTGTCGAGCCGCGAGTTCTTGGACCTGCGCGAGGCGAGCAACAAGAAGGACAAAGAGATCCTCTCCCTGAAGGAGGCGATCGGTCGCAAGGATCGCGAGATTGTCGAGGAGCGAGACAAGGTCTTGGCTCTCGAGCGCACGGGCTCCGATCTCGACGACAAGGTGCTCGCGGCGGAGCGTGAGCTCGCCGACGCGAGGGACAAAATCGACGTCGTCACCGCCGACAAAGATCAGGCGAAGAAGGCGAGCGAAGACTTCAAAAACCGCCTCACGCGGTCGCAGAACGAGATCGAGTCACGCCAACGCGAGCTGAGCGAGCTGCGTGCCCGCCACGATTCGGAGCTCGCCGCGCGCGAGGCCCGCGAGACCGTGCTTCGCGAGGAGCATGCGGGGGCGTTGACGGCGGCCGCGGCGCGGCAGGCCGTGGCGCTCGACGAGGCCGAGGCCGACATGGTCCTCGCGCTCGAGAGGTTCGAGACCGAGAAGACGGCGCTTCTCGAAGAGGCCGAAGCGCGTCGCGTGGCCGACCTCGAGAAGGCCGCGAACGAAGCGCGAGAAGCGGCCGCGAACGACAAGGCCGAAGCGCTCGCCGAGCGCGAGTCCGAGCTGCGCGCCGAGTCGGCCGCGAAGCTCGCGAAGGAGCTCGCGACCGCAGAATCGAAGCTCAAAAACGAGCTCGGTGCGGCCGAAGCGCTGCGCGCGTCGCAGCTCGCGTCGGCGGCGTCGGAGCTCGAGACCACGAAGCGCGAAGGCGCCGAAGCCGTCGCCGCGGCGCAGAAGGATCGCGACGACAAGGTGGCGGCGCTCACCGCCGAGACGAATGCGAAGCTCGCGGCGACCGAAGAAGAGCGCGACGAGCGGCTCGCCTCGGCGGCACGGGATCGCGCGGCGGCGATTGCCGATCTCGAGGCCGATCGCGACAACCGCATCGCGACCCTCGAGAAGGATCGCGACGAGAAAATCGCGGCCCTGGAGCAAGATCGCGACGCTCATATCCTGCGCCTCGAGCAGGATCGCGATCTCCGCATTTCGGCCCTCGAGTCGAAGTCGGCGCGGGAGCTTGCCGACGCGAAGTCGGTCGCCGAAGCGCAGAAGGGGGACGCCGATCAGCGCATCTCCGAGCTCGAGACCGATTTGCTCACGGTGCGTGGCGAGCTGTCGGATCTCAACGACGCGAAGCGCGACGGCGACGCGAAGAGCGCGCAAGAGATCTCGGAGCTTACCGAGAAGCTGCGCCAGATGACCGACTCGCGCGACGGTCTCGAGCGCGAGCTCGGTCGTGCGCGCGACCGCATCGCGGCGCTCGAAGTCGAAGGGTCGGGGCTGCGGGGCGATCTCGACGACACGCGCAGTCGCCTGTCGTCCGAGACGCGGCGCGGCGATCACGCCTTCGCGAAGTGGGAGTCGGACAAGGGGTCCCTCGAGCGTGCGAAAGACGCCCTCGCGGTGGCTCTCGCGCAAATCGAGGACGCCGAGGCGCGCCCCGTTTCGATCCCTTGAAACGCCCTCGCCCGCGCTACGTAATCTTGGCGCGGGCGACGAGCTTCTTCGCCTGCACGCGCGACCGCGCGAGGACGGCCTCGGTGTCGAACGTCTGGTGCTCGCCGTTTTTCACGACGACGCGCCCGTCGACCAGCACGTGGCGCACGTCGCGCGATTGGCAGCCGTAAACGAGGCGCGAGAAGACGTCGCCGCCCGGTTCGGTGTGGAGATCGTCGAGGCGCACGACGACCAGATCGGCCCGCTTGCCGACTTCGAGAGAGCCCGTGATCTTCTCGAGACCTAGCGCGCGCGCGCCGTCTGCGGTGGCGAGACGAAGCGCGCGCTTCGCCGGCAGCGTCGTCACGCCCGTGCGGATTTTCGCGAGGAGCGCGGCGTGACGAAGCTCCATCCACGGATCGAGGTTGTTGTTGCAAGGCGCGCCGTCGGCTCCCATCGCGAGAATCACGCCCATCGCGTCGAGCTCGGCGATTCGCGCGATGCCCGAGCCGAGCTTTAGGTTCGCCGAAGGGCAGTGGACGATGCGTGTTTTATCCGCCGCGACCATCCGCGCTTGATCGTCGGTGAGCTGCACGCCGTGAGCGAGGACCGTGCGCGGACCTTTGACGCCCCACGATCGCAGCACCTCGATGTCGCCGTCGCCGAGCATGGCGCGCACCGCTTCGACCTCACCCGGATGCTCGGCTGCGTGCGTGTGGACGATGGCGTCGATGGCCTGCGCGCGCTCTACGGCGCCTCGAATGAGCTTCTCCGAGCACGACAGAATGAAGCGTGGTGCGAAGCCGTAGTGAATGCGGCCGTTCCCTTTTCCGCTCCAGGTTTTCGCGAGGCGCACGCTCTCGTCGAGGCTAGCTTTCGTCGACTCGCGAAGCCCTTTCGGCACGCCCTCGCCGAGGTCCATCATCGTCTTCCCGCTGACGGCGCGGATGCCGCTTCGCAGGCACGCATCCATCACTGCGTCGTGGCCGTGGGTCGTCCCCATATCGAGGATCGTCGTCGTCCCCGCGCGCATCATCTCGGCCAAGCCGAGCTCGGCGCTCGCCCGCAGCGAGGCTTCGTCGTGGGCCGCTTCGAGGGGCCAAATGCGCCGTTTGAGCCACTCGAGCAGGTGCATGTCGTCGGCCATGCCGCGAAAGAGCACCTGGCAAAGATGCACGTGGGCCTGGACGAACCCCGGGATCACCGCGCAGCCGCGGGCGTCGAGGACACGCGTGGGCGAGGCCGCGTCGTACCCATGCTTGGCCACGCCGCCGGGCAGCAAAGCCGCGATGCGGTCGCCCGATACGAGGACGTCGCCGTCGATGACGCGGTCGTCGCCGTCGCAGGTGACGACCGTTCCGCCGGAAATGAGGAGGTTCAAAGGAAATGCTCCATAGCCAAAAACGCGCTGCCCGTGGGGCGGGAGCTTGCCATATTGTTCACGTTGGATGAAAACGCGCGTCCTTGTCGTCGACGACAGCCCCACGATCCGCAAGGTCGTGAGCTCGATCCTCGAGCGCCATGGGTACGACGCGGTCACCGCCGCAGACGGCCAGCGGGCCCTCGACATCCTCGCGCTCGAGCCCGACTTCGACATCGTCCTCGTCGACTTCGTCATGCCGCGCATGAACGGCTTCCAGTTCTGCCGCGCGCTGCGTGACCGTGAAGAGAACGCGTCGACGCCCGTCGTGCTGATGAGCGCGCGCACCGACAAGATTCGCGAGCAGTTCGTTCAGCAGACCGGCGCCATCGACGCCATCACGAAGCCGTTCGACGCGCAGGCGCTCGTCGCCGTCATCGAGCACGCGATGCGTCGGCTGCGCGCGGGGCGCCTCGTCCCCTCCGTCACCGCGCTCCCCGACGACGAGCCCGACAGCGACGGCGGCGGCGCCCGCGAGCAGGCGACGCCGACGGCCGACGTCGATGTGCGCGTGGCGACGGCCGCGGCCGATCTCGCGAGGCAGATCGCCGAGGCGATCGCGCCGGCGATCGCGCAGCTCCCCGGCGTCGCGGCCGAGAGCGCGAGCGAGCGCGCCCTGGCGTCGGCGCTCGTGGCCCACGTGTCGACGGACGCGATGCGTGCCCTCGCGTACGGCGCCCAGGCGCTCGACTTCGGTGGCAAGGGGAAGCTCGTTCTCAGCGGCGACCTCGCGATCATTCCCATTGGCGCCGTGCTTCAACTGCTGCAGATCGAGCAGAAAACAGGCCTCTTGGTGGTCTCGAACGCGAAGAGCGAAGTGACCATCGCGATGAACGCGGGGCTCATCGACTTCGTCGTGTCCGAGAACGCCGGCGACGAGTTTCGCCTCGGCCGCTTCTTCGTCGAGCAGGGGCTCATCACGCCGGCCCAGCTCACCGAGGTTCTCGCGCGTCAGGCGGAGATCGCGGCGCGCGTCGGGCGGCAGGGGAGCCGCGCGAGCGTGCCGCCCCCCGCGTTGGCCGCGCCTCCGTCGTCGTCGCCGATCTCGTCGTCGCGCGTGACGTCCGTGCCGCCGTCGTCGTCGTCGAAGGTGACGCTTGCGCCGATCGCGCCGATCGCGCCGGTCGCGCCGGTCGCCGTCGACCTGTCGTCGCAGGACGAAGAGACGCAGCCGCCGCCGGCGACCGCGCAGCGCGATTCGTACACGGGCCTTCCGAGCACGCCGCCGCTCCTCGGCGATGTGCTCATGCGCGGCGGCTATGTGAGCGAATCGCATCTTCGCGAGGCGCTCGCGCGGCAGTCGAGCGAGCTCACGTACGAGGTTCTCCGCTGGCAGCGCGGCCGCTTCGAATTCCGCAAAGAGCCCGCGGTGTCGAGCAGCGGCGGCCCCATCAGCGCGCGCACCCACGCGGCGACGCCGAAGCTCGGACTCCCCGTAGCTCACGTGGTGATGGAGGGGTTCCGTCGCGTCGACGAATGGCGGCTCATCGAATCGCGCATCGACAACTTCGACGCCGTTTTGCAGCCCGACCGCGTCGCCATGAGCGCCCTCGACGCCGCGTCGGAAACGCCGCTCACGAAGGCCGAAATAGCGATGCTCGACATGGTCGACGGCGAACGAACCGTGCGCGAGCTCATTGCGGCGAGCCACATGTCGAGCTTCGACGCCTCGAAGATCCTCTACCAGCTCCTCGAGGCGCGCCTCGTCCGGCGGCGGCCCGCCACCCCATGACCGTGGCGCGTCGCGGGGGCGTGCTCGTTCGAATCGACGGCACGCCCGCCTTCGTGCCCGCGACGGTGGCCGTGAAGGTCGCCGAACGACCTAAGATTGCCCGCCTCGCGGGCGCGCCGGCAGACCTCCTCGGCATCGCGCTGTTCGAAGGAGCGCTCATTCCGATCATCACGGTCGTCGCCGAATCCGCCCACGCCGCGCCGCCGTCGCTCGCATCCCCCGCGCTCCTCGTCTGCCAGTGCGGCGGCGAGCGCATCGGCCTCGTGGGGCTCGACATCGTCGCGTCGGGGACGTTCGCGTGCGCGCGCCTCGACCTCGGCGTCGACGTCCCCGACAACGTTGCCGATGGGGGGAGCGACGACCTCACCGACGTTCTCCTCGACGACGGCACCATCGTGAAAACCTTCGACGTCGCCGAGCTATATGCGCGCCTTCAGGGCGCCCGCGCGAGCCTCGGCGTCGCGCTTCCGCCGCCGTCTGGCTCCTCGCCCCGAACCTAGGGTTTTCCATATGCCTTCCGAAAAATCGAAGCCGCGGTTCTTGAGCCTTCTCCGGCGCACGGCGCGCTCTGCGAAAGACTCCGTGGGCAGCCGTGGGGCCGACGAGAACGCTGTGTGGCTCGCCCACGAGCGTGCGTCGTCGCGGGCGCGCGATTCGAGCGAGGCCGCCGCGCGCCTGGCGTCGAGCATCGCGAAGCAGCGTGGCTCCGTCGATGCCGCGGCCGATCGCATGCGCCTCGTCTCGGGTCGCGCACAAGAGCTCGCATCCGCCGCGGGGCGCGTCGTCGACGGCTTCGAGAGGCTCGGCCTCGTCGGCCTCAACGCGGGGCTCGAAGGGGCGCGCCTCGGGGAAAATGCAGGGCGCGCGCTGCTCCTCGTGGCCGACGAGGTGCGCGCCTACGCAACGCGCGGGAGCGAGACGTCGCGCGAGCTGTCGACGGCGTTGGGCGATCTCGGAACCGAGCTGTCGCAGCTGCATTCGCAACTCGGGCAAGCGCGCGACGCCTCGGGAGATGTCGCGCAAGAGGCCGCGCGCACGGCAGGCGCCACGGCCGATGTCGAGAAGGCGCTCGGCGACCTGAGCGAGAAGCTCCGCAAGTCGACAGGGAGCGATCCCGAAACCGTGAAGGCCGTGGCCGAAGCGGCGGAGCATGCGCGGGCCCTCGTGACGGCCCTCGGAACGCTGAGTGGCAAAGTCCCGCGGGGGCTGCTCGTGGGCGCGCTTCGGCCGGTGCTCGACCCTCTCGCGCGCCTTCTCGCGGAAGACGACGACGACGTCGGCGGCGAGGGGACGGGCGGCCTCGGCCCCGATAGCTCGCGCGATTCGCGGCCGTGAGCGAGCGCGACCCCGAGCTCACGCGGCTCCTGATCCTCGAGCTCACACGCCACCTCGAGACGCTGGCCACGCGCGTGCCGGACATGGAAGCGGCGCGCCGCGCAGTTCACGCGCTCAAGGGCTCGGCCGGTCTCGCGGGCGAAAAGGAGCTCGCGGCCGCCGTCGAGCGCACGGAGCGGCGCATTCGCGAAGGCGCTATCGACGCGGTACGCGAGGCCGCGGAGATCGTCCGCGTCGCCATCGCGCGCCTCGCGGCGGGCGAGTCGGCCGTGGTCGCCGAATGGCCCGAGCCGCCGGGCGGGCTCATTCCCACGCGCATCGACCCGCTGCTTCGCTCCCACTACGTCGCCGACGTCGCCGACAGGCTCGGCGCCCTCGACGAAATCTTGGGCCTCCAAGGCGAGCCCATCGAGGCGGCGACCATCGCCTTTCGGCATGTCCATACGTTGAAGGGTGCGGCCAGCGCCGTGGGCGACGAGCCGATGGCGTGGTTCTGCCACGGCCTCGAAGAGCGCCTCACGCGCGCACGCACGCGCGAGGACGCGGCCCTCGCGCTTCAAGAGATCGCCCGCTGGCGCGCTGTGCTCGGCGGGCTTTTGGACGACCCCGACACCGCCCTTCAAACCCTTCGCGTCGCCGCCGCGCGCAAACGCGGAAGCACGGCGCCGCTCTCCGCTCGCCTTTCGGCACGCCCCGACGGCGACGAGTCGCGCGGCCCGTCGAACGAGGCGACGATTCGTGTCGCCGCCGCGTCGGTCGATCGTCTGCTCGACGGGTTCGAGTCGATAGGGCTCGTGCGCGAGCAGCTGGGCGTGCGCATCGAAGGCGGCCGCGCGAAGGCGCAGAGTCTCCGCAAGCTGCGCGGTCAGCTTGGAGAAGCGCTCCGTCTCATAGGCCCGCCGCGCCCGTGGGGCGCCCCCGCGGCGGCTCTTCGCCGTATCGAGGCGACAACGACCAAGCTCGGCGAGATCGCCGACGATCTCGACGGCGCCGTCGCCATGCTCCGCGCGCACGATCTGGTGCTTCGCGAGTCTGTGACCGATGCGAAGCGCAACCTGTCCGCGATGCGCCTCACGACGCTCGGTCGCGTCTTCGCGCGCCTCACCACGGCCATCGAGTCCGAGGCGCGCCGCATCGATCGCGCCGTCATCGTCCGTGTGAAGCGCGCCGACGAAACGATCGACCGTAGACTCGCCGAGCAGCTTGTCGACCCCTGCCTTCAGCTCGTTCGCAACGCCGTCGCCCACGGCATCGAGTCGCCCGCCGAGCGCATCGCCGCGGGCAAGCCGGCGACGGGCACGATCTCGATCTCGGGCCGCCGCGCGCAAAACCGATTGAGCATCTTCATTCAAGACGACGGCGCCGGCGTCGATGGCGCCGACGTGCGACGTCGCGCGGTGCTCGCCGGCGTGGTGGCGCCCGAGATGGCCGACGCCGCAGACGACGACACGCTCTTGTCGCTGCTGTTTTTGCCTGGATTTTCGACCCACGAGGGGATTTCCCTTCTCGCCGGCCGGGGCATCGGCCTCGACATCACGCGAAGCACGGTGCAGCGCCTCGGCGGGTCGATTCGCCTCTCGAGCCGCCTTGGCGAGGGGTTCTCGGCGCGCATCGACGTGCCTGTCGAGAGCGGTCTCGCGCGCGTCCTGTGGGTCGAAGCCGCGGGCGAGACCTACGCCATGCCCGCGTCGCCGATACGCGTCGTTCACATTCACGACGACGGCGCCGACAGGCCGCCCCACCTCGCGGCGTGCCTCGAGTCGTGCGCTGCGCCCAAGCCTGCCTACGCCCTCGAGATCGAAGTCTTCGGCGACGACGATCGATCCCAGGTTCTCCCCCTCGGCGTCGACGCGGTGGGGACGACCGAAGAGGTCCTCGTGCGTCCGCTCTCGCCGCTGGTCGCAGGCATCGGCCCCTTCGCCGGCGCCGTCGTGCGCGGCGACGGATCGCTCCGCCTCGCCATCGACGTAGACGCTCTCGCGCCGCGCATCCGCTCGCTTTTGCGCTCCGATGGCAGACCGAGCGAGCGCCCCGCGCGCCCGTCGTCGCCGTCCGGCTCGCGTATGTGAGGTCGCCTAGGACCTCGACCGCGTCGCGCGCATCGATTGGACTAGGCTCGTCGTCGCATGACGAGCGGCAGTGTAATCATCGACACCATGACTGAGGCCGACTTGGCCGAGGTCGCGGCGCTCCAGGCGACCGCGTTCCCACCCCACGCCGCTTCGAGCGGTCGTGGCGGTGAGAACGCGACGGACGCCGGCCGCGCCACCGAGTCGCAGCTCCGCGAAGAGCTCGCCCGACCGTGGGCTCGGCTCTGGGTGGCGCGAGAGGCCGTGGCGCGACAGGCCGACGGTGCGGGGCGCGCCCTGGCGTTCCTCCTGGCGTGGCACGTCGCCGACGAGCTTCACGTCCTCAACGTCGCCACGCACCCCGACCACCGTCGCCGGGGCATCGCCCTTCGCCTCATGGAGCACGCAATCGACTTCGCGCGCGCTCACAAGGGGCGCCTCGTGCTTCTGGAGGTGCGGCGCTCGAACGCGGCGGCGATTGCCCTCTATCGACGGCTCACGTTCTTCGCCATGGGCCTTCGTCGTGCCTATTACTCCGATGGCGAAGACGCCGTCGAAATGGGGCTCATCATGGATACCGAAACAGGCGTCGTCGTCCCCCACGCGGACGAAGCTCGAATCGACCCCGTGTAGCTCACTCTTCGGGTGCGGTCTCCGCCATTGAAGGCGCGAGGCGCGCTTGGCCCGAAGAAACGCCGCCCGAGAGCGCGAAGACCGAGGTGACTCCGTCGCCGTTCAGATCGCCGAACGCATTGGCGACGAACGCGCCGGTCGAAGAGTTCGCGAGGTTTTGCGCCGTGTACTTGTATTGAAAGTACTGCGGATTATCCATATTGAATTTGAGACAGACCCAACCGACGCCTCGGTCGCCGGTCCAATCGGTGTTGGCCGACTGGTACTTTCTATTCGACACTTGGGCGACCGAGCCCGGCACGAAGGTCGAATTGTCGCAGAGCTTGTGGCTCGTCGCGATCGAGTCGACTCCAAGAGGCACGACACCCGTGTCGCTCGTCTCGGCCTCGTATTGCGCAATAGCCGCTTTCCCGATTTGCCCGACGACGGCGCGAGCCTCGGCGCCCTTCGCGTTCGCCACGTAGCGACGCACTCCGTAGATCGCCAAGACTGCGAGGACTCCGACGATCGCCACCACGATCATCAGCTCGATCAACGTAAAACCCGACTCCCGTGCTCTCGACATCCTCTTTGGCTCGTTCTTCCTGTGGCGTCGTCCGGCGGTATTGTTAGGCCGGCCCTCGCGTCCGTTCCCCGAAACGTCTGCGTAACAACGTAGGGTCCCTCGCTTCGTACGGGTTGGCAAGACGGCGGTCGCCGGATGCGTCTACACCGCGCTACGCTTTTGCGATGAGTCGCCTGATTGCACACGCGAACGCTCACCCGCGTAGCCGAGTCTCGACACGTCGCATCGTCACGGCAATGCTGGTTCGGCTGTCTGCCACCGCCTCCGCCACCGCCACCGCCGCCGCGACCGCCACCGCCGCCGCGACCGCCGCGACCGCCGGCGTTTTCGGAGTCGTGGCCATCGCACCTCGCACTACCCTTGCGCAGACGAGCTCGCCGAACGCTGCGGCGAGCGTCGACGCGGTCGCAGCTCCATTCAAAGGTGTCGAGGCGGTTCGCGATCACCTTGCGCACGGGCGTTTCGCCGACGCCGAGCGCGCGCTCGCGGGCGTGACCGACAAGACGTTGGCGGCGGCACTGAAGGCAGAAATCCTCTTTGCGCAGGGGAAAACGCAAGACGCGATTCGTGCGCTGGAAACCGAGAGCCACGCCACCAACGCGCCTCCGGCGTCGCTTCGCCGCGTGCGGCTTCTCTTGGGCGATTACCGAATAGCGACCGGCAAGCGGCGCGATGCCGACGAGCCGTTGATGAAAATCATCGAGGAGTACAACGACGACAAGATCGCCGAATCCGACGCCGAAGGGCTCGCGATCGCGGCGCGCGCGGCGCACCTGCTTCGCTCCCCCAAAGACGCCAACCAGCTTTTCAACAAGAGCGAGCGGGTCGACAAGAAGCGCCTCGAGACACTCCGATTTCGCGCCGAGCTGTTTCTCGACAAGTACGATCCGGGCCACGCCGAAGAGGTGCTCCGCGAGGCTCTCGAGATTGCCCCGAAGGACGCCGACGTTCTCGTTCAAATGGCCCGCGTGAAGCTCGACGAGGCGCTCGACTTCGACGCCGCCGAGGAGCTCGTGAAAGAGGCTCTCGCGCAGAACCCGAAGCACACGGGCGCCTTCGCAGTGCGCGCAGGGCTCGCGCTGCGTGACTTGGATATCGCCGCGGCGGACTCCGCCATCGACGCGGGCCTCGCCGTGAACCCGAATCACCTCGAGCTTTTGAGCATGCGCGCGGCGACGCGCTTTTTGAACGACGACAAAGCCGGGTTCGAGAAGGCCAAACGGGAGACGTTCGCACGCAATGCCGAGTATTCGGCTTTGTACGGAATCGTCGGCGAGTTCGCCGAGTGGGAGCACCGCTACGACGACATCGTCGCGATGATGAAAGAGGCCGTGGCCCTCGACGGGGAAGACGCAAAAGCGTGGGCGCAGCTGGGGCTCACGCAGATGCGCGCCGGCGACGAGGCGTCGGGTCTCGCTTCGTTGAAACGGGCTTGGTCGAAGGACCGCTACAACGTTCGCGTTTTCAATACGCTCAATTTGTACGAGCAGGCGATTGCCAATCAGTACGAGACGTTGAAGAGCCCGGTCTTCGATGTGCGCTATCCCAAAGACGAGCGCGTCGTCCTAGAGCGGTACGTGCCGCGCTTCTTGGGGAACGCGTTCGCCTCGATGAAGGCGCGCTACGGCTTCGTCCCCACGGTGCCGGTGCAGGTCGAGCTTTATAGCAATCGTGAACAGTTCAGCGTGCGCACGAGCGGCCTGCCGAACATCGGCATTCAGGGGGTCTGCTTCGGGCGCGTTGTCGCCGCGATGAGCCCGAAGAGCGAACCGTTCAACTGGGGCAACGTCGTCTGGCACGAGCTTGGACACGTATTTGCCATTCAGCTCTCGAAGAACCACGTGCCGCGCTGGTTCACCGAGGGCTTGAGCGAATACGAGACGATCGCGCGACGCCCCGAGTGGCAGCGCGAGCTCGATCCGCAGCTTTACCAGGCGCTCGAGGGCAACAAGCTCCCGTCGGCCGTCGACATGAACCGCGCGTTCACCCACGCGTCGGACGGCCTCGACGTCACCGTCGCCTACTACGCGTCGAGCCAAATGTTGGTCTTCACGGCGACCGAGTTCGGTATGCCGCGCATCGTCCAGGCGCTCAAGCTGTGGGGCGAAGGGGTGCGTACGCCCGACGTCCTACAGCGCGCGTTCGGCGTGTCGGCGAGCGAATACGACAAACGCTTTCGCGCGTGGGCCATGGCGCGGCTCACGCGCTACAAAGGCCAATTCATTTTCGACGAGCGGCCCAAGCCTCTCGACGTCGCCAAAGCGAACGCGGCGACCAAACCGAACGACGCGACGGCCCAAGCCGACCTCGCCTATTCGCTTTTGCGTGCGCGAAAAAAGGACGACGCCGAAAAGGCGCTCGAGGCGGCGCTCAAGCTCGATCCGGCCAACAAGACTGCCAACTATCTCGCGTCGAAGCTCGCCGAATCGAAGAAAGACACGGCCGCCCAGGCGGGCTATCTCGAGGCGCTGCGCAAAGGCGGCGGCGACGGCTATTCGCTTCAGATGGCTCTGGCAGACGTGGCCGACGCTCGAAAAGACAAGCGCGCCATGCGCGTTGCGCTCGAAGCGGCCTATGCGTTCGACCCTGGCCAATCGGATCCACTCAAAGGGCTTTTCGATTTGGCGAAAGAAGAGAAGCGCGACGCCGACGCCTTAGGGATTCTCCGTAAGCTCGCCCCGCTCGAGCAACACGACCGCCACGTCTGGCGAATGCTCTTGGAGCGTCTCGTCGACGCGAAGCTGTGGGACGAGGCCGCACGGGCGGGCGAGTCGGCCATCTATGTGGATGTCCTCTCTTCGGTCACACATACGCTTTATGGGCGCGCTCTGGAGGAGCGGGGCGACCACGCAGGTGCGCTTTTCGAGCTGGAAAGCGCGCTCGCCTGCAAGCCTGCGCCGAAGGAGGCAGCCGCGGCCCACGCCCTTCTTGCGCGGGTTAGCCTTGGCCTCGGGAAGAAGGAAGATGCGCGGCGTCACAAGGCCGAAGCTTTGAGCCTCGACCCCGAAAATGCGGAGGCGAAACAGATCGGCATACCCTGATAGTCTAACGGCAATGGCGAGTGGCGCGGTCATTGGGATCGATCTCGGAACGACGACTTGCTGTATTGCGACCGTCGTAGACGGCTCGCCCATCGTCATTCCCAATCGCGGATACATGACGACGCCTTCGGTCGTGGCGATTACCGCGGCGGGGCAACGCGTCGTAGGCCACGCCGCGAAGCGGCAGGCGGTCACCAACGCCGAGCACACGGCCATCGCCATCAAGCGGCTCATTGGCCGAAAGTGGGGGTCGGACGAGGTGGTGTCGACGCAGGCGGCGTCGAGCTGCACGCTCGTCGAAGGGCCCCACGGCGACGTGCGCGTCGAGCTTCGCGGCGAGACCTATTCGCTCCCCGAGCTAAGCGCGATGCTCCTCATCGAGCTGAAAATGGCCGCCGAGACACACCTGAAGGAGCCTGTGACCAAGGCGGTCATCACCGTCCCCGCCTATTTCAACGACAACCAGCGGCAGGCCACACGCGATGCCGGGCAAATCGCCGGCATCGAGGTGCTGCGCATCATCAACGAGCCCACCGCCGCCGCGCTCGCCTACGGCGTCGGGAAACAGATCTCGAAGACGATCGTCGTCTACGA
>JANXMC010000429.1 GCA_025354825.1 Myxococcales bacterium
GATCTCGTCCGCCGCCTCGGCCCCCGCATCGTGGTACGCGAGCGTCGAAAGCAGAGAGCCTGTCCCCACCGGCCCCAAGCGCATCGCATCGGCGGCGACGCTCGACAGCTCGTCCTGCAACGTCTCGAACGGTGCTTCACCCCGTGCACGCCGCGCGAGCGGGTCTCGCGCGAGAATGAACCCCTGGGTACGGCCGTTGAGCGACGCGAGGTCGATAGCGTCCGGGCCGAGGATCAGGAACGCGTCCGATACGTTCTCCGAGGTGGGCGCCTCGAGCCACAGCGCATCGGCGCCGGCTGTGAGGTCGGTCGCGATCGCCTCGGGGCTCGATCCGCGTGCATGATGCATGCAAATGCGAAACGGCCCCGCGGGGGTGGCGCGTACGAGCCCCGCAGGCGCCTCGGTATAGAGAGGCGCGAGCGCTAGCCCCTCGGCCGTGCGCGCGACGAGCGCTTTCTCGAAGGGGACGCCCGCGAGCTCTTTCTCGACATGGGCTCGCCATTGGGCGGGAGTGACGGGAGGGAACATCATCGCCGACTTCATCCTGCTCACATGTTGCGTCGATACTGGCCGCCGACCTGGTAGAGCGCGGCGGAGAGCTGACCGAGCGTGCAGACCTTGCACGCTTCCATCAGCTCTACGAAGACGTTGCCGCCGTCGAGGGCGGCGCGCCGAATGGCGTCGAGGGCGGCCGTCGCGGTGGCTTCGTTGCGCGTCCAAAAGGCGTCCCGCGCGGTGATCGCGTAGTCTTTCTCCTGCTTCGTCGCGCGAATGACTTCCGGCGGCTGAGCGGTGGGAGACCCCTTCGGATCGAGGAACGTGTTCACGCCAATGATGGGCAGCGTGCCGTCGTGCTTCATCGTCTCATAGTAGAGCGACTCGTCTTGGATCTTCGAGCGCTGGTACATTCGTTCCATCGCGCCTAGAACGCCGCCGCGCTCGGAGATCGACCGGAACTCGTTTAGCACCGCGGCTTCGACCACGTCCGTGAGCTCTTCGACGATGAACGACCCCTGCGTGGGGTTCTCGTTCTTCGCGAGGCCGAACTCTTTGTTGATGATGAGCTGAATGGCAAGGGCGCGGCGAACGCTCTCTTCCGTCGGCGTCGTGATGGCTTCGTCGTAGGCGTTGGTATGAAGCGAATTGCAATTGTCTTGCAACGCCAGGAGAGCCTGCAGCGTCGTGCGGATGTCGTTGAAGGAGATTTCCTGGGCGTGGAGCGAGCGGCCCGACGTTTGGATATGGTACTTCAGTTTTTGCGAGCGGTCGTTCCCGCCGTATTTGTCGCGAATCGTGCGCGACCAGATACGTCGCGCGACGCGCCCGAGCACCGTGTATTCCGGATCCATCCCGTTCGAGAAAAAGAACGAGAGGTTGGGCGCGAAGTCGTCGATGTGCATCCCGCGCGAGAGGTAGTACTCGACGAACGTAAAGCCGTTGGCGAGCGTGAACGCGAGCTGGGAGACGGGGTTCGCGCCGGCTTCTGCGATGTGGTAGCCCGAGATTGAAACGGAATAGAAGTTCCGTACTTTGTTGTCGATGAAGTGTTGCTGAATGTCGCCCATGAGGCGAAGTGCAAACTCGGTCGAGAAGATGCACGTGTTCTGCGCCTGATCCTCCTTGAGGATGTCGGCCTGCACGGTGCCGCGCACCGACGACAGCGTTGCCGCGCGAATCTTCTCGTAGATCTCGCGGGGGAGCACTTCGTCGCCGGACACGCCGAGGAGCATGAGGCCGAGGCCGTCGTTCCCCTCGGGGAGCGCCCCTTGGTAGATTGGCCGTGGAACGCCGCGCTTCTTGTAGATCGCTTCGATCTTCGCTTCGATTTCGGCGACCTTATCGTTTTTGCGAATCCACTTTTCGCACCCTTGATCAATGGCCGCGTTGAGGAAGAAGCCAAGGAGCATGGGCGCGGGGCCGTTGATCGTCATCGAAACCGACGTCGACGGATCGGCGAGATCGAAGCCCGAATAGAGCTTCTTCGCGTCGTCGACGCTCGCAATCGAGACGCCCGAGTTGCCGACTTTGCCGTAGATGTCCGGTCTCTGATCCGGATCCTCGCCGTAGAGTGTGACCGAGTCGAAGGCGGTCGAAAGGCGCTTCGCGGGGAGGCCCCGCGAGACGTAGTGAAAGCGCTTGTTCGTCCGCTCGGGGCCGCCCTCGCCTGCAAACATTCGCGCCGGATCTTCGCCGTCGCGCTTGAGCGGGAAGACGCCGGCGGTGAAAGGAAACTGCCCCGGCGGCGCCTCGCGTAGGAGCCACGTGAGGAGATCGCCCCAGTCTTCGTATTTGGGAAGCGAGACTTTGGGAATACGGAGATGGGAGAGCGACTCGGTCACGAGATCGAGCTCGATGACTTTGTCGCGTACCTGAAATTGGTATTTGGCCGCGGCGTAGCGCCGCTTCGTCGCCGGCCATTCGTCGAGGAGCTTCTTGCAATCCGAGTCGAGGCGAGACTCGAGGTCGCGGTAAAGCTCGATGAGGTCCGCGAGGAAGGCGGGCTCGCCCTCGACGCGCTCGGTGACGTGGACGACGCCCGTGCTGTCCGCCGGCTCGACGATCTCCAGCCGCTTTTTGCCGACGTTCGCGCGGAGGGCCTCGATGGTTCCGCGGAGTTGGTACATGCGCCGAGCGATGGCTGCCTGTGCGCGAACGAAGGCGTCGTACGCCTCACACGTCTCGACGATTTCGGCGAGGTAGCGCGTGCGCTCCGGCGGGATGATCCAGCGCTTCTCGCTCATTCCAGGGGTGAGCTGGAGATGGGAGCTGAGGGGCGCGCCGGTCTGTTTTGCGATGACCTTCATGAGCGCAACGTAGAGGTGGTTCATCCCGGGATCGTTGAACTGGGAGGCGATGGTGCCTACGACCGGGACGTCGTCGTCTGCGACGGCGAAGGCGTTGTGGTTACGCTTCCACTGCTTTTTCACGTCGCGCAGCGCGTCCAGAGAGCCGCGCTTGTCGAACTTGTTGATCGCAATCACATCGGCGAAGTCGAGCATGTCGATCTTCTCGAGCTGCGTTGCGGCGCCGTATTCTGCCGTCATCACATACAGCGAGACGTCGGCGTGCTCTGTAATCTCGGTATCGGATTGGCCGATGCCCGACGTCTCGACGATGATGAGATCGAACCCCGCCGAGCGGCATATCTCGATCGACTCGCCCACGTACTTCGAGAGCGCGAGGTTCGATTGGCGCGTTGCGAGGGAGCGCATGTAGACGCGCGGATTGTCGATCGCATTCATACGAATGCGGTCGCCCAAGAGCGCGCCGCCGGATTTGCGCTTCGAGGGGTCGACCGAGAGGACTGCAATCGTGCGGTGCGGATCGTCGGCGAGAAAGCGGCGCACGAGCTCGTCGACGAGGCTCGACTTGCCCGAGCCGCCGGTGCCCGTAATGCCGAGCACCGGGACGCGCTTCGGTTTTGGGTGAGCGGCGAGCGCGGCACGAAGGCGATCGCCCGCCTCGGGGAAGTTCTCCGCGATGGTAATGAGCGATCCGATCGTGTCGGGCTCCCGCTGCGCGAGACGCGCGAGCAGCGGCTCGAACTCGGCGCCGCGCTTTTCGAAGTCGCAGCGCCCCATGAGATCGTTGATCATCCCAACGAGCCCCATCGCGCGGCCATCGTCGGGCGAATAGATACGAGAGACGCCATAGGCTTGAAGCTCGTCGATCTCGGAGGGGAGAATCGTCCCGCCGCCGCCGCCGAAGACTTCGATGTTGGCCTTCGCCTCACGAAGGAGGTCGATCATGTACTTGAAGTATTCGACGTGACCGCCTTGGTAGGAGGTGACGGCGATCCCCTGCACGTCTTCCTGGATCGCGCAGCTCACAATCTCGGCGACGGACCGGTTGTGACCTAGGTGAATGACCTCGGCGCCCGAACCCTGCATGAGGCGGCGCATCACATTGATGGCGGCGTCATGGCCATCGAAAAGGGAGGCCGCGCTGACGATACGAACGTGGTGACGGGGCTTGTAGGGCGTAGTTTCAGTAGGCACGAGTTGCGACCTCGGAGCTCTTCGTTGAGTTCGGTTTCACGGCGTACGTGAAGCCTCGATAGAGCGCGTCGACCGGTTTCTCAAGGGAGCGAGCCGTCTCGCCCACCCCACGCCGGCCGGGTCTGCAAAGTGCTTCGACGCGCTGCACCAGAGGGCGATCCGCTGGTCTCATCGTGCCCCCGAGATATCCGACACGGCTCGAGAAGTCGATCTCCACGGCTTCCGCGGCGCTGGCGATGCCCTAGGGAGGCCTTTGGCAGAAGGGCGACGCGGTCTACGCGCCTCGGCGTGGGGCGTAGGTCTCGACGCGGGACGTCGAGGAGACGCATGTCGATGACGCGTACGGGCAAGCCGCACGCACGGACGAGAGTTGTCCCTAACGTCGCTGTTCTCGCTCGCCGCCCTTGCCGCCATCTCCATCCCGCACAACAACGAAACCCGTTGGTGTTCGGCCGGGGCGCACTGCGCCCAACGCGAACGCCGACGAAACGGTCGCCTACCAACGCGGCTTACACAACGTCGGCCCCACGCCGCCGTAATCGCGATTCGCGCGTCGCTGTCGGCCGGTGCGCGCTTCACGTAACGTGTGCGGGCGTGCGGCAGGAACCTTCCGACAAAGCCCGAGCGCCTCTCGACTCGAGCCCCGACTCCGATCGCGACAGCTCGCCGCCTTGGGCCGGCGAGAGCAGCACCACGGTCGTGATCGCGTTCATCGCGAACATCCTCGTTGCCGTCGTGAAGACGGGCGCCGCGCTCGTCACGGGCTCGGCGTCGATGCTTGCCGAAGCGGCGCACTCGTGGGCCGACGCGGGGAACGAAGTCTTTCTCATGATCGCCGACCGTCGTGCGAACCGAAAGCGTGATTCCAACCACCCCCTCGGCCACGGGCGCGAGGCGTACGTCTGGTCGCTTTTCGCGGCCTTTGGCGTCTTCACCATTGGCGCCGTCGTCGCGATCGTCAACGGAATTCACGAGCTGTACGCGCCCGAGCCTGCGACTCGCGTTCGCCTCGCGTACGTCGTGCTCGGGATCTCGTTCTTGCTCGAAGGGTTCTCTCTCGTGCAGTCGCTCGTGCGGGCACGCGGCATCGCCGTGACGTTTCAGCGCACGACCCTCGATTACCTTCTCAACGGCTCGAACACGACGCTGCGCGCGGTCGTCGCGGAAGACGCCGCGGCTCTCGTCGGGCTTCTCATCGCCGCCACGGGGATCGGGCTGCAGGCGCTCACGGGCAACGGCGCCTACGACGCCGTGGGGTCGATTCTGATTGGGATCTTGCTCGCCGTGGTCGCCATCGTGCTCATCGACCGCAACCGCAGATATCTCATTGGAGTCAGCCCTCCCAAGGCCACACGACGGCGCGTTGCAAAGCAAATCTTGGCGAGCCCCGAGATTGAGCGCATCACCTATTTGCACCTCGAGTTCGTAGGGCCGAGTCGGCTCTTTCTCGTCGCCGCGGTCGATCTGGTAGGTGACGCGCCCGAGGGGCAGGTTGCGCGGCGCTTGCGCTCGCTCGAGCAGTGGCTCGAGGAGGAGCCCCTGATCCAGACCGCGGTGCTGACGCTCTCGGTGGACGACGAGCCTTCGCTCACATTTTGAAAAGGGTACGGCTTCGAAAGACGCCCGTCGTCACCAGCGCCGCCAAGGCGAGCGCCGCGAGAAACGCGAGGCCGAGGGCCACATAGGGGTCGGGGGCGAGGAGCACGATCCAAGCGACGCCTATCGTGAGAAGCAAGAACACCGGATAGCCGCGCCTGCCGAACATCAGCCCACCTACCAGCGGGCCTCCTACCGCGAGGAGCGCTGCGAGGGCAGCATCGCCATCCCTGGTGTACGCGAGAATTGGAATCACGAGCGTGAGCGGCACAGCGAGCCACCGCCACCGTCCCTGTCGCGAGAAGTGCGCCGCGAGCACGCACGCCGCGGCGAAGAGCCAGCCGGCGCGCGCAGCAAGGACGACTTCGCGCGCAAAAAGGGGGCGCTCCTCCGCGCGCTCTTTAACCCCGCGGAGCATGCGTTGAACCATGACGAAGTGGAGCGCGTCCCATCCCAGCCACCGCGCGAGCGCCGGCGGTTGGCTCGCCTCAGACTCGCGAACGAAGAGTCGCGTACCACCCAGACCGTTCTTCTGGAGAACGAACCGCCCCGGACTATTGCCGAGGAGGCGCATCGGTTCGACGGCGACGATGCGCACGTGCCCAAGGCTCGACTCAGGGCCTCGCCCCGTCGACCCCAGATCTGCAATGCCCGCGCGTGCGAGGGGCACGACGTCGCCCAGCGCGCGGTGCTGCCACTCTGGGTGGATCACATCGGCATTGTGGAGGTCGCTCGTGACCATATTTTCGAGCCACGTATTGCTGTAGAAACCGCCGCGGTCCTGGCCCATTTGAACGAGCCAGGGCCAGACGCGCGACGGCGGCGCGTCGATCGTGATGGCGCGTGTGAAGTACGGCCCCTCTCCCACCACGTCGCCATCGAGCGGCGCATCGATCTCCGCGCGCGTCGCCCCCCATGACATCAGCCACGGGTGGGCAACGACCGCGTAGGCGACGCCGGCGAGCAGCACGCCCGCGGTTGCGATCCTCCACGGTGACGAGCTCATTCTCATGGGAGATCGAGGGCTACTTCAATGAAGAAGCACATCGACGCGGCGATCACGTTTCCAGCCACCCTCGTCCGTGCCCGAGGCGTCGAGCTTGCCGCGGGAGGTCTCGACAATCTTCGCGCGGTCGACTCCGAGCTTCGACAAGTAGACACTCACGCTGCTCGCGCGGCGCTCTTCGAGAGCCATGTTGTATTCGCTCTCGCCGCGCGGATCGGCGTGCCCAACGAGGCCGAGCGCGCGCCCCGCCAGGGGGCCCGTGGTCAGGCATGCGGCGACCTGCGCGAGGACGGCTGCATCGCCTAGGGCGACGGCGCTGTCGTCGAAGTCGAAGGTCGGTGCCTTCATATCGTCGTTGAAATCGAGCTGGCAGTCAGCTGCGAGCTCGTCGGATACCGCGATGCCCGACGGCGGCGCGCGCAAAGCCTGCGCTGCGGGCGCAGCAATCGGCGGTGGCTCCTTCGTCTCGGCTTGCGGCGGGATGTAGAGACGCGCGCACCCTGCGCTGAAGAAGAGAGCTGCCGCGGCGAGGAGGGAGCGCGCGGCGGTGTTGGCGAAGCGCGACGTAGCAATCATGAAGAGTTGACGAGCATTCGGCGTGCCACCCCGCCGAGGGCTGTCACATACCGTGGGAACCCTGCGTGCGGGCAAACCGTGCACCCAGTGGCGCGTGAGGTGGTGCGCACGCGTCGTTGGGCAGCGGCGCTCGCAGCCACAGACGCCCAATCACGACTTGGGCCGCGATCGCGACGACACCGTTCAACAGAAGCGCGTAGCGTATGCCGACTGCGCCCACGGCGAGCCCGGTTGTGAGGCTGCCCAGGGAGATTCCACCCCGCGTGGCGAAGCAGCCAGACGGGGGCGCTCATCGCAAAGGCATCCACGCCTATGAGAAAGGGCGAGGCGCCCAGCGTGAGGAGGAGCCAAGGCTCCGTCACCTGCTGGACCCAGGTACCGATGCTCGAGAGAAGGCTCGCGGTCCAGAACGTGCCGAAGCGGGGCGTTCGAAGGAGACGCAACGACGCGTGAAATTCGCCGAGCGCGCCCGCGCCCTTCATCATGAATCCAAGCCTCGAGCGCCGCCGGCGGCCCTATGCCAGGGGGAGGCGTGCGCAGATATTCGACCACGTCTTTTCGTTAAGCGCACTGCGCGAGAGCAGGTCACCGTTTTTTACTACGGTTGTATCGTCCATTCGCCTCACACCGTTGTGCAGGTGAGCGAGATCGATGTACTCATCGCCGATCGGCAAGCGCGGCCCCGATTCCATCGTAGCCACACGGGCAACTTCGTCGTCGGAGAGGAGCTTCAAGATCCCATCGCGGATCGAATACTCGGAGGTGGGGTTCGAGGTCTGGTTCATTTGTTTGGGTGTAGCTCTCATCCTGACGTCTTGCGGTGCGGCGGACGTTGGAT
>JANXMC010000455.1 GCA_025354825.1 Myxococcales bacterium
AGCTCCAAGTACTCGGCGAAGGAGAGAACGCGCCGGCTCGACTTGAAGCTCTGCTCGACGTTTTGGGCGATGGATCCGATATCGACAGGGGCCGAACCGACGTCGCGCTCAGTCATGCCATGGAGGCTATCATGACGACGCGAGCACGACGTCTAGACGGATCCGAGAGCCTGGTTACTTGACGTTGATCGTGGCGGAGACGTCCTGCGTCTCGAGCTGGCAGTTCGCCTCGGAGCAGACGCTCATCTTGTATTGGCCCGCGAGCGTGACCGGGCCCGCCTTGGCGGCCTTGAAGCGCACGACGAGGGTGCCGGCCTTGGCGCCGTCCTTCGTGAAGTCGCCCGCCTGCTTCGAAAAGACGTTCTTCGCCGCGGCGTCCTTGCCGAGAAGCTCGACGCCGGAGACCTCGGCGAGCTTCAACTTGTACGGGTAGTTGTCGTTGATGTGGAAGTTGCCGAGGGCTTCGAGCTTCAGCGTCGCCGTGCAGTCGGCGCCCGCTTTGCAGTCGCCGCCTTCGAACTCGAGACTGAAGTTTTTGCCCGTCACCTTGGCCTGCGGCGCGGCCGTAGCGTCGCTCGCCCTTGCCGCCGATGCCGTGGTGGTCGTCGAGCCCACGGCAACTGCCGCGGCGATCGATGCAAGGAGCACCCCGGCCGCGAGCTTGTGTTTGGTCCCGTGCGTCGGGCGCTCTGTCTTGGTCGCCGTCGTCGTCTCTTCGTGGCGCATCGTCGTTCCTCTTGGGGCAGAGCCCCGCGTTCGCTTGGCTGCTTCACACGGTTGGACGGGGAGGAGCCCCCGTCTCTTCAAATCGTTCCCCGAAGGGCTTTTCTCAGGGCATTCGTGCACGGTCACTTCACGTAGAGCTCGAGGCGAGGGCCTCCGCCGCGGGTCGGCTCGACCGCGTCGAAAGGTGCGGAGAGAGGCGACACCGAAAGCGTCGACGGCGTCGACGCGCCGCTGGTGAAGGTTATTCCAGTGATGCTCGTCGTCGAAGCCACGATTGCAACGCCCTGGTCGCGCGCGTCGTGCAGTCGCCACGCACTTACGAGCTCGGTGGCGGCGATTCGGATGAGGCCGCGCGAGACGCGCGAGACGCGCGTTTCGGCCGTGGCTGTCGGGAGCGTCTTTGGCAGCAGCGCCCATGAGAGCGTGCGGCTTTCCCACGGCCCGACGATTCGCGTCAAATGGAGCGCAATCGGCGCCGGGTCGGCATCGACCGCGTCGGCGACCTCGAGCAAGACGTAGGCCTCGACGACCTTCGAGCGCGCCGCGAGAGGCACGGAAAAGCGCATGAGCAGCGTCGCCTCGCCGTCCCCTTCGCGCCCGAGCGTGAGGAGCGTGGGAAGCGCGCCGGCCACGGCGCCGTCGCCGCGACGAACGAGCGCGATGTCCGTGGGAAGCGCGACGACGCGCCGAATCTGCGGCGTGGTCGAGCGGATCTCGGGGCCACCTGCATCGAGGCCGCCTCCGTTCGGCGGGAGGCAGCGCCCCGCGACGCACTCCCCCTCGGCCTTCGTGCAGGCCGCCCCTGCGCCGTCGCCACCGCACATCCGCGGGCGGACGACGCACGACGCCGCGGCCCATGCCGCGAGCACGACGAGGGCCGCGCTACCGGCGCCCGCGGAGAAGAGGCGTTGCGTTCGGGGGGCGTGGTAGTGGTACACGAACGCGTGATGGTAGCGCCGCTCCTCGCTGTCCGTGATCTCGTGACGAGCTTTCGCACGGATCGCGGCGCGCTTCGGGCTGTCGACGGCGTCTCCTTCGAGGTGCCCGAGGGGGCCACGGTCGGCATCGTCGGCGAGAGCGGCTGCGGAAAGAGCGTCACGGCGCTTTCGATCCTTCGGCTCATTCCAAGCCCGCCAGGAGCCATCGAAGGCGGCGCCATCGAGTTCCGCGGCAACGATCTTTTGAAGCTCTCCGAGCGCGCGATGCGAGACATCCGCGGCAACGAGATCTCGATGATTTTCCAAGAGCCGATGACGAGCCTCAACCCCGTCTACACCGTCGGTTGGCAAATCGTCGAAGCGATCCGGCTGCATCAGAAAAAGTCGCGTCGCGAAGCGCGCGCTCGCGCGATCGAGATGCTTCGCCTCGTCGGCATTCCGTCTCCCGAGACGAACGTCGATTCGTACCCCCACCAGCTCTCCGGCGGGCAGCGCCAACGCGTGATGATCGCCATGGCCCTCGCCTGCGAGCCGAGCCTGCTCATCGCCGACGAGCCCACAACGGCCCTCGACGTGACGATTCAGGCCCAAATCCTAGAGCTTCTGCGCAAGCTGCAGAGCGAGCTTGGGATGAGCGTCCTGCTCATCACGCACGATCTGGGACTTATTGCAGAATACACCGAGCACGTTCTCGTGATGTACGCGGGGCGCGTTGTCGAAAGCGCGCCGGTGGCCGATCTTTTTCGCAGCCCCCACCACCCGTACACGCGTGGCCTTCTCGGGAGCCTGCCCCGTCCGGGCTTCGCGCCCGGTGGCGGAAAGCGGCGCCTCGTGACGATCGAAGGCGTCGTTCCGGATTTGCGCGCTCTGCCGCCGGGCTGCCGCTTCGCCGATCGCTGCCCGATGGTCATCGACGCCTGCCGCGCGAAAGAGCCCGAGTTAGAGGTCGCGGGAAGCGGACGGCTCGCGCGCTGCATTCGTTGGGAGGAGGTGTCGCCCCGATGACGTCGAGCCTCGAAGACGACAGCGCCCCCATCGACGTGAGCGAGCTCGCCGGCGACGAGCCGCAGAAGCGCCGCACCCTCGTCGCGACCGACAGGCTCGCCAAGTACTTCCCCGTCGAGGCTGGGCTCTTCTCGCGAACGACCAACTTCGTTCGAGCCGTCGACGGCGTCTCCATCAAAGTCCGACGAGGGGAAACCCTAGGTCTCGTCGGCGAAAGCGGTTGCGGCAAGAGCACCCTCGGGCGGCTGATTTTACGGCTCGTCGAGCCGTCCTACGGCCGCGTCGTTTACGATGGGCGCGACATTCTGCATTTGAGCCAGTCGCAAATGCGGCCGCTGCGGCGGCGCATGCAGGTCATTTTTCAAGACCCGTACTCGAGCCTCAATCCGCGCATGACGGTGCGGGAGATCGTCGGCGAGGCCATTCGCATCCACAAGCTCGCGCCAACCCGCCGCGACGAGGAGGCGATGGTCGTCGATCTGCTTCGCAAGGTCGGCCTTCGCGCCGAGGCGCGCGATCTCTACCCCCACGAGTTCTCTGGCGGCCAGCGGCAGCGCATCGGCATCGCACGCGCCCTCGCCGTGCAGCCCGAGTTCATCGTCTGCGACGAGCCCATAAGCGCCCTCGACGTTTCGATTCAGGCGCAGATCGTGAACCTGCTTCAAGATCTGCAAGAGCAGCTCGGGCTCTCGTATCTCTTCATTTCCCACGACCTCAAAGTGGTCGAGCACGTGAGCCACCGCGTGGCCGTCATGTACCTCGGAAAGATCGTCGAGCAGGCGGCGTCCCGCGCCCTCTACGAGCACGCGCGCCACCCCTACACGCGTGCGCTTTTCGCCGCGATGCCCGTAGCCGATCCGGGCCGTCGAAAGCTTCGCGTGCTTCTCGAAGGCGACGTCCCCTCGCCCATCAATCCCCCCACCGGATGCGCGTTCCACCCGCGCTGTCCGCGCATCGTGAAGGGCAAGTGCGACGTCGACACGCCGACCCTCGACGAGGTGCTCGGCGCATCGGGGCACAAGGTCGCCTGCTTCAACCCCCACCCCCACGACCAAGACGGGCCGTCGTGAGCCGCGCCACCGATCTCCCCGCGACCATCGGCCGCTACGAAGTGCTCCGCCCCCTCGGGCAAGGCGGGATGGGGCGCGTCATCCTCGCGCGCGACTCGGTGCTCGGTCGCCAAGTCGCCCTCAAGCTTCTGCGAAGCGATCTCGGTCTGCCGCCCGAAGTGCGCGACGCGCTCTTCATTCGCATGCGCCACGAGGCGCGCGCGGCCGCCACGCTGAGCCATCCCAACATGGTGACGCTTCACGACATGGGGGAAGACACGACCCTCGGGCTGTACCTCGTGTTCGAGTTCATCGACGGCCCGACGCTCCGCGAGCGGCTCGAACTCGGGTCGTTGGCCCTTGGCGAAGTGTCGCAGATGGCGCGGCTGCTCGGCGACGCGCTCTCCGAGGCCCACGATGCCGGCGTGATTCATCGCGACGTGAAACCCGAGAACGTGCTTCTCGCGCGGAGCGGGCCCAAGATTACCGACTTCGGAATTGCGCGCCTCCCCGACTCGACGCTCACGCGCATGGGGACGGTGCTCGGCACCCCCGCGTACAGCGCCCCCGAGGCGCTCGCGAGCAGCGAGTTCAGCTCGCAATCCGATCAATTTTCCCTCGCGGCGACGCTGTACGAAGCGCTCGCGGGGCAGCGCGCGTTCGCAGGCGAAGATGCGCTGACGGCGGCGGCGCAAGTCGCGACGGCAATGCCAACTCCGCTCGCCGAGATATCCCCACTTGGCCACGCGATGGCGCGCGTCGACTACGTCCTCTCGCGCGGTCTCTCGAAGGACTCGTCGCGCCGTTATCCGACGTGCCGCGACTTCGGCTTCGCGCTCTCCGCGGCCCTCGACGCCGCCGCGGGCTCGCCGACGTTCTCCGAAGCTCCGCCGCCGTCGCGCACGTCGATCTTCGCGCGCGCGCGCGAATCGATCGTCCCCCGCGCGACGCGGCGGGTGCACAACTTCGCGGCGGCGGCCGCGCTCCTCGTCATCGTCGCGCTACTCGTGTTCGGGAGGCGAACACCCAGTCCGGCTCCCGTCGACGCCGATCTCGCGGCAGCGACCGACAGGGTGTCGATGCGACACGTCGCGTCGGCGTTCGCCTCGTCCGTCGCCCCGCCGCGCCCGCCCGCGATCGCTCCCGCGAAATCGCGCGGTGGCGACACGCGCGTGTCACGTACGAGCCCCGATGCGTCGACGCCCACGACCGCGCAGGCGACCAACGACGCATCCGCAGAGCTCACGGTCGTCGACGCGGGCGCCAAGACAACTTCAACTGTTCACGCGCCCGAAACCGACGCCGCATCGGCCTCCGCGCCGATCCACGACGACGCGCTGTAGAGACGCGTCGTCGATGGCGCGCGCATCGACGCGGCATGTCACGAGGTCGATGAGGTAGGCTCTCCCACAGAGCACGCCGCCGCTTGGAACAAGCCTCGCGACGTAGTAACCCATCGCTGCGTGACGACCGCCATCATGCCCCAACCTACGACGCCTTCTCACGACTCCCAAAGCGAAGCGAAGCCGGCTGCCGCGTCGCCCACTCCGACGCCCGGCACGTCCACGGCTCCGTCCCAGCTCGGGCCCGAAACGAGGCCGAGCGGAGAGCTCGATCACCTCGCCTTCTTGTACCGGCAGATGCTGTTGATCCGGCGGATCGAAGAAGAGTGCGCACGCGCCTACGCCGAGGGGAAGATCGGCGGCTTCCTCCATTTGTACATCGGCCAAGAGGCCGTCGGCGTCGGCGCGGTGGCCGCGCTCAAGCCCGAAGACTACGTCATCACGACGTACCGCGATCACGGCATCGCTCTCGCGAAAGGGATGCCCGCACGCGCGATCATGGCGGAGCTTTTCGGCAAGGCGACGGGCTGCTCCAAAGGGCTCGGCGGCTCGATGCATATGTTCGATCGCGAGCACAACATGCTCGGCGGCTACGGCATCGTCGGCGGCCATATTCCGCTCGCCGCGGGCGTCGCGTTCGCGTCGAAATACAGGGGCGATGGCAAGGTCACGCTCTGCTTCTTCGGCGAAGGCGCGGTCTCCATTGGCGGCTTCCACGAGGGGCTTTCGCTGGCCGCGCTTTGGAAATTGCCAATTGTCTTCATCTGCGAGAACAACGAGTACTCGATGGGGACGCCCCTTAGCCGCAGCATGTCCGTCGAAGACGTGACAACGAAAGCCCTCGGCTACGGGATCGATCGCGACCGCTTCTTCGCGAGCGACGTCCTCGAGGTCGAGCAGCGCATCGCCGAAGCCGTGCAGCGCGCGCGTGAGCAGTCGCTGCCGACGCTCGTCGAAATTCGTACGTACCGCTTCCGCGGCCACTCAATGAGCGATCCGGCGAAGTACCGCACGCAGGCCGAGCTCGAGGAGCAGAAGAAGAAAGATCCGATGCACCGCGCGCGGGCAAGGCTCTCCGCGGGCGGCTACGCCGAGACGCGCCTCAAGGCCCTCGAAGAAGACGTCGAGACCGAGGTTGCAGACGCCGTGAAGTTCGCCAACGAGAGCCCCGAGCCCGACGCGTCGCTCCTCGAGGAGACGACGTACTCAGGCCCTTTCGCGTACTGACGGCACCGCCTCGTACGCATTCCCAGTTCCCGAGATTCACCGAACCGAGAGACAAGCGATGCCGCGAACGTTGCGATACCGAGAAGCGATCCGCGAAGCGATGATCGAAGAGATGGAGCGCGACGCGAACGTGTTCCTCATGGGCGAGGAGGTCGGGCACTACCAGGGGGCGTACAAAGTCTCCGAGGGGATGCTCGAGAAGTTCGGCGCCAAGCGCGTCGTTGATACGCCGATTGCCGAATCGGGCTTCGCGGGGATCGGCGTAGGCGCGGCGATGGTCGGTCTTCGGCCGATCATCGAATTTATGACGTGGAACTTTTCCGCCGTCGCGTTCGATCAGATTTTGAACAACGCCGCCAAGGTTCGGCAAATGTCGGGCGGTCAGTTCACCTGCCCCATCGTCTTCCGAGGCCCCAACGCAAGCGCGCGCCAAGTGGGCAGCCAGCACTCCCACGCCATGGAGCACTTCTACGCGACCATCCCCGGCGTGAAGGTCATCGCGCCCGCGTTTCCGGCCGACGCGAAGGGGCTCATGAAAGCCGCCATTCGCGACGACAACCCAGTGCTCGTGATGGAGTCCGAGACGCTCTACTCGTTCAAGGGCGAAGTCCCCGACGATCAAGACGTGATCCCATTTGGCAAAGCGACGATCCCGCGCGCGGGGACCGACGTGACGATCGTCGCCTACTCGCGCATGACCCACGTCGCGCTCGACGCCGCGGCGGCCCTCGCGAAGGAAGGCATCGAAGCCGAGGTGATCGATCTGCGATCCCTCAGGCCGCTCGACGAAGACACGATCATCCGCTCCGTGCAGAAGACGCACCGCTGCGTGGTCGTTCACGAAGGGTGGCCCTACGGAGGCGTAGGCGCCGAGATCGCCGATCGCGTGCAGCGCCTCGCGTTCGATTCGCTCGACGCGCCGATCCTCCGCGTGACCTCGCTCGACGTACCGATGCCTTACAATGCGACCCTCGAGCAGATGTGCATTCCGCAAGCGCCGCGCGTCGTCGCCGCGGTGAAGCGCGTCGTCGCCCGAACGTCTTCGTTCACGCCTTCAGGGAACTAGCCATGGCCAAGATCCTCGATATGCCGAAGCTCTCTCCCACGATGGAAGAGGGCGTTCTCTCGACGTGGCACAAGAAGGAGGGCGACGCCGTTCAGGTCGACGATCTCCTCGCCGAGGTCGAGACCGACAAGGCGACGATGGAGTTTCGCGCCTTCGACAAGGGCACGCTTCTCAAGATTCTCATCGCCCCCGGCACCGAAGTGAAGCTCGGTCAGGCCGTGGCGATCCTCGGCGACGTAGGCGAGGACGTGGGCGCGTTGATCGCGAAGGCCGGCGGTGGAAACACGAGTGCACCGGCCGCGAAGGAAGCGGCGCCGGCGAAAGCAGACGCGAAAGAAACGGCCGAGACGAAGGCGCCTCCGACCGACGATACGGAAGCGCCGCCAACGTCCAAGTCGCAAACGAACGAGCCGGCGGCGGCGAAGGAAGACGCGCCCGCGAAGGACGAGGCGCCGAAGGCCGAGAAGAAGGCAGCGCCCGCGCCCGCAGGAGCAGAGGCGACGAAGACG
>JANXMC010000478.1 GCA_025354825.1 Myxococcales bacterium
ACGAGGCAGGAATCAAAGTCCCCGATGACGTCGTCAGTGCGTTGCGAATCAAGCCGCACAAGTTTCACGGCGACTGGAACTACAACGTTGAAGCGCACTAGACATATGCGCGGGCTTTATTTTCGCGCGGTGCCTTAGGCGAACCACATCATACATTGCAAGTGTGGTCATCGTTTAGCAGGCATAGCAGACACCAGCCGAATTACGCCGTCCTTGTTGCGAATCCAGGCCGCCAAGATTCGCGCCCGTGCCGAGAACGATACCGTCGAGACCGATGTCGCTCGCCGCGATTCCAAACGCATCCGCCTGCTGCTGCATGAGCGAAACGACTCACGACACGGATGCACGCATCAGCAGAGCGAGTTCGCTTTCCATGCCACGTACGTCTCCCGAATACCGGACCGCATCCGGCCAAGCCTCCAAGAGGCGCCGCCCTGTCTCGATGACGTGCCGAACGAGGTACAACTTGCTCACCGTGATCCGCTCCATGACTTTTGTAGGTCGCTCCAGAAGCCGAAGCTCGAGCAAGTCCTGACTCAGACTCTCCAAGTGCAATGCATATGGTCCTTCCATGAAGTGCACGCACTCAACCCGGTTTCTACCTTCGCAGACGGACCGCGTTGCTTCAAGGAGCCGGGCCGTGATGACGTAGACGAAGTCATTCCATCTGGCGGCCGGGAACGCATGGGAGTTGACCTCGATCCAGATATCACCTGTGGCTGGGCCGCTCCTGCCGGGCCGAATGGAGGCAGCGCGAATCAAGATGATTGGCAGCACGGTCACGGCGCCCCAACAGGATAGGCGGTCTCTATCGTATTTGTAGTTTTGTTGAACCACATTTCGATGTCCAGCCCCGCACCACGGCCGCGCAATAGTACGCGTTCCGCGCCTTGTACGCCGACTTTGACCGACGACCCGTATGCTTCGCGAAGCGCCGCCAAAATTCCTCGTTCGCTCATCGTACTCGGAAAGACTGTGCGGCCGGCCGAGTATACGGCGCCCGGAATGTGACGCTCGAGGATGTGCCCCATATCAACTGTGAGCTTGCTCCAAGCCGGCATTATCCGCAACGTACCGCTGTTGTCAGCGAGGAACTTGAACAAGCCGGCGCGCGTCTCCGACCACAGGTCTCCCAAAACTGTCACGAGCCGCGCGCCCCGCGCTATCACCCCGACGCACTTGGCGATCGCGGAAAAGCCGAGCTCCATGACCGCGACGGAGATGTCCGCCGGCGCCGACTTCGTGTCCGAGTCGAATCCGAGCACCACCCCGGCCACCACGATGGCCAAGCCGACGGCAGGAACGGGCGAATGGCCGTCGACGTCGATGAAGTTGATCGGGTCACCGGCGGCGTACGCGTACTGATTCAAGCCGCCGTCGAACCTCGCGGGGTCCTTCGCCGTCCACCTTCCCGTCTCGCCGTCGTAATCGCGCGCCCCGAAGCGCACGAGCTTCGTATCGGGGTCGTACAAGCCTCCTGCAAAACCGAACGGCTGAAATCCTGGAGCCGTGTCTCCGAGAACGGCCCCGAAGCCATCCGGATCGTAGGTAATCGTCTGCCCAACCGTGCCGCTCTCGGTATCGATCAACTCGCGGACGCTGCCAACCTGATCGACCACGTACTTGTACTTGTGATTGGTCGACAGGCTGATCATGTACTCGGGCACGTTGCCCTTGGCCCCCCACACGAACACCTTGGCGAGCGTGCCCGTGGCGTCTGTCTCCCCGACGATCCGGAGATTGCCGTCGTAGATCCATCCGCGCTGAATGATCCCGCCGACCTTCTTCGCAACGCGACGGCCGAGGCCATCAATCACGTGTTCGATCGTCGATGTCGGCGCGCCTGCAGGGTTCGCGACGCTCAGCAGGCGACCGAGGTCGTCGTAAGAGTACGTCGACGTCAGGCCTGCTGACGTGCGCGTCTTCAAGTGACCATCGTCATCGTACGTATAGGAGACGCTCCCCCACGCGTTGAGCCGATCTTGACTGTCGATGGTCGCAGTCACCGTTCCGCTGGGGGTCGTCTTGGTCAGACGGTTGCCGTTGGGATCGTACGTGAAGCTCGCGAGCACCGTGCCCGGAGTGCCGGACGTCACGTCGGTCACGTCTTTCAGCGTTCCCGCCGGATAGTACGAATACGCAAGCCTCGTAAGCGAAGCGTCGACGGTCTCGTCGCGTTGTTGAACGCGCCCGACAGCGTCGCGTAGGAACTGCACCCGATAGCGTTGACTACCGCTGCCGGACACGTCCGTCACCGCGTAGCCCGTCATCTCTCCGAACGCATTCAACGCGTCGTAGGTCTCTTCGAGGGCGTGGCCACCGGAAAGCTTCGTCTTCGTGATCCGGTCACTGATCCCATCGAGGCGGGAGACGACGAATTCGGGATCGTTGATGCCCGCGAGGCGGCTGTGCGCGTCGTAGGCGTAATCGAACGCCCTCGACTCGACCCAAAGTCGAGAGAGCCGACCAAGACTGTCGACCTGCCGCAGAATCGTGTGCGTCGCGCTTCCGCCGAAGACCGCGCTGTAGGTCGCGGAGTAGGTCGCTCCGCTCCCCGTGATGTCGTAGGTCAGATGCATCGCCGAGTCCGGCCCGTCGATGCTCGTGACCATTCCGGCCTTCACATTTCCGGCAGTCGTCGGGAAGTATGAATAACCGACCGTCTTACCCCCATAGGTGACGTTCAGCAGACGTCCCGTGTTGGCCGTCGCGGTCCCGCCATCCCCCTCGTAGGTGAAGTGGATCGCACTGCCGCTCGGCAGCGTGATATCCGTCGGTTGCCCGTCGAGGTTCCTCTCGACATGTTGCACGCTCGGCGGGCCCGAGGTCGAGGTCGCGTTGGGCGCGAAATAGTTCTTCTCCTGATCGGCGAGATCGAAATCGAAGTTGTGCGTCGGCTTCCCCGGCGGGGTCAGGGACGTGAGATTGCCATCGGGGTCGAACGAAAACCCGATCGAGCGCGGTGAGCCCGCGGCGTCGAGCGGCGGCAGGCTGACGTTGAGCGGCCGTCCCAAGACGTCAGGGGTCGTCGTCGAGCTGTTGCCGAGCGTGTCCGTGACGCTGGTCCCGTGGTCGAGCGCGTCGTACCCCAGGCGGACTTGGCGGCAACCGGTCGGCAACGGTGGAATAGCGGTCGCGCAGCTCGCGTCGTTGGTCGCGCTTTGCCACGTCAGAACGAGCTTGCCGGCAGCGTCGTACGCGTAGTTGGTGAGGGCGGCGGTTCCCGGGAGTTGGACCGACCGCACGGTCCCGTCGGCGTTGAGCGTGGTGGTGGTCGTGAGCGCAGGCCGTCCAACGCCCGCCGGAGCGACGGTCGTCGTGAGCGTGTTCGTCGCGCGCACGTAGCTCTTGGTGACCAACGCGAGCGCCGAGCCCGAGACGGGCGTGACCTGCACGGTGTCGGTAAGGGTCTGTAGCGTGACCGGATCGGCCTTGCTGCCAGCGCCGTTGGTCGCTGCGAGGGTGTTCTTCTCCGTCCAGCCAATTCCCGAGCCTGCCGGCCCCGTGATGGTGGTCGTCTCCGGCACGAGCACTGTCGCACCGAATCTCGGATCCGCCATCAACGTCGTCGTCGACGCGTATCCCGTCGCGCTCGTCGTCGTGATCGATCCATCACTGCCCTTGCTCGAGATCGTGACGTTGCCAGCGCTATCGACGGAGTTGCGCGTCTCGAGCTTTCCAGTTGTCTGGATGAGGTGCCGGCTCTCGCGGCCCATCGCCGTGTCGAAGTTGACTTGCCAGGTGCCTGCACTCGAAGCGTCGACGAGCGTCTTCGCCTTCCCGGCCGCGAACGCGACTGGATCGGCGTCGCTCCGGAGCGCTGCGCTGAAGGCGTCGTACGTGAATCGATGAACGCCGTGCCTCGGCGACGTCAGGGTCGCCAAGAGCCCTGGCGATCCTGGGTAGTATCCGAGCGAAACGGTATCGCCCGCTGGATCGGTCAGCGAACTGACGTAGCCGCCCGTCAACCCGATGGACGTGACTTGACCCCGCGGGGAGAGAACGCCGGAGACCGCGCCGCTGCCGTCGCGCAGCACGGTCGTGATCTGGTCGCCGACGCTGCCGCTCGACGTTCGCTCATGAATGGCGGCGAGCTGCCCGCCGACGTAGTCGAACGTGCGGAGGTCGAGGCCGGTGACGGTGTCGACCGTCTTCAGGTGTCGTCCGCTGGCGTCGAAGACCCAGAGCTCGGCGCCATCGGCCGAGGGCACATTGGTGGTCCCGGCGAGCGACGCCGACGCAACGCGACGAATGCACGAGTGGCCTTGATCGACGACGAAGATTCCGCCGTCTGGACCGATGGCGACGTCCGTGGGAGCCGCGAGATGGTTCTTTCGCGCGGGCGTCCCATCAGGATCGGCTGCGGTGGTGGTCGTGTCGTTCGTTCCAGCGACGATCGAGAAGATGCCGTCCGGCGAAATGCGAGCGACGTAGGACGGGCTGGCATCGACGAAGTAGAGCTGGCCCTGCGAGAAGGCCATTCCGCCTAGCGCATTGAGGCTGACATGCGTGCCCAGATCTCCCTCGGCTGCGAAGGGAGCTACCGTTCCGCCGCCTGCGAGCGTGGTGAGAAGGCCGTCCGGCGTGATCTTCTTGATCCGATGATGGCCGGCATCCGCCACGTAAAGCGTGCCGTCCGGCGCCAGCGCCAGGCCAGTAGGTTGATAGAATCGCGAGACCGTGACCGAAGGATCACCAAAGAGCAGTCTTTCTCCTGTGAGCGGCGGGGACGCCGCCGTACCATCGGGCATGCACGGTCCGATGTTGGTGACCGTTCCGGCGGGGCTGACCTTGCGGACGCAGGAGTGAACGTAGTCCGAGGCGTAGGTGGTCCCATCCGGCGCGACGAGCAGCCGCGCCTTGGTGGCGTACGAGTTGAGATGAATGGAACGTGCTTCGTCGGCGACGCCGCCGAGCGGCGCGAGTGGAGGGGTGCCATCGGGAGCGCTCGTCGCGCCGGGAACGCCGATGAACGCAGTCACGAGCGCGGGCGAGACGGACGTCTCGACCCGACGAATCGCACCGTATCCGTCGCCGAACACCACGCCGCCGAGCGCATCGACGGAGAGGCCATACGGTTGCTGGACGACCGCGGAGGCTGCCGCGCCGCCATCCCCGCAGGGAAGCGCGACGCACGTCGTTGCGCCGTTGCCGGCGATCGTCGTCAACAGGTTCGAGGTCGGATCGACCCTACGGATCTTGTACCCCTCGGTGAAGAGAAGCGCTCCCGTGGCATCGAACGCGAGTGCGGCGCCGCCAGAGGGGAAGAACGTGGGACTGAACGCGCTGGTGCCGTCCGCAGGAGAGC
>JANXMC010000484.1 GCA_025354825.1 Myxococcales bacterium
CCGTACCTCGAAGGGTCCTACGCCCCCGTCGCGAACGAAGTGATCGAGGTCGACTTGAAGGTCACGGGTGAGATCCCGAAGGATCTCGCCGGCACGTACGTGCGCAACAGCGCGAACCCGCGCTTCGCGCCGAACGGGCGGCACCACTGGTTCGATGGCGACGGGATGCTCCACGCCGTGGCGATCGAAAACGGCAAGGCGAGCTACCGCAATCGTTGGGTTCGCACGAAGGGGTTCCTCGCCGAAGAAAAGGCGGGTGAAGCGCTCTGGACGGGCATCACCGAGCGGCCCGATTTCACTAATCCGCGCGGCCCAATGAAGGACACGTCGAATACCGATCTCGCCTTCCACGCGGGCAAGTTGCTAAGCCTCTGGTGGCTTGGCGGCGAAGCCTACGAGATCGCGCTGCCGTCCCTCGAGACCAAAGGTACGCAGCGTTTCGGCGGCAAAGTCCGCACGCTCTCGGCGCACCCGAAGGTCTGCCCGACGACGGGCGAGATGCTCTTCTTCGACTACAAACCGTTCCCGCCCTACCTCACCTACGGCGTCATCGGCGCGAGCGACGAGCTGCTGCACATGACCGAGATCCCCATGGACGGTCCGCGCCTCCAGCACGACATGGCGATGACCGAGACCCACGCGGTCCTCTTCGACATGTCGATGATGTGGGACCCCGAGCTGCTCGCCCGCGGGCAGACGAAGGTCGGCTTCTTCCGCGACAAGCCGATGCGCATTGGCGTCCTTCCGAGGCGCGCCGACGGCGGATCGATCCGGTGGTTCGAGGCGTCGGCGGGATTCATGTATCATACAATAAACGCCTGGAACGACGGCGACGAGATCGTCCTCGTAGGTTGCAAGATCGAGGAGCCTCTCGCGGGCGATCCGAAGAACAAGCCGACGCCGCGCGAAGTGCCGACCATCGGCTTTTTGCGCCTCGAGCCGTTCCTTCACGAGTGGCGCTTGAACCTCGAAACAGGCGCCGTGCGCGAGCGTCGGCTCGACGATCTCCTCACCGAGTTCCCCAAAATCGATCCACGTAGGCTCGGCCTGAAATCGCGTTACAGCTACAATCCGCGCCTCGCCGACGCGCCGACGCTCTACTTCGACGCCCTCGTGAAGTACGACCTCGAGACCCTCGCGAAGACGACCCACGCGTACCCGAAAGGGTCCTACGGCGGCGAGGCGGCCTTCGCGCCGCGCATCGGTTCGACCTCGGAAGACGACGGCTACCTCCTGTCGTTCGTCGTCGACGAAGGGACGGGCGCCTCCGAGCTCTACGTCCTCGACGCGAAGAACATCGAGGCGAAACCGCTCGCGCGCGTCGCTATCCCCACGCGCATACCCAATGGGTTCCACACGGCGTGGTGCCCCGCGTGACGGCGCGCCCGACGAAACCGGTCTTCGTTCTCGGCGGCCACCAGACCGACTTCGCGCGCAACATCACGCGTGAAGGGCTCGCAATCGCCGACGTGATGCGCGAGGCGATCCTTGGCGCCCTCGCCGCGTCGAACGTCGAGCCCGGCGATATCGAAGCCGGCCACGTCGGGAATTTTCTCTCCGAGAGCTACTGCGGCCAGAGCCACTTGGGCGGCCTCTTCATCGAGGCCGACCCCGTCTTCGAGGGCATCCCGGTCAGCCGTCACGAAGCGGCATGCGCCTCGGGCAGCATGGCGGTCCTCGCCGCGATGGCGGAGATCGAAGCCGGCCGCTGCGACGTTGCCTGCATCGTTGGCGCCGAAATCATGCGCACGGTGAGCGGCGTCGAGGCGGCGGCGAAGCTCCGCGCCGCCGCGTGGGTTCCACGCGAAACCGAGGGCGTCACGCACCCGTGGCCGTCGCTCTTCAGCGATCTCGCGGGGGCGTACGACGAGCGGTACGGCCTCTCGCGCGCGCACCTCGGCACTCTCGCGAAGAGCAACTTCGACAACGCCAAGCGCAACCCCAACGCGCAGACGCGCCGCTGGGAGCACGGCCCCGCAGCCTTCACGGCCGACGACGACGCGAACCCCATCGTGGCCGGGCACACGCGCAAGCAGGACTGCAGCCAGGTCACCGACGGCGCCGTCGCAGTGGTGCTCGCGAGCGAAGCCTACGTGCGGCGGCGCGATTTCGCGCGTTCACGCATCGCTCGCATCGAAGGGTGGGGGCACCGCACGGGCCGCATGGCGATGGGCGTCAAGCTCCGCGCGAGCGCCGCGGCGGGCGATCCGTTCGTCTGCCCCAACGTGCGACGCACCATCGTCGACGCCTTCGAGCGCGCGGGGATCACGCGCGCATCGGACCTTCATGCGATCGAATGCCACGACTGCTTCAGCGTCTCGCACTACATGGCCATCGACCACTTCGGCATCACGCCGCCGGGCCAGTCGTTCCGCGCCATCGAGGACGGCACGGTCTTCTTCGGCGGGAGCCTGCCCATGAACCCGAGCGGCGGCCTGATGGGCGTGGGTCACCCTGTCGGCGCGAGCGGCGTACGCATGCTTCTCGACGCCACGAAGCAGGTGACGGGGACGGCGGGCACCTACCAGGTCGACCGCGCGCGCCGCGTCGCGACGCTGAACATCGGCGGCAGCGCAACGACGGTCGCGTCGTTCATCGTGGGGCGAGGCGCGCTGTGAACGGCGAAGGCGCATTCCTGTACGACGCGGTCCGAACGCCGCGCGCGCTCACGGCTTCGCGAAGAGCCGGCGCGCTGGCGTCGGTGAAGCCCATCGATCTCTTGGCGACGCTCTACCAGGCCCTCGAAACGCGCCTCGGCCTCGACACGCGCACGGTCGACGACGTCGTCCTCGGCTGCTCCACGCAAACCGGAGAGCAGGGGGCGAATCTCGCGAAAATCTCGTCGCTCTACGCCGGCTGGAGCCACGAGATCTCCGGCGTCACGCTGAACCGCTTCTGCGCCTCGGGCCTCGACGCCGTCGCCTACGCCGCCATGAAGGTTGCGACCGGCAGCGAAGCGCTCGTCGTCGCGGGGGGCGTCGAATCGCTCTCCCGCGTGCCGATGCTCGCCGACAACGGCGCCTGGTTCGCCGACCCCGACGTCGCCAAGGCGACGGCGTTCGTGCACATGGGCGTCTCCGCAGACCTCGTCGCGACCCTCGGCGGCTTCTCGCGCGAAGCGTGCGACGCCTACGCTCTCGCGTCCCACCAACGCGCGCACGCCGCGCGCGACGCCGGGCACTTCGTGCGCTCGGTCGTGCCCGTCACGCGCGACGGCGTCACCCTTTTCGATCACGACGACGCGTTCCGAAGCGACGCATCCCTCGCGTCGCTCGCCGCCCTCCCCGCGGCCTTCGCCGAGATCGGCGCGGCCGGTGCCGACGCCCTCGCGCGCACACGCTATCCGCAGATTTCGGTCGTGAATCACGTTCACACGGCAGGGTCGTCCCCTGCCCGCGTCGACGGCGCATCCCTCGTCGTCGTCGGCAGCCGCGCGGCCGGAGAGCGCCTCGGCGTGCAGCCGCGCGCCCGCATCGTCGCGAGCGCCAATGCCAGCGTCGAGCCCGTGGTCATGCTCACCGCTGGCGTAAAGGCGACCGCCAAAGCGCTCACCCAGGCGAAGCTCACTACGCGCGACGTTGCGCTCTTCGAATGCAACGAGTCGTTCTCTGCCACGGTGCTCGACTTCATCGCGCGCCTCGAGATCGACGCCGCGAAGGTCAACGTCAACGGCGGCGCAATCGCCCTCGGTCACCCTCTCGGCGCGAGCGGCGGCATTCTCATCGGCACCTTGCTCGATGAGCTCGAACGCCGCAGCGAGCGCTTCGGCGTCGTTGCGATGTGCGCCGGCGCGGGCATCGGCGCGGCGATGGTGATCGAGCGCCTGTGACCTTTACGGCGACACCGCCTGCGCGCCGTCGCCCGCGTCTTTGCAGCAGCGAAAGCCCGTGGAGTAGTCGTGGTACTCCTTCGAGTGGGCCGTGGTTTTGTAGAGGCACCCCTCGCCGTTCAAGCGGCCGTCGGCGAAGAAGCCACCCATGAACGTGCCGATGTACGGCTTGCGCGCCTTGGGCGTGTCGGCGATCCATTCGTGCACGTTTCCGTGGAGATCGAAGATGCCCGTGTCGGTCACGCAGAGCGGGTGCGCGCCTCCGGACATGATGGTGTTGTCGCGCTCGGCGATGCGCGGATCGTGCAGACGTAGCTTCTCGCGTGCGGCCTCACGGGCGCTCGCGACGGGGCTCGGTCGGCCGGCGTTGCATGCGCCGAAGCGGTATGTCGATCCGTAGGGGTAAAGGTTTTCGCTCGGCCCGCGGCACGCCGCCGTCCATTCGGGGAGGCGGCAAAGGCGCTTGCCCGACGCATGACAGGCAGCCGCCGCCTGCAGCTGGCTGATGTTCACTTGGGGCTTGAAACCCTTCGCGGGAATCGCGTGAAAGACGCGGTCGACTTTGTCGACACTTCGCGAGAAGTGCCACGGCGTCGTGCTTCCGTCGTCGGCCACTTCGGCGAGCGCCCCCTCGTACTTGTCGACGCAGACGCGCACGTCGCCAACCTGCACGTAAGCCATCTCGGGCGGGCACGGCGGCGGAAGCGAGGGAGCGGGCGCGGGCGCGGGCGCCGTAGGCTCGACGGCGACGGCCGACACAACGGGCGCGGGCGGCGGCGGAATGTAGAGGGGCGCCGGCACCGCGCCCCCGCACGCGACGACGACGAGCGCGCACGCCACGAGCGCCCCCACGCCGAGGCGAACGCCTCCGAGCGGGGCCGAGCGTTCACGAGGCATCGGGCCTAGTCTAATCGGACGAACGCGGAGGACGAGGGGGACATCGACCATGCGACGGGGGCCGCGGCCGCCACCGACCTGCGCCCAACGTGCTTCGACGCCGTGGGCCTCTTTCGTGAGCTCGCATGGGACGAAGGCTGCCTCGGGTCACCCTATGGTTTCCCTTCGGACGACAGTCGGTTCCGCTTCTTAGAGCAGCCCGGGCGCGATTCCGCACGTGTCGCGGAGCGCGCGAAGGCGGCCTCGGCTACCGAGCGTTCCACCCGGGGCGAAAAACCGCTGAATTTCGCCGCGTCCCCGTCACGCCTCACAAAAGACGACACCTTGCGCGGGTAGCGACCGAATCACACACTCTCGCAACTAAGGCAAAAGGCAAAAAGACGATGACTTCTTCGAACCAATCGGCGGTCTCCGCCAAGCTCGGCATCGGCTGAACGCGGGCGCGCGCGAAAGCGCACCCGCTTGCCGGTCACCACGTACCCCTTAACTTCCCCCAACTGCGCGCCTTCACCGCGGCGCGCCCCCACCTTCAGCTACCTCGCTCCGCCACCGGCCAGCGCCGGCCGCGATGCTGGCGCCGACGTGCGCCCGGCGACCGCGATCGGACTCAGTGGTGCGGAATGAGGTTCATGAACCACGCGGCAGCAGCCGCCGCCGCGACAGCGACGACCGCCACGGCGACGCCGATGGCCGCGCCACCTCCGGGCTTCCGTGCGCCCCCACCGGGAACGCTCCCCGGCGGCGGGCGAAGCGACGGCGCACGCCCCATTTGGGTCGCCGGCGGCTGCGGATTCGCATGCGAACGCCCCGACGACGCAGGGGTGGACGGCGGGCCAATCTCGGCGTCTTCGAGAGCCGAAAGGTTGCCAACGTCGAAGTTCGCGGGCGGAAGCGTCGCGCGCACGGCGTCGCTGCGCTGTTGAACGGTATTGCCCATATCGCCGATGCTGATCTCGTTGGCCCAGTTGGTCGGGTCGACGAACTGGTCGGGCATCAGCGGATCGGCGCCACCGGCTCCGGGCGGCGTCGACGTGTAGCTCCCGGGGTGGCCCGTCTGCGGGACCGGCTTGCCATCTTCGCCGAGCGACGTGAACTCGAGGAGCGCCTCTTCGATGAGCTTGTCGATAATCGACGGCTGCTGCGGTCGCGTACGCTGGCGGTCGCGCATCGCCCCCTGCACGAGCGTCGCGATGTCGAACTCGCTGATCGGCTGCCCGTACTGAAACATGAACGTCGAGAGCTCTTGGCCGAGCTCTCTCGCCGTTTGGTACCGAGCCGCCGGATCGCGCGCGAGCGCCTTGTAAACAATCGTCTCGAGCTCGCGAGGCACCCGCGAGTTGAACTGCGTGACGGGCGTGATGACCGCCTGCTGAACCTTTTTGACCGTCTGAAAATCGGTATCGCCCAGGAACAGCCGCTGCTGCGCGAGGAGCTCCCAGAGGATGATCCCGACTGCGAAAATGTCCGTTCGGAGATCGACCTCTTGCCCCATGGCGGCTTCGGGCGACAGGTAGCTGAACTTCCCCTTGATGATCCCCGGCTCGGACTTCTCGAGCTGGCTCGTCGCCTTGGCGAGCCCAAAGTCCACGATCTTCACTTCGCCGTACTTCGTGATGAGCACATTGGGCGGCGACATGTCGCGATGCACGATGTGCATCTTCTGCCCCTGCTGATCGCGAAGGTCGTGGGCGTACGTCAGCCCCTTGCAGATCTCGTGGCAGATGAACGCGGCGGCCTGCACCGGGAACTCGCGGCCGCTCTTCTTAATCGACTCGACGATGCTTTTGAGGTTCGCCCCGTCGACGAACTCCATGACGATGAAGAAGGCGTTGTCGCCGACGCCGATGTCGAAAACTTGAACGCAGTTCGAGTGGCTCAGGATGGCGCTCAGGCGCGCTTCATCCAGGAACATCGAGATGAATTTCTTCTTCTCGGAAAGGTGCGGGAGGACGCGCTTGATCGCGACCTGCTTCCGGAACCCTTGGAGCCCTTCGCTCTCGGCGCGGAACACTTCCGCCATACCGCCCGATTCGAGCTTTTCGATGACGCGGTAACGTTGCTGGGGGTCGGCCATGGCGGGGGTTCCCCGCGAGCCTACGCGAGCGGGGATGGAATTGTCAGCCTTGAGTGGGAACGGGAATACGGCGAATAAAGTGCCATCCGCGAGCCGAGCGGGTCAAGCGAAGGACCTGGTGTGTGTCGTCCGCGCGGCGTGCGGCCGGGACCAGGCGCATCGCGGAACCCCTACTTTTCACCGTCGCGCGTGGCGTCTCCCCCTGCGTCCTGGGAATTCGTAAGCCGCGCCGAAGGGTCGGCGCCCGTAGGGTTCGATGCCGCGTTGGCGGGGCCCGCGTCGCCGCGGCCCGCGACCATCACCACCACGACGAAGAACGCGAGGACGGCGACGCTCGCGGCCGCGGCCGCAATCTTCGTGGCGCCCGTCATGCCGAAGCTCGGCGGCGTGGCGTCTTTCATGCTGCTGCTCGTCGGCGCGCTGACGCCGTCGATGGTCGGCCCGCTCTTCCCTCGAAGCGACTGCACCTGCTTCACGCCGAGGAATTCGCGTTTCGTGAGGCCTTCTTGCGGAGCTGATTTTTCGAGCCGGAAGACGCCTGCGCCGTCGTCGACGTCGTCGTCATCCTCGAGCGACTCGAGGCGCGGAAGGCTCGTTCGTGAGCCGGAGCGGCGAATCGATTTATCGATCGCCGACGCGCCGCCGCTCGGCGTCTTCGAGATGTTGACCGAGCTCGTGGCGCCGCTCGGTGTCTTCGGCTGCCCGTTGAAGCCTTGAGAGCCCGGCGGCATCGAGTTCGAGTGCGGGAGCGGCGGCGTCGCCGACGGCGACTCTTGCCGCGAGCGCGGGCGCATCCACTGCTCCGCGGCCTGACGCGTAAGCGGCACCGTTGCGTCGAACGCGTTCACGCCGAGGGTCGTCGGCGAGTTGTCCGCGGCATCGCCCGGAGGCGGAGGCGGCGCAGGCGGCACCCCGCGGCTCGCGTTCGACGATGGCGCGTCCGCGTCCTTCATCAGCTTCGCGGCGACGATGGCCGCGCGGGATTGAAACACCGTGCGCTCTTGATCCGACGGCGGCGGCTCAGAGGGGACGTCTCGCGGAGCATCGGCGAGGACCACGGGAGGTGCCAGCGGCGCAGAGGCTCGCGGCACCGGGCGCGGCGGTGCAAGGGGCGGCGGAGGGGCGGTCTTCGCCTGCGATGCATCGCTCGGAGGCGCGGGCGCGGGCGGAGGCGCCGTCTTCGCGGACGACCAAGAGCGCACCGAGACGGGGCCCGAAGCGTCGGACGCGGGCGGGGGCGCGGTCTTCGCCCTCGACGTGCTCGGCGAGCCGTTCGGAGACGTCTTGTCGTCGAAGTTGAGGCCGTCGTCGACGACGACCGGCTTGACGACGACGCCTTCGGCAGGTTTGGCGATGGGCGCCGGAGCGACAGCCTCGGCGGCGGCTTTCGGCATCGGCGCATGGCGCGCGGCCGCGAGCTTCAGCGAGTCGCCCGTCCGCGCGATCATCGTCGGATCGTCGCCGTCGTCGTCACCGCCGCTCGTTTTCTCGTCGCCCTCGGCCGCGGCTTCGGCCATCGCCGCGTCTTCGATCGCCGAGACCGCTGCGACCGGCAGGTTGATCGAGATGTCTTTGTCGACGGGCGGCAGCACGCCGTCGGGGCGGCTGGCCCTCGTGACGCGGGCGACGGTTTTGTCTTTTGCCCAGTACGCCTCACGAAGCGCGACCTGCATCGTCGTCGCGTCGGGCCAGCGATCTTTTTTGTTGAAGCTGAGGGCCTTGTCGACGAACGCGACGATGGCTGGCGGAGCCCCCGGCGCGACCTGGCCGAGCGACGGCGCGGGCCGTGTTGCCGACGCGATGAGCTGCTCGTTGAGGTTTCGCCCCTCGTGGACGAACCGCCCCGAGATGCACGTGAACATCATCGCGCCGACGGTCCACAGATCGCTGCGGCCGTCGACGTGCTCCCAGTCGCCCGATGCCTGCTCCGGCGGCATGTACGCGGGGGTGCCCATCGTCGCGCCAGCACGGGTCGCACGCGCCGTTTGGCTCGAGAGCTCGACGAGGCGCGCGATGCCGAAGTCCAAAACCTTCACGACGCCGTCGCGCGTGAGGAAGACGTTCTCGGGCTTGATGTCGCGGTGCACGATGCGCTTCGCGTGCGCGGCGGCGAGCACGTCGAGAAGCTTGTCGGTGATCGACAGCACCTCGCCCGGATCGAGCTTGTGCTTCTTGCGCTCCCAACGGCTCTCGAGCGTCTCGCCGTCGAGCAGCTCCATCACGAGGTAGACCGAGCCGTCCTCGTCGGTGTCGTCGTCGAGAACCGAGACCGACCCCGGATGCTCGACGGCGTTCGCGACGTAGCCCTCGCGCAAGAACCGCGTGCGTAGCTCGGGGTTCATCGCCACGTCGGCGTGGAGAAGCTTCACGGCCGCGCGCTTGCCGTTGCGGTGGGTCGCCGCATAGACCGCGGCCATCCCGCCCACGCCGAGCAGCTTATCGAGGCGCCACTTCTGGCGGAGCGTTCGCCCCAGGCGCTCTTGCGCGCGCTTTATGACGTGGTCTTCGGACATGCCCCCGTGCTCAAGCTGACAACCTTCATCGTCGCGCGAGGGGCCATGTAGGTTTCAAGGACTTGTGGAAAGATTTCTCGGAAATGCGAAACGGCCGTCACGAGGCGGCCCGTGCCGCACGATGCCACTGCCGTCTCCACCGCGTTTCGAGAGCCAAAAACAAGCTCTTCGAGAATCGAGAGCGCGCCCACACGTGGGGAGCGGCGCGCGCGCGTGGCCTCAGTGGGGAATCGGCCGCGCGGGCGGATCGGCTTCCTTCTGGATGCACGACGAGAGGTCGAAGAGCATGAACTCGAGCGCCTTCTGCTGGTTGGTCATCGCGTTCGCCGAGCACTCGGCGGGGAACGTCGAGCCGCTCGACGAGCCGGCGACGTGGAAGTCGCTGAAGAGGACTTTGCCGCACTGGTTGTCGGCGTTGGTCTCTTCGACGGGCGTGTTGAACGTGTAGAAGAACAGCGCCGGGTTCCCGCTGCTCGTCTGGCCGCTCACCCATCGCGTCGACGGCGCGTTGTGCGTCTGCACGTTGTAGCGAAGGTCGGCGACTGTGACTTGCCCCTTGGTCGACGAAGCGCCGACGTTGGCGAGCCATTGCGCGAGCGCGTCGCCCTTGGGAAACGACATATCAATCGTCGTCGTCGCGCTGTTCGGGCCCGTGAAACCGCTCGTCCCTTCGCGGACGAAGTTCGCCGTCGCCTTCCACGGCGCGGGGCTCGACGGCGTCACGATCGTCGGATCGCTGCGAGCGCGAGCGCCGTCACCGATACGACCCGCGCCACCGATCGAACTTCACGCATGGATAGCTCCAGTAGGTGGCGCCGCCGCTCGGAGAGAGGGGCGCCGCCATCGTCGAGACCTTGGGTTTCGCGCCCTCGTCACGCCTCGCGCTCCGCGCGGACCGGCGCTGGGAGAGCGAAGGGGACGACCTGCGTCGTCGAGGCGGCGGAGCTTTCGAAAGAGCCGCGAAGTGCGGCGAAGCCATAAAAATGAAGCGCGCTGCGACACGCGCGCAGGGCTGTATGTCGTATGTGTGCGGATTATGACACCGCAATTTTCCACGGGTTCGCCACGAAACCGTGCGGCAAACGTCGAGCAATCGCCGCGCAATCGGCGGGAGCGCGCGAGCAGTCGCTCAACCGTCCAATGCGCGTCTCGCGTCGCGCTCGACCCTCGTGAGCCGCCCCTCGAGCACGCGTTGACACGTCACCCGCCGGCCCCGATGCTGGCGCCGTGAACTTGGAAATAGCGATGCGTAGCGTGACGGACCTGGTCGAGGGCGTTTTGCAAAAGCTCGGCGTCGACCCGGCCGCCTCGCGCGTGACCGCAACGGACGATCGCCATAGCTACAGCCTCAAACGCGGCAGCGCGCGCCTCCTCGTGTCGATCTCGAACCGCGACGAGCGGGCATATTTCCGCGTCGCGGCGCTCATCATCGAGCTCCCCGCCCCCGAGCGCCACGAAGCGCTCTTCCGACGGCTCTTGGAGCTCAACGCCGGCGGCCTCGTAAATGCGGCCTTCGCCCTCGACGCCGACCGCGTGATCCTCGTCAGCGAACGCCCCGCGGCCGACCTCGACGCCGACGAGATCGAGCAGACGATCCGCCACGTCGCCGCCGTCGCCGACACGTTCGACGACAGGCTTGCCCACGAGTTCGGGGGCAAGCTCGGCGCGGATGCGAAGTAGCGAGGCGCGCGCCGCGACCCGTCGCGCCGTTTCGATCGCCGTCTCGCTTACGGTCGCCACGCCCACGCTGTTCGCCACTGGGGCCGCGGACGCGTCCGACGCGGAGGTCACGAGCGATACCGCCGCGCAGTTCTACGACGTTCGAAGCCCGTCCGGCGGCGTCGTGCTGCAACGACGACGCGTCACCTCCACGTTGGGCCTCGGCGTCTACGACCTTCTCGGCAACCACGAGACGCCCCAAGCCCACGGCCACACCGAGCCCGACCTCCTGTTTCGCGCGCGCCTCCGCTACGACGCCGACTACGGCGCGAACAGCGCCCAGGCCAACCCCGACGACTTCGCCCGCCTCGTCCCCGGGTTCGATCGCAGCCCGATCGATCTCATGTACGGCTACGTCGAGGGTCGGCGATTCGTGCATGGAACGCTCGGCTTCAAGCTCGGTCGGCAGTTCGTCACCGACGCCCTGGGGTGGTGGTCGTTCGATGGCGGCGAGGTTCGCGTGACGACGCCGCTCTTCGTGGCGGTGGAAGCCTACGGCGGGCTCGAAGTGCGCGGCGGCCTGCCGCTGTCGACGTCACGCTTCGAAAGCGGCGGCATCTGGCGCGGCAACCGCGACGGCTACGACCCGACGCTCTACCCGGCGTTTCAATCGGCCACCGTCGCACCGGCCTTTGGTGCAGCCATCGAATCGGCCGGCGTGCCGTGGCTCCACGCGCGCCTCACGTACCGCCGCGTCCTCAACACCGGCGTCTCGAACACGACGTTCTTCTCCAGCGGGACGGTCACCCCCGTGAGCTACGACGGCGCGCGTATCTCGCAAGAGCGCGTCGGCTACAGCATCGATGCGAACGCTTGGAACGTCGGCGGCGCGCGGGCCGGCATCGCCTACGACATGTACCTTGCACGCATCGCGAACGTGTACGCGTCGGTCGACGTGTTCGCGACGAAGAAGCTCACGTTGAGCGCCGACTACGACTACTTCCAGCCTTCCTTCGACGCCGATTCGATCTTCAACTTCTTCGCCACCGAGCCGACGAACGATCTCGGGCTCCGAGCAAGCTTCGACGCTAGCAGCCACGTCGCCGTCTCGGGCGGCGCCCACGTGCGCGCCTTCGGTCAGCGGACGCAGGCAATCAACACGACCATGTCGCCCAACGTGGCGAGCCCCGACGCGAACTACTATCCGTCGAACGGAATGGCCTTCAACGAAGGGTTCAACGTCGCCGGGCGCTACACGTGGGGGGGCGGCAACGTCGGCGTTCGTGGCGCGGGTGACTTCGGCAGCGGCGGGCAGCGCGTCGGGGCCGACGTCTTCGGCGAGCGTGTCCTTGAGACGCGCTACGTGCTCTCGGGGCGCGGATCGCTCTGGCAGTGGGACGACAAGCTACGACCCGGGCGCGACGCCGTGAGCGTGGGGTACGTCGCGGGGCTCGGCTACAAGTTCGCCGAACGGTCGCAGACGCGGTTCGAGTTCGAGCACACGCTCAATCGCGTGTCGGGGCAACGCTTTCGCGTGATGCTCTGGCTCACCGTCGCGGTGGCGCAATGACGAGGCGTACCGCGCACATGCCCGCGTTCGTCCTGGCGTTCGCGCTTTTCGTCGCCGTGGCGCTGGGGCTCACGGCACCCGTGGCCGATGCCGCCGCGCCCGCGCCGTCGACGACTGCGCCCGCGCTTTCGCCGCCGGATGCGTTCGAGGGGCCGAGCGAGGCTATTTTCCCGCCCCAAACGATCACAATTCGCTTCGACCACAAACTGCACGTGGGGGGGCAAGGCGTGGCTTGCACGACGTGCCATGCGAAGGCGCTCACGAGCGCGTCGGTCGCCGACAGGCTCGTCCCCCCGCCCGTCGTTTGCGACGGCTGCCACCAGAGCGACCACGCGAATCTCTCCAAGGTCACCGCCATCGCCGCAACGCCCGGTGCCGACGCATGCGCGTCGTGCCACGTCGGCCACAGCGCGACGGACGCGAACGCCGTCGCGCGGATGGAGCTGCCGCGGGCGAACATGGTGTTCGATCACCAAAAGCACGCGAGCCGCAACATCGCCTGCGCGCAGTGCCACGGCGACGTGGCGCAGGTGGGCCTCGCGACGCGCGCACAGCTGCCGACGATGCGCGGGTGCCTCAAGTGCCACGGCATGCCCGACGCAGCGTCGCGGGGGGCCGCTACGAGCAGCTGCGAGACGTGCCACCTGCAAGCTCTCGGCAACCTCGCCGGCGTGAAGGGCGGGCGCATTCGCACGAACTTCGCGTCGGGCGACCTCTTCCCGCCGAAGTGGCTCCACGACGCGGCCCACACGCCCGACTTCATCGACCGCCACAAGTCGACCGCCGCCGACGACTCGCAGTTCTGCGCGAGCTGCCACAAAGAAGAGTTCTGCACCGGCTGCCACGACGGGCGCGTTCGGCCGCGCAATCTGCACCCCAACGACTACATCGCCCTTCACGCGACCGAAGCGCGGATGGCGACGATGCGCTGCGCGAGCTGCCACCAAGAGCAGGCGTTTTGCGTCGGCTGCCACCAGCGCCTCGGGATCACCCTGTCCGGCCCCGCGGGCGTGAGGGATTCGGGCCGTTTTCACCCGCCGAAAGAGATCTGGAGCGACGCGCCGAGGCGCCAGGGGCACCACGCCGTCGAGGCCGCGCGAAACCTCAACGCGTGCGTGAGCTGCCACGTCGAGCGCGACTGCGTGCAGTGCCACGGCGCCGCGGGCATCGGAGGCGGCTTCAACCCCCACGCATCGCAGGGCGGCTTCTTGGCGGGATGCGCGACCCAACTGCGCAGAAACCCGCGCCCTTGCTACGCGTGCCACATGCCTGGCGACGCCAAGCTCGCGTCGTGTCGATGAGGCGCCCGATGTCGATTCGAAGCCCGTTGCGAGACAAAGTATTGTTGCTTTGGCGAAGAGTAGAGCGATATACGAGTCGACCCCGCGTCTTGCGCTCCCTTGCTCAGGAGGACTCCGGTGAAGGAACTGATTCGGTACCTGATCGACAACATGTACCTCGACTTCCAGGGCGAGATCTCCATCGACACGGTTCGCCAATATCTTCGCGGCGACGAGAGCCGCGAAGCCAAGGCGGTCCTGCAGAAGCTCATCGAAGACAAGGGTGTCGACGAGCTTCTCATCACGCTCGCCGATTGCCTGAAGGATCACATCCGCACGGGTGTCAGCGACCAGATCGTCCGCGAGCAGCTCTCGCTCTACGCGGAGAGCTGAGCGAGGCGCAGGCCTCGACAGCTGCATCGTCAGCCGCCTCTTTTCGTTACGTGCAGCTCCCCCGCTTGGTCGCCTCTGCGGCCAGGGTGGTGGGGTCTCTCGCAGCCCTCTCGTGCCTCGTTTTTTTTGGTGGCGGGTGTGACCAGGGCTCTCCGAGCGACCAGTCGACCCGCGGGCCTTTTCTCCACGTCGTCTCCGCCAACGTCGGGCCCAGTAAGGCGCTCCCGGCCGATGGCGCCGTTCTGATCGCGTTCGATCGCCCGCTCTTGCCGAGCACCGTGAATCGCCAATCCGTGGTGCTTCGCGAGGGGGACGGAACGCCGGTGAACGTGCCGATCATCACGTATGACCCTGTCGCGAAGACGGTGGCCATCGCGAACCCCAATCCGGGCGGCGGGGCGTGGCTAAGCGTCGGGCAGCCGTACCGCGTGCAGCTGGTACGCGCGAAGCTCGACAGCGACGGAGGGCTGCGCGCGGTCGATCGCGCCCCCGTCGATCCCGCCGAAAATACGGTCCTCGCGTTCTACGCATCTGCGCCCACGCACGTCGTCGCGCCGACGGTCTCCTATTGCGACGACGTCTTGCCGCTCCTCCAGAGCCGATGCTCGGGCAGCGCCTGCCACAGCTCGAACCCGCAGCCGTCGGGCGCAAGCGCCGCCGCCGCCGGGCTGATTCTCGACACGCCGCTCGGACTTCGGAGCACGGCACTCGACCGCGTCGCGCGCGGTGCAAACACCGGATCGCGCGACGTGCCCCGCGCGGCGGGCCCCGTGTTCGGCGTCGACATGCCGCTGGTCGATCCCGGCTCCCCCGGCACGTCGTGGCTGCTGTACAAAGCGCTCCTCGCAGACTTCGCCGACGTCACGCAGCCCCCCGCATTTCGCGCCTCGTGCGACGGCACCGCGCCCGCCGCCGTCCCCGACTTTGCGCCGAGCGTGGCGGCTCCGTGGTCGGCCACGGACCGTGCGTCGATCGGCCAGTACGTCACGGGGCAGTCGATGCCCTACCCCACGTTCACCGCGGCGGGCACGCCGTTACGCGACGCCACGCTCTCGTATGGCGAGCTTCAGAGGCTCCGCGCCTGGATCGCGCAAGGTGCCGACGCGCCCGACTGCAGCGCCTGCGTGGCGACCACGACGGGCGCGGCAAGCGCGCGCTGAGTCAGTGGTCTTCTGCGACGCGGTTTTTTCCGCCGAGCTTCGCGAGGGCGAGCGCGCGTTCGGCGCTCTCGAGCAACATCTCGAAGCTCGATCGTGTCGGCGTCGCGGCCTTGGCGTCGAACGTCGCGACGCCCACGCTCACGGTGCACGGCATCGCCTTCCCTTCGTAGGCGAACGCCGTCGACTCTACGATCGACCGCACCTTCTCCGCCGTGATGCGCGCGCCGGCGCGATCGACCTCCGGTAGGAGAACCGCGAACTCTTCGCCGCCGATGCGCGCGACGACGTCCTCGCGGCGAAGGCGCGCTTTGAGCGCCGCTATCACCTGCTGCAAGAGCGCGTCGCCCGCGACTTGGCCGTGGTCGTCGTTCACTTTGCGAAGCTCGTCGAGATCGAACACCACCAGCGACAGCGCGCGTTCGTAGCGCGTCGCGCGGTTGCATTCGCGCTCGAGCGCCTCTGCGAAGTACCGCTTGTTAAAGGCGCGGGTGAGGCCGTCGACGGTCATCACCCGGTAGATTTCTTCGTGGTAGTGGAGCTCGATGTCGTTGCCGGCCATGAACTTCAAAATGGTTCGGCCGATCTTGATCTGATCGCCGTCGGCGATGGGCGCGTCGACTGTGAGGGCATCGTTGACGAGTGTTCCGTTCGTCGAGCCGAGATCACGGATTCGATACCCCTGCCCCTTGTCGTACGTGATCCGCGCGTGCTGGCGGCTCACGGCTTCTTGATCGAGCGACAGATCCGTCTTCGACGAGCGGCCAATCTCGAACGACGCGGAGCCGATAGGCACGCGCTTCCCGAGCTCGGCGCCGTAGATCACGATGAGGCACGCCTCCGGCCTTCGCGCGACGACGACACGCGCAGGCGGCACCGCCGAGACGGCCGGCGTGCGTGTCGAAGGCTTGCGACGGGGGGCTCTCTCGGGGGGTCGCGTCGTCACGGCTTGTCAGTATCGCCCGCCCACGGTTCGTCTGACCACTTCGCCGCATACGTCCCGCGCAAGCCCCGCCGAAACGCGTCGATCCGCAACGCCACGGGCAACCGTAAGGACTAGGATGCGCGCCATCACAAGGAGTCTCCCCATGTCCGGCGTACGAATCGAGCGCGATACCTTTGGCCCCATCGAAGTCCCGGCTGACAGGTTGTGGGGGGCGCAGACGCAGCGCTCGCTGCAGCACTTCGCGATCTCGGGCGAGCGCTTGCCGAAAGAGCTGATTTTGGCTCTCGCGCAGGTGAAGCGCGCCGCCGCCACCGTGAACATGGAGCTCGGTGAGCTCGACAAGACCAAGGGCGACGCCATCGTCCGTGCCGCCGACGAAGTGCTCGCTGGCAAGCACGACGAAGAGTTCCCGCTCGTCGTCTGGCAGACGGGCTCGGGCACGCAGTCGAACATGAACATGAACGAGGTTCTCGCGAACCGCGCCAGCGAGCTGCTTGGCGGCCCCCGCGGCGAGGAGCGACGGGTCCACCCGAACGACCACGTGAACCGCGGGCAGTCGTCGAACGACGTGTTTCCGACGGCGATGAGCGTGGCGGCGGTGGAGGCGGTCGAGCGCCGCGTAGTGCCGCAGGTGAAGAAGCTCCGCGAGACGCTCGCGAAGAAGTCCGCGGCGTTCATGGACATCATCAAGGTTGGGCGCACGCACCTTCAAGACGCGACGCCGCTCACCCTCGGCCAAGAGATCTCGGGCTACGTCGCTCAGCTCGATCACGCGCTACGCCACATCGCCTCGTCGACCCCGCACTAGTGCGAGCTCGCCCTCGGCGGCACGGCCGTCGGCACCGGCTTGAACGCGCACCCGGAGTTCGCCGTGAAGGTCGCCAAAGAGCTCGCGCGCGCGACGGATCTCCCCTTCGTCACGGCGCCGAACAAGTTCGAGTCGCTTGCGGCGCACGATGCCATCGTGTTCGCGCACGGTGCGCTGAAGACGCTTGCCGCGTCGATGTTCAAGATCGCGAGCGACGTACGCTTGCTCTCGTCGGGGCCGCGGTGTGGCATTGGCGAGATCACCATTCCCGAAAACGAGCCGGGAAGCTCGATCATGCCGGGCAAAGTGAACCCCACGCAGTGCGAAGCCGTGACGATGCTCGCCTGCCAGGTCATGGGGAACGACGTCGCCATCAACATGGGCGGCGCCAACGGTCACTTCGAGCTGAACGTGTTCAAGCCCGTCATGATCTTCAACTTCCTCATGAGCGCGCGCCTCCTCGGCGACGGCGCCTCGAGCTTCGAGCACAACTGCGCCGAAGGGATCGAGCCGAACCGCGAGCGCATCAAGCTGCTCATGGAGCAGTCGCTCATGCTCGTCACCGCGCTCAATCCGCACATCGGCTACGACAAGGCGGCGAAGATCGCGAAGACGGCCCACAAGGAAGGGGCCACGCTCCGCGATACGGCGATCAAGCTCGGCTACGTCACCGGCGAGCAGTTCGATCAGTGGGTGCGACCCGAAACAATGGTCGGCCGGTAGGTCGCGCCATCCGGCTGCTGCGGACGGCTTGGCGTCGGTCGACCTCGCGACGCCGGCTGGCGCAACCTGCACTCGCGATTTTAGGGCACTAGCTTCTCAGCGCTCGAGAGCGAGCGCTTCATCGACGTCTTGCCCGAACGACGTCGCGAGGGCCGCGCGGACGCCTTGCGGGTAGCCCGGGGCGACGGCGTAGGCGCAGCGGGATGCGGTCTCGGTGTTGAAGCTCGCGCCGCCGCAGAAGGACGTTTTCCAGTGGTCGCGCGCGGCTGCGGGGAAGGCGGCGGCGAGCGCGTCGAGGCGTGCCGACAGGAAGCCGTCGGCCGACAGAAGGTCCGGGCGCTCGGGCGAAACGCCCGCGGGCGGGAACGACGCATCGTGCTCAAGGCCCGACTGCTGCACCGTCGTGGTGCTCGAGATGTCGAGCGGCGCAAGCCCTTCGCCGAGGTCGAAGCGAAGGGTGAACGCGCTCTCGTAGGTACCCGTGTGCTTGCGCGCTTCGAACGAGAAGACGCGCTGCTCGTCGCGGTATTTCGTGACCTCGCGCGTTCGCGTTCGTGTCGCGGGGCGGTACTTCGTGACCGCGTGCTGCTCGTTGCAGCTGTAGGTCGCCGTTCCGCTCCCGCACGTTATGGCAACCGTTTCGTAGTCGGTATACGGCTCTTGGTACGACTCTTCGTAGGCCTCGCGAGCCTTGTACGGCACGCTCTCGACCCACGGACGCGTGACGGTCTCCGACGTGACGCCGAACGAGACCTTCTGGCGACCCGACGCGACGGCGCGCGCTTGGCGCGACGACGGGCCGAAGTAGAGCGACGACGAGAGCCACTGCGACGCGGCGGCCGCGAGGCGTGCGCGCTGCGCGTCGTCTAGCCCGTCGACGGCCGTGTACAGCTCGACGCCCGAGACGACGTGGGGGAGCGGCACGGCGGCAGGCGTGGGCGCGTGGAAGTGCCCGCAGTAGACCGATACGAAGTGCGCGAAGTATGGGAGGCGCGCCCCGCTGTCGCCCGAGACGCGCGTGCAGACCTTGAGCCCCGCGCCGTCGATAGCGGTCGTGAGCTCGGTCGCGGGCGCCACGAGCTCGCTCCGCGCCATCACACGGCGCGCACGAAGACGCGCCTCGGCTGCGAGCGGCAGCGCGGCCTCGACGAGCTTCATCACCTCGCCCCGGACGAAGCCTGTGGCCCACGCGGTTTCCGTGGCGATGCGCGCTTCGACCTTCGCATCGGCCTTAATGCCCCACGTTTGGCGCGTGCCGAGAACTTCGTCGAGCTTGTCGAAGGCCGTGTCGAGGTGGCCGTTGCGCCGCTCGGTGTCGACCGCCACGAGCAACGCCGACAGCGCCTGCGAGCGCGCGGTCTGCAGGTTTTGCTGCGCCTCGGTGTCGTTTGGATTGTTGGCGACGACGTCTTGGTAAAGCTTCGCCGCGGCGGCGTAATCGCCCTTCGCGTAGGCGTCGTCGGCGCGGCCGCGAAGGGTCGTGCACGCGACGAGCGATGTGGAAGCCAGGAGTGCGAATGCGCCTATTCGAAAAAGCGGTGCGCCGCGAAGGGCGCGCCTCAAGGTAGTCATGATTGTCCTCGCATGGTGACGCGTGACGGCGGAGACGCAAGCACCGCCAATGCCTCGACGGAGGCGCGACAAGCGGCGCGGGCCGAGTAGAGTTCGCGCCATGTCACAGTCCCACGGCCCTCCCGGCGGTTACGCGCCCCCGCAGTACGACCCGTATGCCGCCGAGCGCGCGCTCACCGAGTGGAGCGCCGCACGCGGGCACGAGCTCAATCCGGCGCCCGACGTTCGCTGGTTTCAAGGGTGGCAGCCGTTCGTGTATTTGCCCGCGCTCGTGCGCATCGGTCGTGAGATCCGTGTGACGTTGGGCGATGCGCGGGCATTCATCGTCGAAGGGTTCGAGAACGACCCGTTCAAGCACGCGACCGGCGAAGATCGCCACGTCGTCGCCTTCGTGACTGCGCCACGTCTCGCCTACCGCGCAGCGCTTCGATCGAAGCAGGGTGCGGGCCTCGTCGAAGGGTTGAGCAAAGGGCTCGACGCTCTCGTGACCTCGCCGCCGCAACCTGGGGCGGTCCTCGGCGACCCCACGCTCGAAGGTCGCTTCGACGTGATGGTGCCGTCGCGCGACGAAGGGAACGCGGCGCTGCCGATGCCGCTGCGCCACATGCTCGTCGGGAGCGGCTGGCGTGGGATCCTCGAGCTGCGCGCGGGCGGGCTCGTGTGCATCAACTACGATCGGCGGGCCTTCGACGTGCCGTCGCTCGAAGCGTTCATCGGCAGCGTCGCGCAGATTTGCGATACCGCCACGCAGTACCCTGCGCGCTGAGGTCGTGCGGCTCTACGCGAGGCCGCCGGGCGCGAACGAGGGCGCGAGAGATCGCACCACCGCGCGCCGCAGCTGCGAAAGCGACGGCACGTGGCGCTGGCCCTGGAGACCCGCACGCACGGCATTTTCGTCGATGAGCCCCACCGACACGAGCCAGGCGATTTGCGGTGGGCGCATCGCTTGGACGGCGCGCCGCAGGGCGTTCTGCTCGCGGAACGTGGCGCCGTAAAGAGCACGCCAGCCGCGTGCGTAGTGCACGGGCGACTTGCCGGCTGTGATGGTGTCGACGAGCAGCCGCGCGGCGAGCATCCCGGCGCCGATGCCCGAGCCGTGGGCCGCGTAGACCTGGCCCGCGGCGTCGCCCACCGCCGCGACGTTGCTCCGCGCGAGGGTCGCGAAGGTCGCACCGACGGGGATGGCGCGGGCGCCGCCGAAGTCGACCGCGCCGACCCACGCGTTCTCGGCGACGAACCGTTCGACGAGGGCCCGCCCCGATGGGTGGCCGTCGGCGGGGATGCTCCCGGTGAGAACGCCGACGCGCTCGCCGCCGTCGTGTAGGCGCACGTTGACGATCGAATAGCCCCCCGCGATGCCGGTGAAGACGAGCGTGTCGTCGGCCGATGCGCCGTGGTTGGCGAAGAACGCGCGGGCGGCCGCGCGATCGCGCACGTGGTGAACGTATTGGGCAGCGGCGCAAAGCGCGCGACGTGAGACGGGCGGAGGGCCCAAGAGGCGCGCGCCGGCGAGACCCGATGCATCGACGAAGGTGCGTGCGGCGATGCCTCCGGCGGACGTGTCGAGGACCGCGCCGTCGAAGCCGTGCACGCGGGTGTTGCATGCATGCGGCGCAGGCGCCGCAACGCGATCTGTGTCACGAAGTGCCGAGCCCACGGCCATGTTGCGTGCGCCGATTCGCTATGATTGGCCTATTCCAAGCGGAGCA
>JANXMC010000504.1 GCA_025354825.1 Myxococcales bacterium
GTTGCTGGCGTTGCAGCTGCTGCCGCCACCGCCACCCGTCGTGGTGCCGCTGGTCGTCGTGCCGCCGCCGCCTCCCCCGCCGCCGCCCGAGCATGAGACCGGCGTCCAGAGCGCCGCGACAGCCGAGGGGGTCCAACCAGGTTGACTCGTGTGAGCCTGAAGGCACTGGTACGACGTACCGCCGTACGAGACGACGTCTCCCGTCGAATACGCTTTCCACTCGGCCCACGCCGAGGAGGCGGAGCACGCTTGTGCAGAGGCTTGAGCAACGCCCTGGACATCTTCCGAGGTAGACGCCGAGCACGCCGCGATAGCCGCAGCAAAGGCAACGAGAAGGTAGCTGTTTGCGGTGAGAGTCGTCGCGCGGACCATGGGGTCTTCTCCTTCAAGCGAACTTCGCGTTCGCAGAAGGGCTCATCGCAAGGGCGGTGCCACGCGCTTTCCTGCGCAAAGAGCGCTGCTCGAGTGGAAAGAACGCACTGCCACTAGAAAAACGACACGCGCAGATCCGATCCAGGGGCGATCAGATGATCTCGCGGATCCAAAGGGAAAAAGCCTTCCGAACGGCCGTCCGTGAGGAAGCGAGCTGGTCCTGGGGTCGCAAGCGCGTTCAAGCGCGACACGCTCCCGTCACATTCGCCCCTAACGGGCTGTACATTTCATCCCGGAACCACGAGAAGCTATTGCGATCTCCAAGCTTTGCGGTCACCTTATCCAAAGTGACGGCTAGGTGACGAAAAGGTGACGACAGCTCAAGCTCTCCGCGCGAATGCGATCTCTTCTGCGGCCGACGCAACGCCCACTGCGGTAGGCCTCGTGTCGAACGGCGTGGCCGATCTGCGGCTCGCGGTGCACGACGCTTCGCGCGTCGAGTGGACCGTCTCGCTCCCCCTTGCGGGACAGCGGAGCGTCTACGCCGTCGAAGTGCGCATGGACGTGCCGTCGAGCGCGTTCGTCCCCCACGAGCCGTGGGGCCAGCTGCAGTCCGTCACGCGGCTCGATGGCGCCGCCGGCGCGTCGTCCGCATACGCCGCGGCGGATGCTTCGGTCGACGCGCTCCGGCGCAGCGCCGTCGACGCCGCGCAGAAGCTGTCGCGCGCCCACGACGGGTTCGCCCGCCACGCTCGGCTCGCAGGGTCGCTCGCGAACCCCATCGCCGTGAGCGATCTCGAGGGGCTCCTCGTGGTCTGGCTCGACGCCGCCACCGGCGTCGTGGCCGACGTGCGCACGCGCCTCGTCACGCTCCACGCCGAAGACGGCGAGATTCACGCGCGCGAGCGGCGGCTCATCGACGAGTACATCAGCACCCGCTTCATCGAGATGCTCGCAGGCTCCGAGCGCTCGCTGACGACCCTCGAAGGCTCGCGGTCTCCTCATGTCGTCGCCTACGCCGCCAGCATCGAGGCGGCCGAAGATCGCGTCGCCGAGGCGCTCGAACGCGAGCTTCACCACCGCGTGGCCGAGGGGTACATCCTCGCCGACCCGGACGTAAGCGAATCGCTCGAGGCCTACGTCGATCGCGCAAGCCAGCTGAAGAAGCACTTCCAAGAAGTGCTCTTCCTCGACAAGGAGACGTTCGAGGTCGCCAAGCGCATCCACCACTGGGTGGCGGCCCTCGCCGCGCTCCTCGCGTCGACGTGGGCCTTCGCCTGGCAGATCGCCCTCGCGAGCCGTGCCCACGAGGCGTCGAGCGTCGGCCCGCGCATCCTTGCCCTCGCCGCGATGGCCGGCATCGTCTACGCCGCGAAGGACCGCATCAAAGAGGTCGGCCGCGCGTGGATATCGGGGCACGTTCACCGCCTCTACGCGCAGAAGGTCGTCCGCTACCGCGCGCCCGCACGGCGTGCCGCGGGGCGCGATCTCGTGGCCACGGCGCGGGAGACGTTCGATCAAACGTTGCTCGACGTTCCCGATCCGCTCCATCCGCTGAGCGGCGCGGTGCTCCGCACGGTCGTCTTGCGATTCAAGCACGTGGGGCAAATGCAGGTCTGTCCTGCCCTCTCGGGCGGGGGCGCACGCGGCGTGAAGCACGTGTTCCGCTACGACTTCTCGCCGTTCTTCGCGCGCTTGGGAGACGCGGTCCGCAAGGTTCCCGTGCTCGACGCGAAGACGAACCGCCTCACGTTTCGCGAGGCGCCCCGATGCTACCGCATTCCGATCCGCGTAAAGCTCACAGCTGCCGGCAACGTGAAAGAGGAAGTCGGCACGCTGGTTTTGAGCAAGCGCGGCCTCGAGCGCCTCGAGTGCGGCGCGGCGACGACGGAGAGCGCCGCGGCCGATTGGCTTTTCTAGAGGCCTGCAAACGCCTCGCGGCCGTGGCGCCGATTCGATTTTAGCGCGCACACTCGCCGACACGCCGGGATCGCGTGAGGGCGGCGTCGACCACGAAGCGAAGAACGACGTCACACACGACGACGCGAGCGGCGCGTCGCTGCGAGACCGCGCGAAGCCCGTGGCGACGGTCACGGCCTCCACCCCGCAAGCTCCCGGGCGCATCGACCGCTACGTCGTCATCGACAAGCTCGGCGCGGGCTCCTTCGGAACTGTGTTCCGCGCCTACGATCAGTAGCTCGATAGGTTCGTCGCGCTCAAGTGGGCGCAGATCACTATTTGGTGGGGACCGCATCGCTCAACTTCGCACTCTCTCTCGCATTGGCGGGGAAGGCGGACGAGGCCGATCGGGCCGTGGCGCGCGCCACGAAAATCCTCGAGGCGTCGATGGGAAAGGACCATCCGGACTTCGACCAGGTGTGTGAGGCGGAAGCCGTGGTGCTGTTTCGGAAGACGGATCTCAACGGCGCCGCCGCGATTCTCACTGCGACGCTCGCGCGCTTCGCGCGACCGGACCACCCGCTGCTGGCGCGCGTGCGCGTGCGCGCTCGCCTCGTCGACGCACGCGCCGAGGCGACGACCGTCAAAGCACGCGCGACTGCTAGGATGCCGCCGTGATTCTCTTCGTCATGATTGCGGTTCTCGTGATGGTTCCGCTCACCGCCCTGGCGACGCGCAGCAAGAAGAACCGGCGCGGGCGCTTTCGCGGCATCGACTGGAACCGCGGCGCGGCGGACTCCGCGGCTGCCGACGCGGCCCCGCCCGCCGAGGCCTTCGTCGCGACCGGCATCGCGCACCACCGTGCCGGCCGTTTCGACGACGCCCTCGCCGACTACGACCGCGCGCTCGCCGTGGCCGACTTCAGCCAGCGCGCCGACGTGCTCAACAACCGAGGGTGCCTCCACCGCGATCGCGGCGACCTCGCGCGCGCCCAGGCCGATCTCGACGAGGCGCTGCGTCTCGCCCCCGACTTCGCCGTCGCCCACGTCTCGCTCGCCGAAGTGCTCACAGCCCGCGGCGAATGGGACGCAGCCATCGCCTCCCTCGCCCGGGGCATCGCGCTCGACGCGACGTGGCGCAACCACGCGCACACGGACGCCGCATTCGCGGCGCTGCGCGAGGCGCGCCCTACGGCGAGCGAGCTCACGGCGTAATCGGTAGTCGCGTTAATTCTGAAGATCGGCGCAGCAGCGGAAGCCGGTCGAGTAGTCGTGGTACTCGGGGCCGTGGGCGACCGTCTTGTAGTCGCAGCCGTCGCCGTTCTCGTGCGTGTCGAGATAGTAGCCGCCGCGGAACGCGCTCGTCGGCTCGTCGACCCACTCGTGCAGATTGCCGACCATGTCGTAAACGCCGTACTCGCTCACGCAGTCGGGGTGGCTGCCGGTTTTCTCGAGCGTGCCGGGAAGCGTGTTGAGGCGCGGATCGTTCATGGGCTGGAACGAGAACATCTTCGCGCCGAGGCGTGAGAAGAGCGCTTTGACGGGCGACGTGCGGCCGGTGTCGTTGCAGACGCCCTGCTTGCGCGAGTTGCCGTAAGGGAACTTGCGGGAGTGGGAGCCTCGGCACGCGAGGACCCATTCATCGGATTTGCAAAGCCGCTTGCCGGCGCTCGCGCAGGCGATGGTCGCATCTTCCCGCGAGACGTAGGCTTGCGGCACGACGGCGGGGCGCGAGACCGCGCGAACACGTGAATCGGTCATTGCGATATAAGGTGAGAACGGCTTCTCCCCGTCGGGCGTGACGAGAACGAGGGACGCCTCCCATTTGTCGATGCAGTACGTGCGCTCGACGAAGGCCATCCCCTCGGGGCACGGAGCCTTCTCGCCGGGAAACTCGATAGGCGCTTCCATCGCGATGGCGGGGAGCGCGCTTGTGTTCGCGCTGGCCGAGCCCACGGAGAGCGCTGCAAAGCCGACGGTGCCCGCGAAGGCGGTCGCGCCGACGGCGGCGCCAGTCGCCAAGAGCTTCGCAATACGCACAACCACGCTCGGAGTATTACTCCCATGTTGGTTCGGGCAACGAGCTCAAATGCATTTCACATCGACGATGTGTAACCCCTTGGGCGACACGGGATCCTGGTGCTCGGGATGTCCATCCCCCGTCATCGCGGAATATTCCATTACGGCATCGTGAGGTATCGCGAACTTGCCACTTCACGACGCGCCGCCCCGCGGCGGTCGCTTGAATTTTTCACGATTGGCGGGAGCGCCGGGGCCAGGCGTGGGCGGCGCGGAGCTCCGCGAACGTCGACCCCGTGAAGCGCCCTTTGAACCTTTCGAGCAGCTCGATGACGTCTGCGTAGAGCTTTTCCACCGATGCGGCATCGCGGAAGGTGGGGCTGCCGCCGGGCATGAGCTCTGACGAATGAATCATCATCTGCACATGGGTTCTTTCTTCTGCGAGAGCGCGCGCCACCAAGAACTGCATGTCGCCGAGGTTGTCGCCGCGCGGGCGCAGCCACAACGGATTGGCAAACGCCATCGCACGCACGAGGGCGCGCGCGTTGCGGAGCGGCTTGGGGAGCACCCCCTCGAAGCGCGCGAGACGCGGCGCCGTCGTCATAGGAACTTCGAGCAGCGGCGACGCCCCCTCGCGTTGGAGATTCTCGAGATCGAGATAATAGGGATTCTCGGGATATGCCGAATAGTCCGTCCCCCCCTTGCCGCGCGGGTCCCCTTTCGAGCGCGCCCACGAGACATGAGGCGTCACGGACGAATCGACGAGGTACCCCTCGTCGACCAGCGCGCGCGCATAGGCTGGGCTCATGGCCCAACGGCCCGCGCGGTGCACGAGCATCTTCTGCGCAAAGGCCCCTTCGAGGAGCCCCGTCATCGTCCGCACCTTCGCGCGGAGCACGGCCTCGGGATATTCGATCAGGTACGGATGATGGGTGAGGTCGTCCGGCGTCAACGCCTCGATGGGCGGGCTGTTCCACGCGTGGAGATGCATCCCCACTTCGCCCGCCTTGCGCGCGAGAACGTCGCGCGCAAATTCGCGAAAGACGGGCGACGTCGCCATTTCGAAGTTCGTGAAATAGGTGGGTGTGAGCCCGTAGGACTCACACATCGCTTGAAACCGAGGGAGGTACGCCGCGTACTTCGTGGTGATCGCGCGCGGCCGCGCCCAGAGG
>JANXMC010000535.1 GCA_025354825.1 Myxococcales bacterium
TCGAGGAGCTCGAACAGCGCCTTGTAGGCGCGGCGCTTCGTGTAGAGCTCCTTCAGCTTCTCGAAGGCCTCGCGATCCTTCGGCTCGACGGCGTGGAGCTTCTCGTAGGCCTCGACGGCGTTCTGAACGTTCGAGAACTGCTCGAGCCAGCGGCGCGCGACGGCGCGGTAAAGATCGGACTTCACCGCCGAGTCGGGCTCGAGCTCGGCGACGCGCATCTGCACGGTCAAGAGATCGCGCCAACGGCCAAGGGTTTCGTACACGCGCGCGAGGTCGCGAAGCGCGAAGATGTCGGTCGGATCGAGGGCGATGATCTGCGAGAGCACCGTCACGAGGGCGGCGTCGTTCTTCAAGTGCTCGCGGTAAAGATCCGCGATCTCACGCAGCGTCGGAAGGCGCCCCTTTGCGTCGTCTTGGGCGACGCGTTCGAGATCTTGCCGGAGCAAATCCGCGAGTGGCGCATAGCTCGCCGTCGAGCGGTAAAGGCGCTTCAACGCCTCGCGCGCATCGTTGTTGTTCGGATCTTGGCGCAAGAGAACGCGCCACTGCTCGATGGCCTTGGCGGCGTTCGCCCCCTGCTCCGCGTGGCGCGCGATCTCGCGGGCGATCTCCGCGCGCTCGGGGCTGTCGGGCATCACCCGCTGGGCTTCCATGAGGATGGTCAAAAGGCGCGCGTTGTCCCCCTTCGCCGCAAGCCACTCGCGGAAGAAGCCCAGGACCGTCGGGTGCGCCGGTTCGATCTTCCGAAGGCGCTCGAAGTACGGCTCGGCGTCGTCGGCCATGCCGCGCACCTTCCACTGCACCATCGCGCTCTGAAGTAGAACGCCGCCCTCTTCGCCGCCGCGCACCGCGCCGCTGCGAAGCTGCGCGTCGTAGAGCGCAATGAGATCGTCCCAGCGCTCACGCTCGGTGAAGAAATCGACGAGGGCGTTGGTCGCTTCGGGGTTGCCCGGCGCGAGCTCGAGAACGCGCTCGTAGGCCGCCATCGCGCGGTCGCGATCGTTCAGCTTCTTGCCCACGACACGGGCGAGGCGAATGAAACCCGAGACCTTTTCGTCCTTCGCCGTCGAGTCGGTGGCGTACGTCGTGAGAACTTCGGCGAGCTCGTCCCAGCTCTCGAGGCGGCGGTAAACGCGCTCCAAAAGAAGCTCTGCGCGGCGGTTCTTCGGGTCGATGACCATCGCCTCTTTGAGGCGGCCGATGATCTCTTGAATGAGCGCGTCGAGGTCGGGACCCTTCTCGAGGGCCGGACGGCCGTAGCGGTACGCGGCCTCCGCAGCGCTCACGAGAAGAGAGCTCTTGAACGACGCTTCCCCCGTGGTCTTCGCTTCGTCGACGTAGCGCACGACGAGGTCGCGCCACTTGCTTCGCTTCGCATCGTTGCGGGCGAGGGCGTCTTCGGCCTGCGCATCGCCCGGATTGAGCTTGAGGATGCGGCCGTAGACCTTCATTGCGCGGACGTCGTCGAGGAGCTCTTCGTCGAGCACGCGGGCGAGCTCGATGAACGCTTCGGTCTCGCGTGGCGTCCCCTTGGCGAGGCTCGACTCCATGTGAAGTAGGCGCGCGACGGCGTCGTATTCGCGACGCATTTCGTGCGCGCGGCGCGCCGCCTGAAAGAGCTTGCTCAGCTCGCCAGCGGACATGCCGTGATCGGCAGGCTGCGCGTCAGCGCCAAGTCCAACGGACGCCGAGAGCGCCGTCCAAGCCTGTTCGTTGTCGGCGTCGTCCTGCAGGAGACCGAGGGCGTTCCGGATCGTCTTCGCGCTCATCCACCCACCTTGAGGCACTACGATTGGCCCGCCGCCGATGGGGCGGGCAACGGCACGGCCGCCTGAGCGCCACGTTGGTATTTCACGTGGAGGACAGGCATCCGCTCATAACGGCAACAAATTGCTGCAGTTTCCGCGACGATCGTACCGTTATAGATCGCGCGGGGACCCGACTGTAGAAGGCACGCACCGCGATATCAACCCGTGCTGCACGGCAGCGCCATGGCGCCGAGGCGCCGGAAGCCTCTCCGCGCGCCGGTCGTGTGAGAGCTACGTTCCAAGCGCGTGCGCGTGAGGTAAAGTCCCCGCGCTCATGGTCGAAGCGGCGCGCAAGTCCCTCCTCCTCTCGTTCCGAAACGTGTTCGAAACCTTTGCCATTTCATGGCCAACGGTGGTCGACGCCGCGAGGAATCGCGTATCCAAGCCGGTCTGCGACGACCGCCTCGAGGGGTGGTGTCGGCGAATCGTCTACGACAACGCCGGCATCGAGCTCACGGTCGTGGGGGGCGAGAACATCGCGTCCGACTCCACGTACCTCGTCATGAGCAACCACCAGTCGCTCTACGACATCCCCGTCCTGTTCGTCGTTCTCGGCAAGAAGATGCGGATGATCACGAAGAGTGAGCTTTTCCGCGTGCCCATCTTCGGGCCGGCGATGCGCGAGGCGGGCTTCATCGAGCTCGATCGATCGAACCGCAACCGCGCCATCGAGAGCCTCGCCGTTGCGAAGCGAAAGTTACAGGAAGGGACGAGCGTCTGGATCGCGCCCGAAGGGACGCGAAGCAAAACGGGCCAGCTCGGCTCGTTCAAAAAGGGCGGCTTCGCCCTCGCGCTCGAGACCGGATGGCCCGTGCTCCCCGTCACGCTCGACGGAACGCGCGACGTGCTCCAGGCGAAGGGCGTCCGCTCGGTGCCGGGCGCGAAGGTGACGGTGACGTTGCACAAGGTCATCGATCCGAAGCCGTACATCGAGATGGGCAAGAAGGGGCGCGAGGCGCTGATGGCCGACGTCCGCAAGGCAATCGCGAGCGCGCTTTGACGTCGCCTGCGCAGTCTCCGAAGGGCGGCGCCGGCCCTGGAGCCGGCTTCTCGATTTTGGTCAACGCGAACGCCAAGCGTGGCGGGCGCCGCATCGCCGTGCAGCTCACGCGGCGCCTCACGGGCGCCCACGTGAAGCTCACGAAGCGCGCCGACGAAATCGACGACTTCTTGCGGACGATGAAAGACCCGGGCTGCGTCCTCGCGGCGGGCGGCGACGGAACGGCGGTCGCCCTCGTGAACGCGCTGAACCGCGTGGTTCCGAAGGGGCAGCCGCTGCCGCCGATGGGCGCGCTGCCGCTGGGGACGGGCAACGCGTGGGCCCATGTCACGGGCTCGCGAAAGCTCTCGTGGTGCGTCGATCGCCTCGCCGACGCACCGACGCCCCTGCCCCTCCGGCGCTTCAGCCTCGTCGAATGCGAAGGCGTGCTGACGCATTTCGCAGGCTCGGGGTGGGACTCGCAGATTCTCGAAGACTTCCGCGCGCAGCTCGAGGCGGCGAAAGGCCCGTCCCGACGCGTCGCGAAGAGCGTCTACGGCTACCTGTCGGCGATGCTCTTTCGGACGACGCCGAAAGCGCTGATCTACGGCCGCCCCCACGTCATCATCGAGAACCTCGGCGACGACGTCTTCACGATGACCGCCGACGGCAAGCTCTTGAAGCTGCAGGGCGTGAAGCGCGGGGCGGTTCTCTACGACGGCCTCGCGAGCGTCGCGGGCGCGGCGACCTGCCCGGAATACGGCTACCGCTTCCGCGCGTACCCGTTCGCCGAG
>JANXMC010000571.1 GCA_025354825.1 Myxococcales bacterium
GAGGGTGTTGCCCGCGCCCACGTTGAACGTGCCATTGCCGTTGGAGAAAGCGACGAGCATCGTCGTCCAAGGCGAGCTGCCACCGGGAATGACGCCGCCCGTAAGGGCGATATCGCCGCGGCCGTCGCCGTTGATGTCGCCACGCACGCCGCGCGTCGACGCAGACGACGTCGCGGACGTCGACGCGCCGTCGCTGTTCGGCGACGACGCCGAGGACTCGACGGCGCAGCCCGCGGCCATCGCGACGACGGAGGACAAGGCAAAGAGAGCAAGCAGTGGACGGGACGGACCACGGGAAATGAGAGCGCGCATGATGGGTAATCTCCGTTCGAGGGGCGGGGCTATTTCCGCCCGATGAACGGACTTGGTGAGCGCGCATCGGGACCTGACAGACGATTTTCGAGCGGCCGACGATTTTCGAAAGAGGGGAGTCGCGCGCCCGCCGTCCGTGGGAGAACGCCGGCTCCCATGACCGCCGCACCCTCCCCTGCCCCTCGCGCCTTCGAGGCGCTTCGTGTGCCCGGCTTCAAAGCCTTCGTCGGCACCTTCATGCTGACGATGATGGCCGACAACATCGAGCACGTAATTAGCTATTGGGTCGTCTTTCAGAAGTTTCACTCGGCCGCGCTTGGCGGCTTCGCCGTGGTTTCCCACTGGCTTCCCTATTTGCTCTTTTCGGTCGCCGTCGGCGCGCTGAACGATCGCGTCGACTCACGACGTCTCATTCAGCTCGGTGCCGTCATCTTTCTCTGCGTATCGCTCGGCTGGGGGTACTTCTTCGTCACCGACACACTGAAGATGTGGCACGCGATGGTGCTGCTCGTGCTTCACGGATGCGCGGGCGTCTTCTGGGTGACGTCGAGCCAAATGCTGCTCTACGACATCGTGGGGCCGGCTTCGCTCACGAGCGCCGTGCGCCTCAACGCGACCGCGCGTTATCTCGGCGTGCTCGTCGGCCCCGGCGTGGGGAGCCTCATCATGCGAGGAATCGGCCCCAAATACGGCATTTTCCTCAACGCCGCCTTTTATCTCCCTATCATCGTTTGGCTCATCGGCGCGCCCTACGGCCGCCACTTTCGCGGTGCGGCCGAAGGTGCCAAACGCGCCGTGCGCGGCATCGCCGACATCGTGCAAACCGTACGTGATGTGCGGGGAGTGCCGGCCCTCGTCCCGATGATTCTCCTCGCCGGCGCGGCGTCCTTTTTCGTCGGCAATAGCTACCAGGCGCAAATGCCCAACTTCGCGACGGACCTTGGACACGGCGAGCCGGGCGCCTCCTACACGATGCTCCTCGGCGTCGACGCCGCGGGCGCTCTTTGCGCAGGCTTTTTACTGGAGTCGGGGCATGGATTCGCCAAGGTTCAGACGTCGTCCGCCCTCGGCCTGGCGGCGTTCTGGGCCAGCGCGCTCGCTGGGTTCGCGCTCACACGGTCGTATCCCGTGGCCCTTGGGCTTTTGTTCGTCGCGGGATTCTGTGAGCTCTCGTTCAGTAGTATGACGCAGACGATTGTACAAATGACCGCCCCGTTGCCAATCCGTGGGCGCGTGCTCGGTTTGTTCAATATGTCCGCGGCGGGGCTGCGCACCTTTAGCGGCATCACAGTCGGTGTGATGGGAAGCGTCGCAACGGTGCACACCTCCCTCGCCGTATCGGCCAGCGTGTTCGTCCTCGTGACGCTTGGGCTTTACCTCGTGAGTCGGAAGAGGGCCGCGAGCGCGTGACACGTTGCGAGCGTGACGGCGCAGTGCTTGGCGCAGCACGCCGTCGTGCGTTCATCGACCCAGGGCCGGATCGCTCGCGCTGTCGCGCCCCGTCTCGACGTGACCTGCAATGCGCTGCTCGAAGCTGCCGTCGGAAGGGACCTCGACGGTGAGGTCGTACCAGCCGTAGGACGCCTCGAGGCACCAGTGCCAGAGCATCCGCCGGCCGGCATCGACGTGCTGGCGGACTGTGCGCATTGAGTAGGCGTCGGCGATGGTTATGTGAGCGGAGGATGCGCCGCGGTTGTGGATTTCGAGCGTGATGCCCGGCTCACGATCGTAGAACGCCGTAACTGTGAGGTTTGCGATCGACGGATCGCCCTCGGAAGCGCGCCCCTTGAAGCTGCGGCAAAAGCCGTTGGGGCCGTAGACGGAGAGATCATAAGGAGCACCCGGCGCGACGGCGATGGGAAAGACGTCGGAGAGCTCGTCGCGCGGCGCGACCGTGTACGTCCACGGCCCCGTGACGCCGTCGCCCGAGCGGACTTGGTAGACCGCCGCCGCGCTGCCCGTATTGCCGAAGCGGACATTGAAGGCACCCTTCGAGAGCGCGACCTCGCCGCGTACGTGCAGCTCGTAAGGGAGCGCGCGCGCCGGGCGAACGCCGGGCTCCTGCTTCGGAACCGCTTGCGTCGTCGGCACCGCCGGAACGTAATCGGGGTGCTTTGCGCGATCGGGCGGCGCATAGCCGGTGGTGCTGGGGAGACGAAGATGGCTGTGCAGCGGCCCCGATCGCGGAGACGCGAAGTCGAACGCCGAGGTGAGATCGCCCGCGACGGCGCGGCGCCAGGGTGTGATGTTCGACTCGATGAGATCGGGATGGTTGCGACCGAAGCGGCGCTCGAGAAATCGAATCAGAGAGGTGTGGTCGAACAGCTCGGAATTGACCCAACCGCCGCGGCTCCACGGCGAGACGACGAGCATCGGAACGCGCACGCCGAGCCCATAGGGCCCGCGCGCATAACCGCCCGCACCCGCGAAGATCTCATTCGTCACGGCGACGGACGACAGACCTTCGGCGCGCGATCCCGGAGGGGTCGGGGGGACCATGTGATCGAAGAAGCCGTCGTTCTCGTCGTACATGATGAAGACGGCCGTCTTGCTCCAAACGTCGGGATTCGCCGTGAGCGCATCGAGAACTTTCGAAATGTACCAAGCGCCGTAATTGGCCGGCCAGTTGGGGTGCTCGGTGTACGCCTCGGGGGCGACGAGCCACGAGACTTGCGGGAGCTTTCCGGCCGCGATGTCTTGTACAAGCACGTCGAAGAGCGAGCCGCTCTGGGCGACGTTGGTCCCTGTACGTGCGCGCTCGTAGAGCGGACTGCCGGGTTGCGCATTTTGGTATTGGTGCAGATACAAGAGCGAGTTGTCGCCGTAGTTACCAATGTACGGATCGTCGCCCCAGCCCCAGTAGTGCGCGGCGTCGAGGCCCGCGCCAACGTCTTGGTAGATCTTCCAGGTGATCCCCGCGCGCTCGAGGCGCTCGGGGTAGCTCGACCAGTCGTACCCCGCCTCGGCGTTGTCGAAGACGGGGCCGCCCGCCCGCCCATCATTGCCGACCCATCCGCTCCACATGTGGTACCGATTCGGATCGGTCGCGCCCATGAGAGAGCAGTGGTAGGCATCACAGATCGTGAACGCGTCGGCCAGTGCGTAGTGGTAGGGAATGTCTTCGCGCGTGAGATAAGCCATGGTCGTCTGCCCCTTGGAAGGGATCCACTGGTCGTACTTTCCGCCGTTCCACGCCGCGTGGGTGTCTATCCAGCCGTGGGGCAAGTCTTCCAAAAACTGCAGCCCCAAGCTCGGCGCCGTGGGACGAAACGGGAGAACCTTGCCTCCAGCCGACGCAGCGTTCGGCTGGTGCCAAACCGGCGCGCCCGAGGGCAGGCGCACGGCGCGTGGATCTCCAAAACCGCGCACGCCGCGAAGCGTGCCG
>JANXMC010000577.1 GCA_025354825.1 Myxococcales bacterium
TTCGCTGCAGGACACGGCGTCACCGCGCACCGTGACGCTCGCGGTCTTCGCGGCGAAGCGCGCGCTCCTCGTGATGTTCCTCTGCAACCACTGCCCGTACGTGGTGCACGTTCGCCGCGAGATCACGCAGCTCGCGCGCGATTACCTGCCCAAGCGCGTCGGCATCGTCGCCATCAGCTCGAACAGCGTGCGCACCCACCCGCAAGACGGCCCGGGGCCGATGGGTCAGCTCGCGCGCGAGCTCGGGTGGGAGTTTCCCTACGCGTTCGATGCGACGCAAGACGTCGCGCGCGCGTTCAATGCAGTCTGCACGCCCGAGTTTTACCTGTTCGACGACGGGCGAAGGCTCGTTTACCGCGGCCAGCTCGACGGGAGCCGCCCGAAGAACGACACGCCGGTGACCGGGCGCGATCTCCGCGCGGCGCTCGACGCGCTTCTCGCGGGCAAGCCCGTCGACGAGAGCCAGACGCCGAGCGTCGGCTGCAACATCAAGTGGGCGAGTTAGCCTTTTTCGCCGCCTGAATGGTTCGCAGCACGCCAACCAGATCGCGCTGAAACGAGCTCGCGGTCTGGTAGCGGTGGTCGCGATCCTTCGCGAGCGCCTTGGTCATCACCGCCTCGAGGCCATCGGGAAGAGGCGCGCGCAGGTCTCCGAGCGGCTTGTGCGCCTCGGTCACGATGGCCTTCATCAGGTTGAAGTTCCCCTTCGCCTGAAACGGCCGCTTCCCCGCGATGCACTCGTAAATCGTCACGCCCACGGCCCAGAGATCGGCCCGCGCGTCGAGCGTGCGGTCGCCGAAGGTCTGCTCGGGCGCCATGTAATAGGGCGTCCCCATCGTCACCCCCGTTTTCGTAAGCTGGCTCGAGTCTTCGACCTCGTCGCCCTCCACGGGGCGAATCACCTTCGAGAGGCCGAAGTCCACGAGCTTGGCGACGGTGTTTCGCCCGACCTTCGCGAGGAAGATGTTCTCCGGCTTCACGTCGCGATGCACGACGTTCTTCTTATGTGCGAAGCCGAGGGCGCCGAGCACCTGGCACGCGACCTCCAACGTGAGCGCGATTTTCATCGGCCCTTCCCACCGAATGCGCTCGGCCAGCGACTCGCCTTCGAGGCGCTCCATCACGATGTACGGGCTGCCGTCGGGGAGCGAGCCGTAGTCGTAAATCTGGCAAATGTTGGTGTGCGGGAGGCTCGCGGCGACCTTCGCCTCTTGAAGGAACCGCTTGAGCGTCACCGTGTTCTTCGCGTCGCGAACGTGCAGCACCTTGAACGCGACGCGCCGGCCCACGGACGTCTGCTCGGCCTCGAACACCGTGCCCATACCGCCGCGGCCGAGGATGTGTTTCACGAGGTACTTGCCGTCGACGAGCGTGCCCAGCAGCTTCGCGCCGTCGGTCGCCGCGGGCGCGTGCTCGCTGCTGCTCGGCGGAGGCGCCTGCACCGCCGCGAAGCCCGGCTGGCTACGCGACGATTGCACCACGCGCACGATCGGCTGCCCCGTGGTGGGGCAGACGGTCGCCCCCTCGTCGTGCGGGAGGTTGCAAATCGGGCAGCGAAGAAAGCGCTCGTTGCTCATGGAGCGAGGGCCGTCGCCGCCTCAGAGTTAAACCGCGGCAACCCACTTCATGAGCGAGCCGCACAGGTCCGACTGCGGGTTCTTCGCGCGCTCGGCCGTGAGCCCCTGGCGGAAGTGCTCGGCCGCTTTCTTCTCGTCGCCGAGGAACACGTAGCAGATGCCCATGAGTTGATAGTCCTCGGGCTCGCCGCCCTTGAGGATCTCCGCGAGCGGCACCATCGCCGCCTTGTGCGCCGACACGGCGGAAGGCGTCGGGCGGTTCGGCGGGACCTTCGCATTGACGACCAGCTTGATCGCGTGGCGACGCTCGTCGACGGGGTAGGTCGCGAACTCGGGGCTCACGAAGAGCTCCTTGTAGCCCGTGAGCGCCCCTTCGGCGTCCCCCGACTTTGCGAGAGCGATGAACTGTTTCACCTTTTGAACGAGCGCTTCCGTTGCCATGCTCGAAGCGTACACGGCAACGGGGCGTCATGGGGCGTCCCGCGTTCGCGCAGTAAATTGCAGAGCCAACGCCTGTAGGTGCGGAGCCGCGAGCTCGGTTACACGGGCGCTACTGCCGTTTTGCCGCCGCTTTCGCCGGGATCGCCGCCCACGCGACGCCGTAGTCGCCACCGGGATGCCAGAGAAGCCAACCCTTCGAGCCGTTGGCGACGGCGCTCTTGATTTCGTCGGCGATGTACTTGGGACCGTAGTCCGGCGAGCGCCACGGGAACGCTTGCAGCCACGGGCGCACGGCGGTGGTGAGGTTCGCCTTCGCGAGAATGTCGACCGTCGCTTTGGTGCCGATGCCGATGACTTCCGGGTGATTCCCCGGCTCTTCGAAGCCGTTGAACCCTTTGGCAAAGTGTGACGGATACACCATCGGCGACAGGGCGTCGGCGTCGGCGCCGAGGACCGTGAGATCTTGCCCGAGCGGGTCGACGTCGACCGCGCGATTCCAGGCGACGACGCCGAACACGTCGAGCGACAGTGGCACTTTGCGCGGCGCCGTGACGGCCTTCACGCGGCGCACAAAATCGCGAATCACGATGAGCGGCGTGAGCTTGCGTTCCACGAGATGGAAGTCCGCCCCTTCGATGCCTTGAACGGGGTACCGAATGTAATCGAGCTGAATCTCGTCTACGCCAGCGTCGATCTGCTCTTTGATGACTTCGACGATATACGCCTGAACCTCTTCGTTCGAAGGGTCGACCCACTGCAGTGGATAGGGCTTTCCCCACTTCGACTGCACGGACAGCGTCGGCTTCTGCTTCGCCATCCACGGGTCGTGGAAACAGGCATTGCGCATGATGACGCGAATGCCCTTGTCGTGGGCGAAGCGCACCGCGCGGGCGAGGCTTCGAACGGGCGCGTGCTTGGCGGCACCTACCTCATTCGCGAGGGCGACCTTCGTGGGATACGTGATGTACCCCTCGTAGTCCTTCCCATCGAGGACGATGGCGTTCATGTCTCGAGCCGCCAGCCTCTCAAGCGTGACGGGCCACTTCGCGCCGTCGTCGCGGCGCACGAAGATGCCGCGAATCGCGTGGTCTTCGGGCCACGGGATGCGCGCTTCGTCGACCGGGCGCGGCGGCGCGGCCACGAGCGTCGGTATTTCGATATCGGTGCCGTCGTGCAGATTGCCCACTTTGAGGCGCTGGGCGATCTCTTTATTGGCTTTGAGAATCTCCGTCGCGAAGTCGTCGGTCGCGTACACGGTCGAGAGATCGAGGTACGCTTTTGCGACGGTGAGCTGCGTCTCGGCTTTGCCCGCCGTGTGCACCACGCGCAACGGCGCCGACCCCTCGTCGATTACGCGGCCACCGGGCGGCAGGTGCGCGCGGAAGTACTCGGCGAGCGCGGCACGCGGCGACGTGGGCGGGGCCTCTTGCGCCGGCGATTTCGCGGGCGCGCCGGCGTCCGACGTCATGGCGACGGAAGGCGACGGTGCCGGGGGCGGCGTGGCAGCGCCCGCCGATGCGGCCTCGGCCGGCGGCGCCGACGTGTCCTTGGAAGTGCTCGTCCGCGACGCGGTGCACGCGGCGAGGAGGCCAACGAGACTGGCGCACGAGAGCGAAGTGAGTGCGAGGGCGAGAGAGGCACGGCGAGGCATCGCGCGAGAGGATGGGATGGCGGCGATGGGGCGCCAACTTCTCTGCGCGGAAAGTGGCACTGCGGCCAAAATATCCGCCCGCCGTAACGTGTAGACGGAGCTACCTCGACGCCTGCTCGCTCTCGCGCGAGCGGTCGATCATCGGAATGGCCACTCTGGGGATGCCCTCCGCGACGTCGCGGACGAGGGCGCGCCAGGTTGATTTTCGCGCGGTTTCGACATGGTCACGCCCGAACCGTACCGCGCCTCCGTTTGCGAAGCGCGATAACGGTGCCGGTGAGCGACAGCCCAATACCGCCGCACAGAAGCGCGATGATGACCACGTGCCACAGCGTCTCGTGGCGGTAGATCGCGGGGAAATCCCACGAATGGAGCCCGTGGTACAGCCAGCGGTGCAGTCGGGTCGTCGCCGTGTAGCGTCGCTCGAGAGATGCGGTCGCCGGCGCGGCGTAGACGGCAGTGCCGTTTGCGAATTCCGTGCGGAGTACAGGGAACGCGACATCGGGGTCGAAGTGGCTCGGATAGTAGTAAGGGTCGCCTTCGGTGAGCCACGTTTCCGTGATGACGGCGGAATCGCCAACGACGGCGCGGCTCGCGCTCGCCACATGTGCGCGGTCGAGCGGGGCGGCGCGCGCCGCGTCGGCGTCGGCGCGGACGGTCTCGGCGGTGCCGTCGGCAAATCGGCATACGTAATACGGTATGGCCGAAACGCGCGCGAACGAGAGGCGCTTCAAGGGCGAGGCGCTCGCCGCCGCGCAGGCGTCGATGGTGGCGCCCGGCGCGAGCACGAACGACGCGGAATCGAGCGCGCCGCCACGAAAGGCGCGCACCTCGTCCGAATCGGGGTCGCTGTCAGAGCGGCTTCCGAAATCCACGACCGAGAAAAGCCCGCTCAGCGTCCACGTGAAGGCGAAGAGGCCAAAGGCGAGCCCCGCGATGTGGTGCCAGCGCATCCATGGATCGCGAAACGGAATGGCCGAAAGCTGCTCGCCGCGCGCCGATCGTCGACGAATACGAACGACGCGGAGACCGTGGACGAGGCCGGTGAAGGCCAAAGTCGCGCCGATTCCCGATAAGACGATAACCGTCCATTTCCAGGCGGGGCCGTTTTGGCGGAGCTTCGTTGGGTAGATCCAATGTGGAATGGCGCCGATCCACGCGAGCAGACGGCCGCGGCGCGTCGTCTTTTGAACGACCTCCGCCCCGGCGAGGGCCACGTACGCCTCGGTCCCCGCGTCGTCGTCGAGGGCCACGTGCAACAGGGGCAGCGTGCCTCGGGCGCGGGCTCGTGGGTTCCACTGATCGGCCTCGGCCATGAGGCTAACCACGTGCGCGCGCGCGCCGAGCCACGCGCTTGCGAAGGCGAGCCCCTCGGCCTCGGTGAGGGGCTTGAACGGCTCGCCGCTGTCGGCATAGGTGACCACGCGGGTTCGTCCGAGAAATGCGCGCACGACGGCGCGATCGCCAATCGCGAAGAGGTCCACGTCGTTGGCCGGCGCCATCGCAGCTTTGGGCGGAGTGAGCGCCATCGCGATTCGTAAAACAGGCGCGCGCGCCAGCGACTCGCGCTCGCTCACCGAGGGGAAACCGGTAAACGTCATTGCGATGCCCGACGAGAACCACATCACGAACAGCAGCCAGAAGAAGCTCCCGAGCGTGCGGTGAAGCCAGGCCATCGAGAGGCGCGCGCGCATCGCGACTACCGCGCGATCCGAAGGGAGACGAAGCCGACGCGCGGCTTCGAGCGAAATGCGGTGAGTGGACGACGGCAGAGACTACGTATCGGCAGGGTGAAATCCGCACCCGCGCGATGGAAACGTGAAGGCATGATGCCTCCTTCGACAACTCGGGTAGGTCTCCTGGCTTGCAAGGTTTCGGCAATTTCTCGCCGATGCGACCCCTCCCCTTCCCCGGGGATGACCGAGTGGCTCGATGGGAGTCGCGCGCTTGCGTACAGTGGCGGGACCGCGCCGGATTCGAACCGGCTTCCCTGTTATGCCCTCTCGGGCACCCTGTCGTCCTAATGGGTTGTCAAGGCGCGCATAGGTGCTCGGTCGCCGGTGCGATGTCAAGGCGAGGCGTCGTCTGCCGAGTCGGCGCCGGCGTCGCTCTCACCGGGTGCCCCAACACGCGGCAACAGCGCTACACCTCCCGCTCATGACGAAGGAATTGTTTTGCAAGGTCGTCGTCGTGGTCGCGACGGGCACCGACGTCGGCAAAACTCACGTGACCTGCGCGCTGTTGGCTTATTTGAAATCGCGAGGTGTTCGCGCCATTGGCTACAAGCCCGTCGCAAGTGGCGTCGACCCCGATTGTGAAGATACGATTCGCCACGCCGAGGCCTCGGCGATTGCCGAAATTCCCCCTTCGTATTCGTATCTCCGCCCCGTGTCGCCGCACCTCGCGGCGCGTGAAGAGGGGCGGCCGATCGATCTCGCCGTGCTCGTCATGCGCGCGCGCGAGCTTGCGAACGACGCGGCGAATCCCCTCGACGTGCTCGTCGTCGAATCGGCCGGCGGTCTCTTCTCGCCCCTCGCGAAGGGGGTCACCAATCTCGACCTCGCGCGCGCTCTCGCGCCGGCGAAGGTGCTCCTGGTGGCCGCCGACAGGCTGGGCGCTCTTCACGACGTGCGGTCGACGCTTCTCGCGGCGGCGGCCTCTGGGCTCGCCGTCGATGCCGTCGTCTTTTCGGCTCCGCCCGTGCCCGACGGCTCCACCGGGAGCAACGCCGCCGAGCTCGAGGCCGTTTTCGAAACGCACGCGGCAGCCGTTTTTCCGCGCGAACGCTTCGACTCGCCCGCCTCCCGCGAAGCCGCCTCGGCCGCGTTCGGCGCACTGACCGCGCACGTGTCCCCACAGAGTCCCGCGGAGCAGATGGCCCGTTGACCTGGCGTTCGGACACCTCGATATTTCGTACGCGAAATGGTTTGTCACGAGAGCGTGAACGGCGAGAAACCCTGCGGCGATACGCCGCGAGAAGCGAGAGACGGGCGATGTCGAAGGATCTTCGTTTCGATGGACGGGTCGCAATCATCACGGGCGCGGGCAACGGCCTCGGGCGCTCCCACGCGCTGCTGTTCGGCAGCCGCGGCGCGAAGGTCGTGGTCAACGATCTCGGCGGTACGGCCCACGGCGGCGGCAAAAGCTCGGCGGCGGCCGACAAGGTCGTCGAAGAGATCAAAGCCGCGGGCGGCGAGGCGATTGCCAATTACGACTCCGTCGAGGACGGCGATAAAATCGTGAAGAGCGCTATCGACGCATGGGGGCGCGTCGACATCCTCGTGAACAACGCGGGCATTCTCCGCGACACGAGCTTCCCCAAAATGTCCCAAGAAGACTGGGATTTGATCTACCGCGTCCACGTGCTCGGCACGTTCCGGGTCACCCAGGCCGCCTGGACGCACATGCGCGACGCAGGCTTCGGCCGCATCGTGATGACGGCGTCGGCGGCCGGCATCTATGGCAACTTCGGCCAAGCGAACTACAGCATGGCGAAGCTCGGCCTCGTCGGATTTGCCAATACGCTCGCCCTCGAAGGGCGCAAACGGAACGTCGTCGTCAACACGATTGCGCCCATCGCCGGCTCGCGCCTCACCGAAACCGTGATGCCGAAGGAGCTGACCGACGCGCTCAAGCCCGAAGTCGTCTCGCCGCTCGTCGCGTGGCTTTGCCATGAAGAGTGCGAAGAGACCGGCGGGCTTTACGAAGTGGGCGGTGGGTTCTTCGGCAAGCTCCGTTGGGAACGCGCCAAGGGGAAGACGTTCAAGGTGGGTCGCGCCGTGACGCCCGAGGGGATCAAAGACAACTTCGCCGCGATTACCTCTTTCGAAGAGGCGACGCACCCGGCCGATATCACGCAATCGATGACGCCGATTCTGGCGAACATCCAGGCGGGGCCGAGCAAGGGCGGCAACGACTTCATCGATGTCGATCAGGCCCTCGGCTACACGTGGCCGACCGAGTCGTCGAGCTACGACGCGAAAGATCTCGCGCTCTATGCTCTGAGCGTCGGCGCGGGCAGCGACCCAATGGACACGAGCGATTTGCAATTGGTGTACGAGCACCACGCCGACGGCTTTCGATCGCTCCCCACGTTTGGTGTCATTCCTGCGTTGCAGGTGATGTTCAAGCTCGCAGCCGAGGGGAAGAGCGCGCCCGGGCTGAAATACGGCCTTGATCGCGTGCTGCACGGCGAGCAGTACACGGAGATCAAGCGGCCGCTCCCGCCCCACGCGAAGCTGACCCACAAGATGAAGATCAAAGAGATCTTCGATAAGGGGAAGGGCGCGGTGGTGATTACCGAAATTCGATCGTTCGATGAATCAGGCGAAGAGCTGATTCTCAACGAGGTCACTACGTTCGTTCGCGGCGCAGGCGGCTGGGGCGGCGATCGCGGCCCCGTCGTCGAGGCGGCCGCGTTGCCGTCGCGCGCACCCGACGCTGTGATTACCGAGAAGATTAGCCCGAGCCAGGCGCTCCTCTACCGGCTCACGGGCGACTGGAACCCGCTCCACGTCGACCCCGAGTTCGCCAAGAACTTCGGCTTCCCGCGGCCGATTCTGCACGGGCTCTGCACGTTCGGCTACGCCGCGCGCCACGTCATCAAGGCGTTCAGCAACAATGATCCACGCTTCTTCAAGGCTATTAAGGCGCGCTTCTCGGAGAGCGTGTTCCCGGGCGAGACGCTCACCACCGAGATGTGGAAAGAGAGCGACGGGCGCATCGTCTTTCAGTGCAAAGTGCAAGAGCGCGACAAGGTCGTCATCTCGGCCGCGTCGATCGATTTTCACAAAGAGATTCCCGCGCCCAAGGCGAAAGACGTCGCCGCGGCCGCCGCGTCGGCATCGGTGGCTCAAGGGGAAAGCGCGGGCGATGGCGAGCCCGAGTCGCGCGATATCTTCGCCGCGATTACGCACTACGTTGGTGCGAATAACGATCTCGTCGCCAAGGTCGGCACGCTCTTCAACTTCAAGCTCACGTCCCCCGAGAGCGCGTGGACGATCGATCTGAAAAACGGGACAGGCTCGGTGAAGCCCGGCGCCGCCGAGAAGCCCGACGTGACCTTCGAGCTGACCGACGCCGACTTCCTCGCCATGAGCACCGGCAAGGCCGACGCGCAGAAGCTCTATTTCGGCGGGAAAATGAAAATTTCGGGGAACGTGATGGCGTCCCAGAAGCTTTCGTTCATGCAGAAGATCGACCCGCAAATCGCGCGCGACGCGGCCCGCAAGCGAGGCGGCACGGCTCCCGCGAAGGCCGCCGCGGCGGCCCCCAGCGCCGGCCCGGCCGCGAGCCGCGACGGGGGCAGCGGCGACGTCTTCTTGGGCATTCGCGACTACGTCGAAAAGAACCCCGATTTGGCGGCGCGCGTCGCCACGGTCTTCGTGTTCAAGCTCACGGCGCCCGAGAGCGCATGGACGCTCGATTTGAAAAGCGGCAAAGGCTCGGTCACCGAAGGAGCCGTCGAGAAGCCCGACGTGACGTTGGAGCTCGCCGACAGCGACTTCATGGCGATGACGAGCGGCAAGGCCGACGCGCAGAAGCTGTATTTCGGCGGCAAAATGAAGATCACGGGGAACGTGATGGCGTCGCAGAAGCTCGATTTCCTCACCAAGATCGACCCCGAAGCGGCGAAGAGGGCCGTCGCCGCGGCCAAGAGCGCGGGGGCTCCGAAAGCGGCGCCCGCGGCCGCTGCGCCCGCAACGTCGTCGGCACCGACGACGCCTGCGATCTTCGACGCGCTAAAAGACCGATTGGCAAAGACACCGGGGCTCGCCGCCGAGGTCGCGTCGGTGCTTCAGTTCAACGTGAAGTCGCCCGACGCGAGCTACGTTGTCGACCTCACGGGCGCGGGCGCCGTGAGCACGGGGAAGGCGACGTCGGCCGCGACGACGCTGTCGCTCACGGAGGAAGACTTGGTCGCCCTCGCGAAGGGGGCCGAGTCGGCGCAGAGCCTCTACCAACACGGAAAGCTTCGCGTCGACGGCGACGTTCGCGTCGCGCACAAGCTCGGATTTCTCAAAGGTCTCGTTTGAGCCACGTCTACGCAACTCGCAATTAGGAGCACATCATGGGTCAAAAGTTGGGTAGACGGGTCAACGTGATTGGCGTTGGAATGACCAAGTTCGCCAAGCCCGGCGCGAGCGAGGAGTACAACGTGATGGCCGCGA
>JANXMC010000588.1 GCA_025354825.1 Myxococcales bacterium
GCCCCAGGACCCATCGGTGGCGGGCGCTGCGAAGGCGGCACGGCATAGGCCGGATTCACCCCCGGAGGTGGCACTGGCGGATACGGCGTGGTCATCGGCTGAGAGGCCGCGACGTATTGCTGTAGCTGCTGCTGTTGCTGCTGTTGCTGCGCGAAGTGCGCCTGCTGCTGCTGGTATTGCTGCTGCTGGTACTGTTGCTGTTGCTGTTGCTGTTGCTGTTGCTGTTGTTGCTGCTGCTGTTGCTGCTGCTGTTGCTGCTGTTGCTGCTGTTGCTGCTGTTGCGCCTGCGGATATCCCGGCGGCGGATATCCCGATGGCACTTGCGGCTGCTGCGGGGCGCGGTGTTGCGACGATTCGCTCGGCGCCACGTGGTACATCGTCGACTTCAAGGTCGAGGAACCACCGCCTCCGGGGCTCGGCTGCACCTGCTGCTGCTGCCCATGCGGTTGCTGCGCTCCGCCGACACCTTGGGGCACTTGCCAACCTGGCGAACGCATCGACGGCTGGCCGCCCGGCTCGAACGAACCGAGGTGGGCGTAGTGCTGCTGCTGCGCGCCTTGCGGTGGCGCGTAGTTTTGTGGCGGAGCCTGCGGCGAGATGTGCGGGATCTCCACATGTCCACTCGCGCTGTGGAAATCGGCCTGTCGCGCCGCGGCCCTCGCTTCGGCGCGCGCCTGCTCGGCGGCGACGGCGACGGGATCTTGGTGCGGCTGAATCGTCGTGCCTCTTCGCGAGCTCGCCGCCGGTTCGACGGCCTCGAGGCGCGGGATCGCCGACGCGCGCGGGAGCGACTGCGAGGCGAAGGGCGGAGCATGGCCTTGGCGCACCGCCCGCACGTCGGTTTGCATGTCACGCGCGGACGGGTAACGACGCTCGGGCTCGAACTCGATCGCGCGATCGACGATCGCGCACACCATCGGCGGCGTCTGGGGGGCCACGCTCGCGAGGCTCGGCGCGCGCTCGGTCGCCACCTGGACGATGAGCTGCGCGAGCTTCCCTTGGTGCACGTGCCTCCCGGAGATGACCCGGAACATCGTCGCGCCGAGGGCGTAGAGGTCGCTCCGTCCGTCGACCATCTTCCCGGACGTGCGTGCCTGCTCCGGTGACATGTACGCCGGCGTGCCCATCATCATGCCGGTCGCGGTGAGGCGCGCGACGTTGTCGTGAAGCAGCCGCGCGATGCCGAAATCGAGGACTTTGACGACCCCGTCGCGGCAGAGGAAGAGGTTCGCCGGCTTGAGGTCGCGGTGGACGATGCCGCGATCGTGTGCCACCGCGAGCACGTCGAGCGTTTGATCGGCGAGGTCGAGCACGCGCTCGATCGGCAGCTGCAGCTTCCTCTTGAACAGCTCGTCGAGCGACTCGCCCTCGAGCAGTTCCATGATGAGGAAGGGGCCGAAGTGGGGATCTTCGTCGTCGTCGAGGACGCGGACGATGCCGGGGTGACCGACGGTGTTGGCGAGGTAGGCCTCGCGGAGGAAGCGCTCCTTGATGACCGCGTCGTCGCGCAGCTGACCGTGGAGAATCTTGATCGCCGCCCTCGCCCCGTTGCGATGGCGGGCGGCGTAGACGGCGGCCATTCCCCCGACGCCGAGCGTCGTTTCGAGGAGCCAGCGGTCTCTCAGCACCTGCCCCAATCGCTCGCGCGCTACGGCGAGATCGTCCTTGGGCATTCGGCGATTACTCTACCAGATGACTTCCCGAGGGTTCCCGTTTCCAGCGAACGGAAGAGATGCGGCGCTCGTGTGTTGCTGCAACACGAGCACGCGATTTCCGACTGCGTGATCGCGCGCAATCCTCGGCGCGAGGTCGTCTCGGGCCCCCTCGGGCAAGGTGTCGTGTCCCCGTGTGCCATGACGACATGCGCTGGCACAATTCTTCCGTCAGGGGAGTAACGAACCTTCTTCAATACCGTCAGGAACGCACTCGCACGAAGGATGACGGATTCAAGAGCATGCACCAAAACCATGGGAGCGAGTTCTGTTAAGATGTCCTGTCCTTTGCGCTTTCAACTGAAAAACAAGCTCGAAACGCCCCGCTTCCCTCGTCGAGACGCCGTCGAGTGCGACGTTTTCCTACGCATCGCACCCAGCACATAGCGCGTCGCGCCAGGCGGCACGCCACGTGCACTTCCGGAGGCCCACTGTGTCATCCCCGAAAAACAAGCGAGCGAAGCGCAACGAAAAACGACGGGGGAGGAGCCAGGCGCCGGGCAGCCCGTCGTCCATCCGGCCCGAGGGTCTCGAGGCCCGCGACGAACGCGCCAGTGACCTGCCGGAGGAGTCGGAAGACCGCTCCTCGATGCCCGACGCGAAGAGCGATGGTGTCGAAGTCGCCCCTGCCGCCGAGCGCGCCAGCGAGGTACCGGCGACGAAGCGCGAAGGCAGCGTGAAAATCGCAGCCGCCGCAGCGATTTCCGACGCGAAGCCGAACGAAGTGTCCGAGGCGAGAGCTGACGTGAACGCCGAGGGGAAGGCCGATACGAAGGCCGATACGAAGGCCGACGCGAAGCACGACGCCAAGTCGGAAGCCAAGCAGGACGCGAAGCACGAGGAGCCCGAGAGCACTGACCTCGACACCGGCTCGGTCGCTCCCGTGACGCGTTCGCACGCACCGCAGATGGACTTCGACGACGACGATCACGAGCACGGCGCCTTCTTCGCCAAGCCGATCGAAGACGTCCACCTCGAGGAGATGCGTCGAGAAGCTCCCGACCTCCACGAGCACGACCTCCATGCGCCGGCCTATCGCGTGAAGAAGGTCGATCACCGCGCTCGTTCGCTGGTGCTTGGCGTCCTCGGCGTCTGCGCGCTCATCGGTGCGACGGGGCTCATTCGCCGCGCCATCGCGCCCTCGCACCGGACGACGAGCACCGAGGTCGCTGCCCAGGTCGCGCCGCCGCCGCCGCCGCAACAGCAGATGACCCAGGTCGCGCCGCCTCCGCCGGCCCCCGTCGAGACCGCACAGGTTACGCCGGTCGACACCGCGACGGTCGCCAGCGCTGCGCCCTCTGCCGAAGCGACGGCAGCTCCCTCTGCGGTGGCAGAAGTCGCGTCGGCGCCGCCGTCGGCTGCTACCACCGAGCCTCCGCCGGCCGCAGCCACCACGGCCGCCGCGCCGACTGCGACGGCAGCGCTCGCTGCTGCTCCGACGGTCGCTCCGACGGTTGCGCCCACAGCTGCGCCTACGGCTGCTGCGGTGCCTGCGAGCACGGCTGCGGCAGACGAAGCCGAGGCAGCGATGTCAGGTCCGCAGCTCCTCGCCGCGGCCCGCAAGGCCATCAACAGCAACCCGTCGAAGGCCGCAGGCCTCGCACGCAAAGCGGCGTCGAAGGGCGCCGGTGGCAGCGCCTATTACGTGCTCGGTGCGGCGTACCAGATGATGGGCGCCTCGGCCGGCGCGAAGAACGCTTACGCCAGCTGCGCCAAGACCGGCGCTCCCGAAGCTGCCGAATGCGCTGCTCTCGCGGAAGGTATGTAGCTCTCTCCGTAGCCGTAAGAGTCGCCGACCTCCATCGCTGAAACGAGGAGCTCCCTCTCGCGCGCGAGCACGGAGGGAGCTTCCGTTTTTTTTCGATGCGCTCGCTCGTCGCTCAGTGCACGACGATCGGCGTCTTGGTCGGCGAGTAGAGGTTGTCGAGCTCGCCGTCGACGGTGCGGAGCGCGTCCTGGCCCCAGCTGTAGCCGTAGCCGGTGAACTCGGCGGCCTTGAGGAGCGCGCTGTAGCTGTTCTGCTTGCCGTCGATGAGCGCGGCGACGAAGCGACCCATCGCCGGTCCGCTGCCGTCGACCCAGCTCTCGAGGCCGTTGGTGACGAGCTCGAGGTTGCGCGTGCCGCCCGGCTTCAGCGGCAAGTAGTCCTTCTCGTAGTAGTTGAAGGAGACGCAGCCGTTGATGAACATCACTTGGTACGAAGACGGGAAGTCGCTCGCCGAGAAGTGGCTCGGATCGAGCGGGCCGTAGCCGATGTACGAGTGGCCGTTGTAGATGAAGACGTCGCTGTTCTTGATCGCCTTCTTGTGCGGCGCGCTGTCGGTCTCGGCGCCGAAGTACGTGTTGAGCTGGATGACCATCGTCTGCGGAGCGCCGCCGCCGATGCTGACCGTGATCGGCGCTTCGAGGGTGATCCAGCGCTTGACGATTTTGTTGCCGACGGCGACGCGGAGATCGTGCTGCTTGGCGGCGGGCACGTTGCTCGGGAAGCCTTTGCCGTCGAGCTCCCACTGCATGAGGTCGGCGAACTTCGCGCCGGTGACCTTCACGCCGCCACCGAGATCGAACGAGGTGAGATCGGCGCCGCCTTCGACCGCGACGACCTTGAACGCGCGAGCCGAGGTGATGGCGCGTAGACCCTCCCACCACATGTCGTAACCGGTGTCGTCGATCGTGTCGTGGTGCTCGCCGGCGGCCCAGTCGGCCATCAGACCGGAGACCATGCCGATGGTGAGCTTCCCCTTCTGCACGCCCTGCGTGTAGAGACGATCGTACTCGGGGTAGGTGGTGCCCTTGTTGGTCTTGTTGCCGGTGAGCGAGACGGTGACCGGCAAATAGAGGCGATTCACTTCGCTGAGCGGGATCTTCGTCGCACCGAGCTTGGCGCGGTCGGCGTCGATCGTCTGCTGCTCTTTCGACATCGCCTTCTTGCAGGCCGAGAGCGAGGGGTTGAAGACGTACCAGATGGAGCCTTCGAACTCCTGCGCTTCCTTGTCGTTCTCGGTGCACTCGGTGAGGACGCGGCTCGTCACCGAGTCGTAGTCCTTGCCGAGGACGCCGACGTTGAGCGTCGAGCGGCGCGACATCGTCTTCGGGACCAGCGCGGTGTCCGTGTACGTGTATTTGACCTGCAGCATCTGGGTGCCGGCGCTGGTCGGCTTCGCGGCGTCGACGACGGTGACCTTCGTCTTCACGAACGTCTTCGGGTCGACGTCCTTGAGCTCGCGGCTGTTGACGCCGACGTTGGCGGTGCGGAGCGCGCCGAAGGCCGACTGGGTCTGGTGTTTGACCGCGGCGAGGATGCTGTAGTCGCTGGCGCCGGCATCGACGTAGACGACGCCTTGGAACTTGAGGTCGCGCGCGAGGGCCGTGTTGCTCGTGAGCTCGTCGTCGATGGCCTTCTCCTGATCGGCGGCCTCTTGCTCCTTCGACTGGACGGTGCAGGCGCCGAGGGCGGCGAGGGCGAAGAGCAACGGGAGCTTGCGCGAGAGCATGATGGGCGTCCTCCAGAGGGGTTGCATCGATAGGTGTGTCGATGCGTGCTTATGTAAGCTCGACGGGGCCCATGTATAGCGATGTAGGATAGCTCGCGCAAGTGCAAAATTACACGGTCCGGGCGAATTGCCAGAACCTCCGAGAATGCAGGTTTTTGCGGGGCTCGGAGGGCTATCCGAGCTCGATCGTGTGTTCGAGCTGGCCGGTTCTGCACGACCCGACGAGGACGCGGAGGGTGCCTCGGCCACGGACGACGTAGCTGAGCGTGCGCGAGTGCCCGGTGCCGCGGCTGCGCATGTAGAAGAGGGCGCTCGAGCCGTCGTAGAGACCTCGGCCCCAACCCTCGAGGTGTCCGACTTCTCGATGGGCGTCGGAAGGTGTCGCGAGGACGCAGCCGTGCGGTTGCGCGTCGACGTAGAGCGGCTCGTTCCAGGTCAGCGACTTGGCGGAGCCGAGGACGTACGTCGGGAGGTAGCCGCGGTTCTCGACGACGACGTCGACGCGATGCGTGTCGGGAACGCCGAGCGCGGTGACCTTCGATTCGACGTGGATCACGGGCGCGAGCGAGGCGACGCGGAGGAACATGGCCGCCTGCTTCTGACAGATCTCGGCGAGCATTTCGTAGGGCGGGTTCGACATGCCGACGCGACCGTCGATGCCGCCGACCTCGACCTCGCCGAGCTGCGGATGTTGGAACGTGCGCCACGGCCGGACGACGCGGCTCTCGTTGTGCTCGGCGTCCCAGCGCGCGAGGCGAAGGAGGTCGTCGCGGGTGAGGTGCGTGTAGTGCTCGGTGAAGGGCTTCTTGCGCGCGATGCCGATTTGCTTGAAGAGATCCCAGATTTCGCAGACGTAGGCGATGGCGCCGCGCTGGTGGTAGCCGAAGTCGGAGAGATCGCCGCGCAACGGCTTGTCGGGCTCGTAGAGAAAGTCTTCGAAGCCGCTGACCATCGGGTAGCCGACGATCGACTCGGCCCACGCGCCGAGCTGACGGAAGAGCGCGAGGTCGCCTGGGTTCATCTTCTTGTCGGGCGCGTCGCCGAGCGGGCGGATGAAGACGCCGCCGAAGGTGTGGAGGTTGAGCCAGGCGAAGATCTCGGGGCGCTTGGAGGTGAACTCGACGACCGCGCGCGTCTCCGGCTCGCTCGCGGGGAAGGAGCCGGCACCTTCTTGCGTCGGCTCCGGTGCCCACGCGAAGGGGAAATTGCGGTTGAGATCGACCTCGTTGTCGCTGAGAAAATAAGGGTCGGGGATGTGGGCGCCATCGAAGTTGGCGATCGTCCCTTCGGGGTACACCTTGTAGAACGGGCCCTCGTCTTCGATGGCGCGCGGAAGGAGAAGGCCGGGGAAGTCCTTGCTGTCGACGAACTCGCCGCCGGGATCTTTCTTGCGCATGCTCAGCGCGACGCCGTCGCCGTCGACGTCTCCGCCGATCCAATGGGCGTGGCGCCGGTTCGGGCGATGGTCACGCGGGTTGCTGCGGACGTAGCGGCCGTCGCCGAGGATCGCTTCGGCGCCGTCGGGGCACATGCGCGGCATGACGTGGAAGAGGACGTCGCGTACGCGCGCGCGAAGGTGGGCGGGGAGCGTCAGATGCCCGAGCGAGCTGCCGTCGGGATCGAGGTGGAGACGGATCACGTCTTCGGCGATGGCGAGCGCGACGCTCGATCCGGCGACTTCCGTCGCGTGCATGTTGCCGTCGATCCAGACCGACGGGCGTCGACGCTCGGGGTCGCGACCGACGATGAGCACGAAGAGCGGCGTTCCCTCTTCGGTCTTGCCGATTTCACGGAGCGCGACGAGCTCGGGGAACGCATCGGCCCAAGCGCGGAGCTGCGCTTCGATGTCGGTGTTGTGAAGGTAAGCGCTGCGGAAGCCGCGGGAGAGGGACTCGAGCTTGACGAGGTCGGCGTTGGCCATCGACCGCGTTTCTGCGACATGCACGCCCGGCGGGCAATCGGGTTCGTCGCGGGTCTCGCGCGGCTAGCGGCGACGACGACGCAACATCGAAGCTGTGGCGAAGAGAGCGAAGACCGGGGAGACGCCGAGCGCCGAGGAGGCTGCGCCGCGAAGGGAGCAACCACAGCCACTCGATTCGTTGCCGACCGTCGTCTCGCCGCCATTCGATGAATCCGAGCCCGCGTCGCCGTTGCCGTCAGCGTCGCCACGATCGCCGTCGGTGAGCGTGTCGGGCGAGACGTCGGCGAGCGTGCTGTCGGCGACTGCGTCGGCGATCGCGTCGCCGTCGCACGTCGGGTCGGCGGGCAAGTCGGTGGTGGTGCCGGCCTCGCTGAGCGCGAGGTGGATGCCATCGAGACGCTCTTTGCAGCTCGAGCCCTCGACGGTGCTCGCCGGGCACGGATAGATGCCGGAGATGCCGCCGAAGAAGCCGAGCATCGGACGGAGCGTCGAGCCCATGTCGCACGAGTGTGCGAGCGCGAAGTGATCGGTCTCGTTGGTGCCGCAGACGTAGAGCTCGCCAGCGTGCCAACGAAGGCAGAGCACGTGCGCGTCGCCGATGTGCTCGAAGGTCTTGCCGCGATCGCGCGAGCGGACCAGGCCGTCGTCGGGACCGCCATAAAACAAGGTGTTTCCGTCGTCGCCGAGAGCAAAGCCGAGCATCTCGCCCGTGCTCTGCGCGACGACTTGCCAGGTGGCGCCGGCGTCGTCGCTGCGGACGAGCTTGGTGCTTCGTCCTGGCTTGCCGTCGCTGCGAGGGCCGGCGACGCGGAGGTAGACGGTGTCGGGGTTCGAGGGATCGATGGCGGCGACGAAGAGCCCGACCGTCTTCTCGTCTTGGGGAACGAGCGTCGTTTCCACGAGCGTCGTGCCGCCGTCGTCGGAGCGATAGGTGCGGAGCGTACGCGGCGAGGTCGAGAGATCGAGGCCGGTGGCGAAGACGCGGAGGTCGTTGCTCGGTGCGAGCTCGACGGAGTCGAACTGCACGTCTTTTCGCCCGACGCCGAGCCGCGTGAAGGGGCCGGCGCCACTGCCCGCGCGGTAGAGGTAGTTGGTGTCGCCGAGGAAGCCGGTGGCGGTGCTGGCGATGACCGCGCCGCTCTTGGCGTTCACGTCGAGGTCGGCGACGAACTGGCCGTCGAGCGAAGGGATCGGCGCCGCGCTGCAGTGGTCGTTCTCGGTCCGGTAGGTCGAATTGTAGAGGCCGACGAGGATGCGGGCCTCGGAGTCGATCGCGATCGGGACGTCGAGCGAGGTGCCGCCGTAGCCGAGCGCGTCTTCGCAGAGGTAGTGGAACGTCTTGCCGGAGTCTTCACTGGCGAGGACGCCGAAGGTCGTCAGGAGCGCGATGTGCGTGCTCGCGGCGCCCGGCCCGACGATGACGTACTGCGCGGTCGGGTAGCGGCCATTGGCGCTCGCGGGTGCGGCGTGGGTCGCGATCACGATCGCCGCCGAGAGCGCGAACGTCAGCGCTAGTCGGCGGCGAGAACCCATTCGCTCGGCAGTTTACATCGTTTGCACGGTTCACGAGGTTCGCGTGGTTTGCCGATGGCTCACATCGGGCGCTGCGGGTTGTGTTTGCGCGGACGCGGCAGCTCGTACTGTTCCAGGCGCGAGACGAGCGTACGACGCGAGATTCCCAGCAGCTTGGCGGCCTGCGTCTGGTTGCCGGCGCACTGTTCGAGGGCCTTGAGGATGAGGTCGCGTTCGACTTGCTCGACGCCGCTGCGAAGTCCCCGACCGGGCTCGACCGCCTGGCGCGGATCGAACTGAGGCGGAGGCCCCGAGGTGCGCGGCGGGGCGAGCGTCGGCGTCGAGGCCGGCCAGGTGTTGCTCGGCGGCGGCAGCGAGCTCGGCGTCGGATGGGCAATCCCGTGCGGCCCATTCGTCACGGCGCCGGTGGTCATGCTGGGCATGTGGCCCGTGTTGCCAGTGAGCATGCCGCGGTGACCGCGCGCCGGGAGGGTCGCGCCCATCTTCTCGACCGGGAGGTGCTCGAGCGCGATGGGGCCCGGTCCGCAAAGGAGGAGCGCACGCTCGATGACGTTGCGGAGCTCGCGAATGTTCCCCGGCCAGCTGTACGAGCGGAGCACCTCGAGCGCCTCGGGGCCGAGCGTGGGCACGTCTCGACCCGCACGACGACAGGCCTGCGCGAGGAGGCCGCGAGCCATCGGCTCGATCTCGACGACTCGCTCACGGAGCGGCGGGATCACCAGGGGCATGCCGTTGAGACGGAAGAAGAGGTCCTCGCGGAAGTTGCCGATTTGGATCTCGTGCTCGAGATCGCGGTTGGTGGCGGCGACGAAGCGAACGTCGATCGGCTTGGATTTGACCGATCCGACGCGGGTCACCTGGCGCGCTTCGAGGACACGCAGCAGCTTCACCTGCGTCGAGAGCGGGAGCTCGCCGATTTCGTCGAGGAACACCGTGCCGCCGTCGGCAGACTCGAGGAGACCTTGCTTGGCGGCGTGCGCGCCGGTGAAGGAGCCCCGCTCGTGACCGAAGAGCTCGCTCTCGAGGAGCGACTCGGAGAGTGCTGCGCAGTTGAGGCGGAGGAACGGCTTGTCACGACGTGACGAGTGGCGATGGATGGTCTCGGCGAGGACTTCTTTGCCGACGCCGGTCTCGCCGAGGAGGAGCACGCTGATGCCGCTGTCGGCGATGCGCTCGGCGAGGCGATGAAGCCGCTGCATCGCCGGATCGGCGACGATGAACGCGGAGGGCTTGCCGGCGTCGCCCTCGGTCGCGTCCCCGTCGACGCGCGCGCAGGCCTTGGCGAGCAGGGTCTCCGGGCTCTTTCCGTCTTGCGGATAGCAGGCGACGCCGACCTTGGCGGTGATGTTGCGCTCGGCGAGGAAGCCGATGACGCGGCGACGGATGTCGTCGACCTTGGAGCCGTCGGCGTCGATGGCGAGGACCTCGTATTCACCGGGGCTGTAGCTGGCGACGACGTCGACGCTGCGGGTGGCGATGGAGAGCACCTCTTCGACCGCGCGCATGGGCGTCGCCGAGCCGACGTGGACGCGGAGGACGCCGAACGAGGCACGAGCGCGCCCCGTTCCCACGCTCTGGGCATCGGCACGTTCGGCGCGCGCGCACTCTTCCTCGAGGCAGCCTTCGAAGTAGCCGTGCGGCCAGAGGCGACGCGGGCGTGACGAGGTGCCGCCGTGTTGCACGACGAGGATCGTCGAACCGACCTGGATGACGTTGCCCGGTTGGACGTCGAGGAAGCCGCCCGAGGGCACCTTTCGATCGAGGATTTCAGCCGTCTTCAACATCTCGGTGGGGCGAGGGCCGAACACCTTGGCGTCGCAGACGCGGGTGCCGTTGGCGCTGCCGAGATCTTCGACGCGGAGCGTGGGACCGAGGTGGAGGATGGCGTGACGACGCGAGATCGCCGGGTCGTCGACGCAGACGTCGTTCTGTTGCGCGCGTCCGATGCTGATGGTGCCGACGTCGGGGAGGGGATAGGTGGCCTTCGTCTGATCGCCGATCACCAGGAGGACGTGGCGGCGCTCGCGCGTCTCGCGGCCGTCGCGAGAAGAGCGCGCTTCGTCACGGCCCTCCTTCGACTCTCGGGAAGTTCGAGATTGCGACTCCGATTCCGAGCGAGCGACGAGGTATCCGGGCAGCGTCCCGTCGGGATCCTGCCCGGCGTCGACGTGGCTCAACGGATGTTGCGGATGGAGGGGCGCGATGTTCATGGGTGAGCTCGCTCTTCCAAGAATCGCGCCGCGCTCGCATCCCCGAGGCGAGCTGCGTCACGCATGGATGACACGAACGCGATTTCACGGCCTTTCTTCGATCGCTCCGTGTGACGACGATCGAGGCCTAGAAGAAGCACCGGTTGTGCAAGCTCTGGATCACGTCAAGTGTTGCGCGAGTTGCGCAGACATCCGGCCGTTGCTCGAACTGTCGTGCAGGTTGCGCAACTAGACGCAGCGAAGACGGATGCGTGCAGTGAGACTGTCGCGCGCAGTCACTTTCGTATGCGGAACGGGCCTTGCGTATGACGCCGGACATGGAACTCCGTCGGGCACGAGAGCTGGCGACGACGATGTGGACGACGACGATCTCGATCGCTCTGATCGCGTCGGTGGCGTCGGTGACGTCGGCATGCACCGCAGTGGGCGACATCGACGGACCGTCGTTGAGTGGCGGCAAGAAGAAGACGCCGACGGCAGATGGTGGGGTCGCTCCGACGCCGCCCGACGACGATCCGGGGACCGATCCCGGAACCGATCCCGCGCCGGATCCGGGAACCGATCCCGGAACCGATGATGGTGGTGCGCCGACGCCTCCTTCCGAGGATGCCTCCGCGCCACCGGTCGACACGCGGCCGCCCGATCCCGGCGCGCCCGACACCAAGCCGCCGCCCGACACCAAGCCGCCGCCGGCCGTCGACAGCGGTCCGCCGACGCCGACCAGTTATCCATCGGGTCCTTATGGATACTCGACCGGCAGCACGTTCCCCAACGCGACGCTCAAGGGCTATCGCGACGGAACCGGCGCGTGGGTGACGATCACGATGCAGGACTACTACGACCCCGACGGCTCGCGGCACGTCAACGCGCTCTTCCTCGACGTCTCGGCGGCGTGGTGCGGCGCGTGTCAGCAAGAGGCGGGGGATCTCCCGTCGCTGGCGACTTCGTACAAGGCGCGTGGCGGCATCATCGTCACCGCGATGATCGAGAACATCTCGTCGGGGCCCGCCGATCAGTCGACCGTCGACAGCTGGAAGAAGAGCTACAGCGTCAACTTCGACATCGTCGCCGACCCGCACAGCGATCTGCTTCCGAAGACCGGCGTCGGACTGCCGCACAACTTCGTCATCGACCCGCGCACCATGAAAGTCGTCAAGGTCGTGGAAGGCGCCGAGCCGGGGATGACCTCGCTCCCTGGCGGCTTCGACGCGCTGCTGACCAAGAATGGCGGATAGCCGTTTTCGTAGGCGATTTCTCGCCTGCCAGCCACTCTTTCGCTCGATAATATAAAGGAGTTATGCATCATGAACCGGGCGCTTTTTCGTGGGATGTTCTTCGCGGCTCTCTGCGCGGTGTCGATCTCGCTGCCGGTCGCCTGTGCCCAGGGCTCGGCCGACTCGGCGCCGACGCCCGAAGACGGCGATCCCGGCGCGCCTGCTCCTCCTGGTGAGCGCAGCGCCGAGTCGGTCTTCCCCGGCGTGCCCGGCGCGGGCGTGAAGTTCCTCAGCTACCCGGCGGTGCGTACGCGCTCGGACACGAAGTGGGGGAGCGTCATCACCGACATCAACGACCATCTGCCGCTCTCGGAGGATCCGAGCGGGTGGACGTTCGACGAGGAGATGACGACGGGCCACGAGTCGACGCACGCGATCAACAGCGACATCCGCAACAACCACAACTCCACCGGCAAGTCGGCGAACGGGCTCTACGTCCTGCAGAACCGCGCCGTATTGATCGTCGAGCCGAAGCTCTTGCTCTCGGACGTGGTGCCGTACGTGCCGAGCAGCCTGCAGGGCGATCGCTACCACCTCTATCTGATCGAACAGCAGAGCGGCTGGAACGACACGCCGACGTACATTTTCGACGAGTGGACCGCGTACATCAACGGCGGCACGGTCTGCGTCGATCAGTACTCGCACGGTCTCTGGAAGCACGAGTGGACCGACGGCGTGATGGGCCAACTCGAGTTCGTCAGCTACGCAGTTGCGCTCTCCATGGCCGTCGCGAAGAAGGATCCGACCTATTGGGCGAGCGCCGATGGGCAGCAGTTCAAGGAGTTCGTCGCCTTCAACACCAAGCGCGCGATGGACGTGTTCCGGCAAGGTCGGACGATGGACTCGTTCAAGTGGGACAAGATGGATGCGTATTGGGAGAAGATGAAATCGAGCTCCGACGCCGACGCGTGGCGCGCGTTCGCTCGTGACATGTTCGGCGAGGCGTGGACGAACTCGGTCATCCTCGGCGATGGAACGGATCCGGGGCCGGTGCCGGTGCCCGACGCCGGACCGGTGACGCCCGATACCGGACCGGGACCGGTGACGCCCGACACGGGACCCGGACCGGTGATCGACGCCGGGCCAGGGCCGAGCGGCGGTGACGAAGACCTCGACGGCATCCCCGACGCGACCGACCTCTGCAGCCACACCGCCAAGAACGCGGTCGTCTGGCACGACGGCGCGTGGCTCGGCTGCGCCAAGGGACAACACCGCGATGGCGGCGGCGGCGGCGCCGATGGCGATCACGACGGGGTCCCCGATCTCAAGGATCACTGCACGCACACGCCTTCGGGAAAGAACGTCTGGAAGTACGGCGAGTGGATGGGCTGCGCGCGCGGCGAGAACCGCGATCGCTGATATATAGCGTCGTTATTCATCGCGCTCGAACGAAGAGTCGTCGGCAGAGGAGGAGCGAACATGTCGGGCAAGCGCACGCGCGAGGAAGTCGTCGAAGAGGTCGTGCACTCGTCCCCGCGATCGGGACGGATGCGCGCGGTCGTCTACGAAGACGGTGCGATGTACGAGCATCACATCGTCGACGCGGTGCACGGTTTCGATGGGTCTCACGAAAGCGATGGCGGAGTCGGGTGGGGCGGCGAGGGAGACGATCGATGCGCGCGTTGCACACTCTAACGGCTCTGAGCGCATTCGCCTTCGCCGCCCTGGCCGCGTCTTCCGTCGCTTGCGGAGACGTTTCGGGGCTCGGTTTCGAGGACGATCCCGATGCCGACGAGGTTGGAGATCCGAGCGACGACGACGTCGGTTCCCTCGGCGGGGGCGGCAACGAGGGTGGCGCGCGGCCCGACGCACGCGGAGAGCCCGACGCCATTCGTCCCACGGGCGATGCGCCGCCTCCCAGCGATGCGCCCACGCCACCACCGCCGCCGCCAGACGCTGGTGACGTCTGCTACAGCGAGGCCTACGCGCCGACCGCGCCGCTCGACGATTTGACGAAGTCGTTCGGCGATTGGCTCTCGACGTCGCTCGAGGTGACGCATCGTCGTTATCCGACGGGAAACTTCATCCTCACCGCCGAGAAGCGCGATCCGCAGCTCGCCGAGTTCGCCGATGGGAGCTCGTTCGCGGCGCTGATGGAGTCGCTCATGACCATGTGTCACGAGGAGACGCACGGGTGGGACTACGAGCACTCGGGCGTCAGCACCCACAACTACGTGCTCCGTGACGATCTGCAGATCGAGGTGCCGCGTACGTCGTCGTTCGGACGCGGGGAAATTCTCGCGTACATCAAGGACGACGCGACCTCGCTCTACGACGGGACCTACCTCGAAGGGAGCATGGGCACCTACGACTTCGCCGACATGAACGACGAGCTCGCGGCCTACGTCAACGGGCTCGCCTGCATCACCGCGGTCGGCGATCGCATCAAGTCGGGGATCTCGGCGCGGGACGGTGCGGTGGCGCATCTCTACTATTTGCAGCTCTATCTGAAGCGCGCGCGCACCATGCACCCGAGCGTCTACGCCGAGCTGAAGGCGGCACCGGCGTGGCAGAAATTCGTCAAGTACGAGTGGGCGCGCGTCGCCTTTTGGGACGCGAAGGCGCGTCTCTTTCCCGTGCTGCAAATCGGCGTCGATCGAATTTGGGCGCACGTGAACGCGGCCGAGAACCTCGACGAAATTCGCAAGTTCACCGGACGCGAGCCGGCCGACATCGCGTGTCACCCAGAAAAGTAGGCTCACGCGAAGGCGCGGACGAAGTGAGACCTAGGCGCGCTGTTTGCGCAGACGGTCGACGGCGACGGCGAGGATGATGATGACGCCGGTGACGATCTCCTGCACCCAGCCGTGGAGTCCGACGTAGGTCGCGCCGGTCTTGATCAGCGTCATCAGGAGGGCGCCGAGGATGGCGCCGAAGACGGAGCCCTCGCCGCCGGAGAGGGAGCCGCCGCCGATGACCACGGCGGCGATGACGTCGAGCTCGAGGCCGAAGCTGTCGGTCGGATCGCCGACCGTGAGCTTGCCGAACTCGACGACGCCGGCGAGCCCTGCAAGGGCGCCTGCCAGCGCGTAGACCGCGATCTTGGTGGCGCGGACGCGGACGCCGCAGAGGATGGCGGTGGCCTCGCTCGAGCCGATCGCGAAGACGTGCCTGCCGAAGCGCGTGAAGCGGAGGACGAGCCCGAAGACGACGGCGGTGGCGACGAGGATCCAGACGCCGGCGGGGAAGACCATCCACGCTTTGGCCGGGGAGGGGATGGCCAGCAGATCGTCGAGGCCACGCGCGGGCGCGTCGATTTTCTGCTCTTTCGCCAGCCCTTTGGCGGCACCACGGAGGATGCTCATGGTGCCGAGCGTGGCGATGAAGGGTGTGATGCGCAGACCGACGATCATCGAGCCGGTGAGGCTGCCGATGGTCGCGGCGACGCCGATGCCGGCGACCGAAGAGGCGAGCGCGCCGTAGCCTGCCTTCGACATCGCCGCGACGACGACGGTGGTGAGCGCGACCTGCGAGCCGACGGCGAGGTCGATGCCACCCGAGACGATGACCATCGTCATGCCGACGGCAGCGATGCCCACCACCACCGTCTGCCGCGCCATGTTGACGAGGTTCTGGGTGCGACCGAACGTGTCGGGGCGGAGGTAGAGGAAGACGAGGTAGACGACGATGAGCGCGATCAGCGGACCGACCCACGGCCGCTGCATCACCTCGCGGAGACGTTTGTTCGCCATCTGGTTACGCTCCGGTCGCCTCGGCGAGGATCTTCGCCTCGCTCCAATCGGCTCGATTTCTCGCTTCTCCGAGCTTTCCCTTGTGCATGACGGCGATGCGATCGCAGACGCCGAGGAGCTCCGGGAGGTAGCTCGAGACCATCAAGACGGCTTTGCCCGCGGAGGCGAGGGCGTCGATGCGCGCGTAGATCAGCGCCTTGCTGGCGACGTCGATGCCGCGGGTCGGCTCGTCGAGGAGGAAGACGTCGACCTCGTGATGAAGCAGGCGCGCGAGGGCGATTTTCTGTTGGTTGCCGCCGCTGAGATCGCCGATCGGCTGCGACCAGCTGCTGCACTTGACCGAGAGCTCGTCGATGAAGCGTCGCGAGACCTCGGCCTGCGCGCGCGGGGTGACGACGAAGGGGAGGCGCGAGAGCGTGAGGTTGTCGGCGATGGAGAGTCCGACCGCGAGGCCTTCGCCTTTGCGATCTTCGCTGAGGAGGCCGACGCCTTTGGCGAGACGGCGGGCAGGGGAGGGCGGCGCGATGGGGAAGGTGCCGATCTTGACCTCGCCGCTGCGAACGCGATCGAGGCCGAAAATCGAGCGCAAAAGCTCGGTGCGTCCGGCGCCGACGAGGCCGGCGATGCCGACCACCTCACCACGATGGACGGTGAGCGAAGCGTCGCGCAGCTGGACGTTGCTCCCTTCGCGGGGGTGGGACGCGAGCCCGCGAATCGAGAGGAGCGCTTCACCTGGATGATGCGCGGTGCGCGGGAAGAGCTCGTCGATGGCGCGACCGGCCATCGCTTCGATGATCGACGAGAGCGAGGCGCTCGCCATCGCGCCGGTCATCACCGAGGCGCCGTCGCGGAGGACGGTGAAACGATCGGCGACGCGCTGCACCTCGTCGAGGAAGTGCGAGACGTAGAGCACCGACAGACCTTCGTCGCGTAGCGCGCGGATCAGTGAAAAGAGGCGTGCGGCGTCGTCTTGGCCGAGGCTACTGGTCGGTTCGTCGAGGATGAGGACGCGCACGCCGGGCAAGACGAGGGCGCGGGCGATTTCGACGAGCTGCTGCGCGGCCGTCGGGAGATCGCCGACGCGAATGTCTGGTGAGATGGCTGCGCTGCCGGCGGTGACCCGTGCGAGCGCTTTGACCACGCGCGCGCGGGCTTCGGCGATGCGGACGAAGCCGAGGAAGGTCGGTTCCTCGCCGAGGAGGACGTTCTCCGCGACCGTGAGGTGCGGACAGAGAGACAGCTCTTGATGCACCATCGCCACGCCCGAGCGACGCGCCGCCGACGGATCGCGTGGCTGGTAGATGCCGCCGCGGAGGCTTATTTTTCCGGCATCGGAGCGATGCACGCCGGCGAGGATTTTCAGGAGCGTGCTCTTGCCGGCGCCGTTCTCGCCGATCAGCGCGTGCACTTCTCCGGCGCCGACCTCGAGCTCGACCGACGTCAGGGCGCGCGTTCCGCCGAACGATTTGGCGACGCCCGACAGCTCGAGCACCGCGCTCACTCGCTGAGCCACTTCTTCAGATCGGGGTGCACCAGCTCCTTCATCTCGGCCTCGCCCATGTTGGTTTTGGTGAGCAGCTTGGAGCCCGTGTCGACGCGCTTCTCGATCGATTTTCCTTGGATGTGGCTGACGAGGTTCTTCACCGCCAGATATCCCATGTTGAAGGGATCTTGGAGCACGAGCGCGTCGACGTCGCCGGCGCCGACGCCCTCGAGCAGCTTGTCGGAGCTGTCGAAGCCGATGAACTTCACCTTGCCGTTGAGGCCTGTTTTCCGGAGCGCGAGGAGCATCCCGAAGGTCGTCGACTCGTTGGGACAGAAGATTCCGGCGACCTCGCCCTTGTCGGCCTTCTGCGCGACGAGGAGGCTCTCGCTCTTCTCGTTGGCGCTCTCGGTGGTGGCACCGCCGTACTGATTTTCGCTCACCACGGTGATGCCGGGATGCGCCTTGATCGCCGCGAGAAAACCTTCTTCGCGGTTGTTCGTGCTCGCCGAGCCGACCTGGTAGCGGAGGACGACTACGTTGCCCTTGTCGCCGATGAGCTTGGCCATCTGCTCGCCCGCGAGTTTGCCGGCAGCGAAGTTGTCGGTGGCGACGAACGAGACGTGCGAGCTGCCCTGCAAATCGCTGTCGAAGATCAGCACCGGCACTTTTTGATTGGTCGCGTCCTCGACTGATTTCTGCAGCGCCTTGTCGTTGAGCGGCGCGAGGACGATGCCGCTCACGCCTTGGGTGGTGAAGTTCTGCACGATGTCGATCTGACCTTTCAGATCGTCTTCCTTGAGCGGGCCGTTCCAGGCGATTTCGGCGTTCAGCTCCTTGCCCGCCTTGACCGCGCCGGCGTGCACCGCCTTCCAGAACTCATGGGTCGTCCCCTTGGGAATGACCGCGATCTTGAGCGCGCCCGACGAGCCGCCGCTCTTCTTGCAAGCAGGGCCGGCCGCGAGAACCGCGAAGGCGAACGTGCCGAGGACCGCGAGACGCGAGAAGAAGGACCGTCGGAGCATCCGGCGACGGTAAAGAGGACGCCTCGCGTACGCAACAAGCCTGTGATTGCCGCGCCTAACTCGCGGCCCTATCAGCTCCCGCCCATGACCAAGAAAGTCGCTCTCTTCTGGCCCGGTGACGCCCGCGACAAGCCGAACGAGCTCGCGCTCCCGAGCATCGAGGAGGCGACCGCGCAGATGGAGCGGGCGCTCTCGAAGCTGGGCCGCACGCCGTACCGGGTGGGCCCTCCTGGCGGCTACCTTTCGAAGCCGCATCACGCCATCGAGGCGCTCGGCCCCATCGACGATCCGATGATCGGCGTCTGCGTGCACTGGTTCTACGCGCCGCACACGTGTGACGGCGTGGTCGGCAAGGACAACCCCCTGCTCCTCGCGAGCAACTTCTCCGGCAAGTGGCCGGGCCTCGTCGGCCTCCTCAACACCGGCGCCTCGCTCGAGATGTTGAACCGCCCGTTCTCGCGCCTCTGGACCGAGTCGAGCGACTGGACGACGGATAAACAGTTTATGGAACGCCTCGACGCTTGGTGCTCGAGCGGTCGCATCGCCTACGGCAACGACGAGGTGAGCTACCACGCGCCGGTCACCGAAGCGGCCTCTGCGCTCGCCAAGACCGTGGCCAAGCAAATCGAGAAGCGGCGAATTCTCGTGCTCATGCTCGGCGACACCTCGATGGGGATGATCAACGGCTACTTCGGCCCGCGCCTGCTCAACCTCCATGGCTTCACCGAGCACAAGGTCGATCAGGCGTGGATCCTCGATCGCGGCAAGCGCATCACGCAGAAGCGAATCGACGACGCCTTCGGCTTCGTGAAGGACAAGGGCGTCACCTTCCATTGGAAGGAAGAGGCCCCCGGCGGCAGCGTCTCGAACAACCACGACTTCGACGAGAGCGCGACCAAAGAGCAGCTGCGCGACTACCTCGCGGTGCTCGACATGATCACCGAGTTCAAGGCCGACTGCCTCGGCTGGCAGTACCAACTGGGGCTCATTCCGCTGCGCCCGCCGAGTGATTTCGCGGAAGGGCTCTTCAACTCCAAGTGTCGTCCGGAGAGCAACGGCGACACCATCGCCACCGCCACCGAGGCCGATCAAGGCAACGTGGTGCCGATGGAGATGATGAAGCGTCTCCTCGTCGCCAAGGGGCTGCACCAAGCGGTGATGTTCCACGACGTCCGTTGGGGCGCGAAGCACCCGCAAGATCCGTCACGCTTCCTCTGGGTGCTCCTCAACAGCGGCTCCTGCGGCGCGTACGCGTTCAACCACGATCCCGATTCGCTGAAGGGCACGCACACCTATCGGCAGCCGTCGCTCTACTTTCCGACGCCGGGAGGAACGTTCGCCGGCGAGAGCTTGCCTGGCAAGATGACTTGGGCCCGCGCGTACATTCGCGACGGCGTCCTCTGGATGGACATCGGCCGCGGCGAGGTGGTGAAGCTCGACGAGCAGACGCGTGAGTCGTGGTGGCGGGGGACTACTCGCGAGTGGCCCTTCATGGCCGCCGACATGGGCATCTCGCAAGAGACGTTGATGGCGCACTATCTCTCGAACCACGTCGCGGTCGCGTACGGCGACATCTTCGGCGAGATGGTCGCCCTCTCCCAAGAGCTCGGCTTCAAAGTCCGAATTCTCGGGAAAAAATAGGCGACAGTCACCGCCGCGAGGGCAGCGGCGGGGGGCCGCCCCGACGGTTGGTCAGCTCGGGGTGCGTGGCGAGGGGACGCCAATGGTGATCGTCGGTGCGGCAGATCATGGTCTCGGCGGCGAGCTGTCCTTGCGCGACGCCTTGCAACATCTGCTCGAGCGTGAAGGGCCCTGCCGACTTCCCCTCTTGGCTCACGTACCAACCGACGTCGGACGGCGGCGGAGGCTGCGGCGGAGGCTGGGGCGGACGCGGCGCGGTCTGCGTGGTCGCCATCGTCCGCGGTGGTGGACGAGGCGGGGCCGATCGAGGCGGGGCATTCGGAGCCGTATTCGGCGGCATGTTCGGTGGCCGTGACGGCGGCACTTGTGCGGGACGGACCGGCGGCGCGTGCACCGCCGGCGCGACCGGCGCGGTCTGGGTCGCGTGCATCATCGGCGGCGCTTTCGGCACCGGCTCGGTGACGATCGCCGGATAGACGATCGGCGTCGCCACCGGCGGAATGCTCGCCCGCTGCATCGGGACCGAAGCAGACGCAGAGGGGGGCTGACCGGAGAGTCGTCGCTTGGCCTCCATCACGTCGCCGATTTGCTGCCACACCGAGCTGCCGACGCGGGCGACGAGCTCGCCGCCAGTGAGGCGCCCGACCTGCATTCCTTGCCGCACGTCGTCGAGGCTGAGCGGACCTTCGAGGATTTCGCCGTCGAGGTCGCCGAGCATCCACACCGCCTCGCGCCACTGATCTTGCTCGACCGGCGGCTGCGACGGTTTGGGTGCGAAGACGCGCGCGACGGCGGGGATGGCGGTGACGAGCAGCCACTCTTTTCCTCCCTCGCGACAGGCGAGATCGCCGGGATCGATGCGGCCTTGCCGTATCGAATCGGCGAGCGTGGCCTCGTCCATCGGACCGAAGACCTGCTCGCCGCGGCGGACCCACCAGCTCGGCATCGATCGGCATCCTACACGACGCGAGACTCGAGCGAGACTCCCGAGACAGCCGAGAGACAGCATGCGTCGGGTCGCATATCGTCGTCTTCCCATGACGACGGCCATGACGACGGGCGAAAATCACCACTACCTCGGCATCGATGTCGGCACCGGCAGCGCACGCGCTGCGATCTTCGATTCATCCGGGAAAATGAAGGGGATCGGCGTCGAGCCGATCGCCCTCTGGAAGCCCGAGCACGACTTCTACGAGCACTCCTCGGACGACGTCTGGCGCGCCTGCGGAGTGGCCTCGAAAGCTGCGCTCGCCGCGTCCGGCGTCGACCCCCGATCGATCGTCGGCGTCGGCTTCGACGCCACCTGTTCGATGGTGGCCCTCGACGCCGACG
>JANXMC010000604.1 GCA_025354825.1 Myxococcales bacterium
CGTCGGCCGACGCTGCGGGCGCGGGCGCCGAGGCGAGCGTCGCGGGGGCGGCGGCAACGTGCGACGGCTCGGCGCACGACAGCGTGAGCGCAGGGGCGGGTGCGAGCACGAGCACGGCATAGAGGGCAGTGAGCTTCGACATGGGAGCGTCTTTACCCGGGGCGGGCGGCGTGCGGAAGTGCGCTAGGCTGGGTGTCTTCGGCATCGTGACGATCACCGCGCTTCTCGGCCCCACCAATACCGGTAAGACCCACAAGGCGGTCGAGCGGATGCTCGAGCATCCAACCGGGATGATCGGCCTGCCGCTGCGGCTTTTGGCCCGCGAGGTCTACGACCGCATCACGGCGCGCGTCGGCGAAGCGCGCGTGGCGCTCGTCACGGGCGAAGAGAAACGTGTCCCCCGCAGACCGGACTATTGGGTCTGCACCGTCGAAGCGATGCCGCTCGATCGCGAAGTCGACTTCGTCGCGATCGACGAGATTCAGCTGGCCGCCCACGATCAGCGAGGCCACGTTTTCACGGACCGTTTGCTCCACGCGCGCGGCCGCGTCGAGACGATGTTTCTCGGCGCGGGAACGATGGCGCACGTTCTCGCGACCCTCGCGCCCACCGCGAAAATCGCCTCCCATCCGCGCCTGTCGCGCCTCACCTTCGCGGGGACGACGAGCCTCGGGAAGCTGCCGCCGCGAAGCGCCGTCGTAGGCTTTTCGGTGAACCAGACCTACGAGCTTGCCGAGCGGCTGCGGGCACGACGCGGCGGCGCTGCGGTCGTCTTGGGGGCACTGTCGCCGCGGACGCGGAACGCGCAGGTCGCGCTCTTTCAGTCGGGCGAGGTCGACTACATGGTGGCGACGGACGCCATCGGCATGGGGTTGAACCTCGACGTGCGGCACGTGTCGTTCGCGTCACTTCGCAAGTTCGATGGGAACGAGGTGCGCGAGCTGGAGGCGCCGGAGCTCGCGCAGATCGCCGGTCGGGCGGGGCGGTATACCGAAGACGGCACCTTCGGCGCGCTGTCGCCGCTGCTCCTGCCCGAGTCCCTGGTTCACGCCATCGAGAGCCACCGCTTCCCCGCCGTTCGGCGCGTGATTTACCGCAGCTCGGACCTCGATTTCGCTTCCATCGAGACCCTTTTGCAGTCGCTCAAGGCGCCGCCGCCGCTGCGTATTTTGCGCCCCGTCGCCAATGCCGAGGACACCGCCGCCCTCACGCGCCTGGCGTCGGACGACGAGGTGCGCGGCCGCGCGCGAGGAGCCGCCGCCGTATCCCTCTTATGGGACGTCTGCCAGATACCCGATTATCGAAAGTTGCTTTTCGAATCCCACGTCGCCTTTTTGCGTGAGCTTTACATGCAGCTCACCAGCCCGCGGCGCGAGCTCGATCCGTCGTGGGTACGCGACGGCATCGCCGAGCTCGACGACACGACAGGGCCCATCGACTCGATCGTGGCGCGGATCGCGACCGTGCGTTTGTGGACCTACGTCTGCAACCGCGACGGCTGGGTGCGCGACGCCGAGGGCTTTCAAGCGCAGGCCCACGCGGTGGAAGACCGCTTGAGCGACGCGCTTCACGAGGCGCTCGTGCAGCGCTTCGTCGAGCGCGGCGGGCGCTCGCGGCATGCACCGGCGTCGGCCGCGTCGGCTCCGAAGGCCGCGCCGAAGAGCGCGCATGCGCCTCACCCTCGAACGGGCAGTCGCGACGAGGCGAGCGGGCCTGCGAAGGGGCACCCGTTCGCGGCGCTAGCAAAAATTTCGGTCGCCGGCAGTGGCAGCGGCAACGGTGCGGGGTGGGTAACCGGCCTCGCAGGCCCTCACGACGCCGCGGCCCGGGACGACGCGTGGGTTGCGCGCCTCGCCGAGGCGCCCCACGAGGCCTTTTCGCTCGATGCGAACGCCGAAATGTCGTTCGAAGGGCGCGTCTTCGCGTGGCTCGTCGCGGGGTCGACGTTCGCCCTGCCCGACGTTCGCTTGCGGTTCGTCGACGAGCTCGGCGCCGGCGCGCGTACGCGGATGCTCCGCCGTGCAATCGCCTGGGCGCGCGACGCGGTGGGCGAGCTTCTCGAGCCGCTCCGCGCCGTTCCCCACGAGACGCTGCTCGGCGTGACGGCGAAGGCGCCGCTGAGCGCCGCCGCGCGTGGGCTGCTCTACCAGCTTGAAGCGGGGCTCGGCACGGTGACAGCCGAAATGGCGCGCGTGCAGCTCGCCGAGCTCGGTGCGGGCGACGCCGAAGCGCTCGCCCGTCGCGGCGTCGTCCTCGGCAGCCACGTCGTGTTCCACCCCGCGCTCCTCACCCCGCGGGCGCTCACGCGACGGCGCGTGCTCGCCCTCGCGCGCATGGGGGCCGAAGCCGTCCCTCGCGCCCTCGGCGACGGCGCGCCGCCGACGCTGATCAAGAGGACCGCGAACGTCGACGACGAGACGTTCGCCGCCGTGGGATACCCCGTATTCGGCGGTCGCGCGGTTCGGGCGGATGTGGCGCAGCGGCTCGCCGATACGCTTCGCAGCGCCCACGCGGTCGACCGCGGGGAGCTTGCCCGCGTGCATTTCGGCTCGGCGCCGCGCCGCGACACCGAGGCCGTGATGTCGGCGCTCGCTCAAGCCCCCACGTGAGGGCGTGCAGGTAGCTCCTGCTCAGGCTACCTAGGACGCCATGAAACTTATCCGCTCTGTACGTAACCGTACCCCGCGCTCGGCGCGCGCCGTCGCGCGCTCGGCCTCTGTCCTCGGCGTCGTCGCCCTTGCCTCTCTCGCCGCCTGCGTCAGCGGGGCGCCAGCGAAGAGCGTGGGCGCGGCCAAGATCGGGAGAGCGAGCGCGGACGTGCAGCTTCGCATGCGCGACTTCAAGCTGCCGAGTGGCCTGCGTGTCATCGTCGAGGAGGATCACGCGGCACCCATCGCAGGCGTCATCAACTTCGTCGGCGTAGGGAGCTCGTCGGATCCGCCTGGAAAAGAGGGGCTCGCGCACCTCGTCGAGCACCTCGCCTTCCGCGCGAAGCACGCAAGCATGCACGGCCGCACCGTGTGGACCCTCCTCGAGATCGCCGGCGGCGGCGACGTGAACGCGTGGACCGGGCTCGACGCGACGGCGTACCACGAGGCCGGATCGCGCGATTCGCTTGCCGACCTCTTGGCGATCGAGACGATGCGGATGGAGAACCCCCTCGAAGGGGTCGACGAAGCCGTGTTCGCGACGGAGCGCGAGGTCGTTCGCAACGAGCTCCGCGAGCGCACCGAAATGGGGTACGCGGGCAACGTCTTCGGCGAGCTCCAAGCCGCGCTGTTCCCCGTGGGTCACCCCTATGCGCGCCCCGGCGTCGGAACGCACGCGAGCCTCTCGTCGATCACGCTCGACGACGCGCGCGCGTTCGTCGCCAAACACTACGTACCAAGCAACATGACGCTCGTCATCGAAGGCGACGTCGCGCTCGACGGCATCGGCAAGCTCCTCGACGCGCGCATTCCCCCCGAGCTTCGCAACGCGCCCGCAGGCGGGCCCAAGCGGGTCGTCGTGAGCGCGCGTCTCCCCGCGGAGGCGCCCAAGCCCCCCGAGCCGCCGCCCGTGCCCGCGGGCGGGATGCGCAAGGTCGAAAGCTCTGTGGCGACGCCGGAGCTGTACATCGGGTGGTCGCTGCCGCGCAGTTACGATCAGGCAAGCTACCTCGCGACGTTCGTCGCGGCGAGCGCATCGGGCGCGCTGTCGCGCTCGTGGAGCGAGGACACGGACATCGTCGGCGTGAGCGTCGAGGAGCTACCCGGAACCGAAGCCACGATTTTCCTCTGCAAGGTGACGCTCAAGGAGGGGACGCATCCTGAAAAATCGCTCGATCACGTGCTGAATCAGCTTCAGCGCACGTGGGAGCCCGACGCGAACGGAGGCGACGCGCGCCTCGATGACGTCGCGTTCGATCAAGCCCGGAGGCGGTCACTCACCAACCTGCTCTTCGACGCGCAGGACAGCATCGGCCGCGGCGAGCGCCGCGCGGCCCTCGCGCACTTCATGGACGACCCGACGGCTTACGCGACGAGCGTGCGCAAGGTGGCGGAGTTGAACCGCGGCGCCGTGGCACGCTACGCCTACGACTACCTCACGCGAAGCCGTGCGCGTGCCGTTCTCGTGACCAAGACGCCCGTCGGCGCGCTGGATCAGTCGAGCCTGCGAGGCCTGGCGCGCACGCCGGAAGACGAGGGCGCGGAGAAGATCACCTACGACGTCGGATCCATTGCGACCGTCGCGATTCCCCCGAACGCCGCGAGCTTTCGGCAAGTCGTCTTGCCGAACGGTCTCGAGGTCGTGATCGCGCACCACGGCGGCTTGCCCATCGCGAACGTCGGCCTCCTGTTCAAGGGCGGCGCGTCTCTCGAAGCGAAGCCCAGCGCGGCCTCGTTCTCGCGGCTCATCTCGAGCTCGGGAAAGCCAAAGCACGGGCGCCTGAGTAATTTCGGGGCGTGGGAGTCGGACAGGCTTCATGACGACTCGGCGACGCGCATGCTTTCGCTGCCTTCGCAGAACCTCGCCGACGCACTGGAGGTCCTCGCCGACAAGGTCGAGAGCCTTCACGCCGAGACAGAGGGGCAGAGATACTTCGAGCGCTACCTCGTCGACTATTACGCCAAATGGGACGCGCGCCCCGAGAACGTGTCGGCCCGCGCATTCCAACGCGCGCTCTTCGGCAATCACCCGTACGGCCACATGGCGACCGGTGAAGAGATGAGCAAGCTGACGACAGGCGACGTGAACGATTGGCTCGGCGTGGCGTACGGCCCGAAAAACGCGGTCCTCGCGATCGTCGGCGGCGTCGACGAGAACGACGCCGAAGAGCTCGCGCGTAAGTATTTTGGTGGATGGGGCGGGAGCGCAGCACCGGCGCCGCTGCCCGCCCCCGCGCCCATGACGCCTCGCGAACGGATCGTCGTGACGAGCCAACCGGGTGCGACGCAGGCGAGCATTCGAATCGGCTGTGTGCTCCCGCCTGCCCATGCCGAACAGGCATCGGTCTACGATGTTGCAGCGGGCGCGATGGGAGAGCGCCTCGCGACGGTGCTGCGCCGCGAGATGGGCGCGAGCTACGGCTTCCACGGCTATTCCGAGACGGAGCGCGGCGGCATCTCACACATCGAGATTTCGGGCAACGTCGAGAACGGCGCGCTCGCACCTGCGCTCAAAAGCATTCGCGCGCTGCTCGTCGCGAAGGGGCAGGACGCTCTGCCCGATGCGCAGTTCGATCGCGCGCGCTGGCTCTCGGCGGAACGCTACAATGTGAGGCTCGCCTCGTCGGCATCGCTCGCGTTCGCGATCCTCGCGGCGCGGAACAACGACGAGCCGCTCGTGACAATCGACGATCGCCCGCGTTATCTCGCGCAGATGACGCGAGCCCCCGTAGAAGCCGCGGTGACGACGTGCGGAGCAAACGCCGTCGTCTCCATCGTCGGCGATGAGCCGAAGATCCGCGCGGCGCTCGCCGCACAGTGGCATTAATACCGCGCCTCAGTCGTCCGTGGGCGGGGGGATAGGGAGCGCGCGCAGATAGGCAACGACGCCGGGTTTCTCGGCGTCGGTCACCGACCAGTTGTGTTTGGGCGTTCGAAGCTTCGACCCGTCGGGGCGGACGCCCGTCGTGAAGATTTGCGCGACGCCGTCGTCGGGCCATTCGGCTGTATACGACGGGGAGTGGTCAACGCCGCCGTCGGGAAAGTGGCACGAGAAGCAGGCTGGGCTGCCGCCGCCGCCGTTGACGTACCGCTTTTCACCGAGCGCATATTGGTCTGTCGTATAGGCAGAAACGGTGAGGGCGATCGATTCGGCCTGCCCATTCGCGGTCGCCGTGATGGTCACGGTGCCAACCTTTTTCGTGACGATATCGACGTAGCTCACCGTCCCGTGGCCGTCGCTCGCGGGGTCTGCGGGGACGACGACGGGCTTCACGGTCGCGACCGTGTCGTCGGACAAGGTCCACGTGATGGCCCCGCTGGCAGGGCTGAATGCGCCCACGGGGACGGCGTACGTGTGAGTGCCGTCGAATCCCGAATAGAGCATGTCGGTATTCGGAAAGATGTGAACGCGGCGGCGTCGGTCGTTCCCGCCGTCGGCGTTCGTCGCGGCGCCCGTGCCGGAATCGGACGTAGCGTTCGTGCCGCCGCCCGACGCTGTTTTCCCGTCGCCGGTCGTCGTTCCGCCGCCACCGGTTTCAACACCGGCAGGCGCAGACGACGACGAGCACGCGTTCTGCGTGAGCGCTGCGAGCGCGCTCCCCATCACCAACGAACAGCCCATCAAAATACGCACGCTTGCAGCGATCGTGACTTCGCGATTCATGACTTCGACTCCTTCATTCGATTTCCCACTTCGATTCCCCGCGACAGACGACAGAGCAAGAGGCGCACCCACACGCAGACGACGTGAATCGCCTCGTGGCGCGCACTTTCCGGCCGCAGCGCACGGGTGACGGCGCAGATCGTGGGGCCGCCGCGGCGTTCCCCCACCGGTCGATGCCGCCATGATCAAGACGATCGTCGGCCTCCAGCAGGCGCTTCAGCTAGGCTAGGATCGCGTGGTGGACCGAGGCGGCCCCGAGATTCTCGACGCCACGTCGGATACGGCGAGCGTGTCGAAGCCGACAGGGCGGCGCGCGGCGTTCAAGCGCGGCGTATGCATCGGGCGCTACGTCGTCCTCGACCGCATCGGCGAAGGCGGCATGGGTGTCGTCTACAAAGCCTACGACCCCGAGCTCGAACGGCCCGTCGCGCTGAAGCTCCTCCATGCGGGCGGGGGCGAAGACTCCTCGGCCGCGGCGTTGCGGCGCGATCGCCTGCTGCGCGAAGCGAAGGCCTTGGGTCGCCTCTCGCATCCGAACGTGCTCGCTGTCTTCGATGTCGGCACGTACGAGGCCGACGTCTTTCTCGCCACCGAGTTCGTCGAAGGGCCGACGCTGCGCGACTGGCTACGGGAAGAGAAACGCAGCCGCTTCGATGTGCTCCGGGCGTTTCTGGCCGCGGGCGAAGGGCTCGCCGCCGCCCACCGCGCGGGGCTCGTGCACCGTGACTTCAAGCCCGCCAACGTGATGGTGGGGAGCGACGGACGCGTGCGCGTTCTCGACTTCGGCGTCGCGAGACTCGACGTGGGCGACGAGTCGATTGCGGCGTTGCCGTCTCCCTCGCCGCGCTCCTTCGGCGGCAACACGACCACGTCGACGCGAAAGCGCGACAGCGGGACGACCACCAAGCGCGAGGGGCGTGGCGCATCGAGCGCGCCACCACCGCCGGCCATCGCCGTGCCGCTCCCGGGTGGGTCTTCGCAGTCGCTGCCGGCGCCGTCGATCTCGATCTCGTCGTCGCCGAAGCGCCTTCTCACGACGCAAATGACCGAAGAAGGGCAGCTCGTCGGCACCCCGCGGTACATGGCTCCCGAGCAGCACCTCGGCGAGATTGTGAGCGCGCGGGCCGACCAGTTCGCCTTCGGGATCAGCCTCTACGAAGCGCTCTACGGCGAGCCACCGTTCGCGGGCGCGGCCGAGAGCTACGTGCAGCAGGTCGTCGCCGGGCAGGTTCGCCCCGCGCCGGCAGGCTCCGACGTTCCGCGCTGGCTTCGGCAGGTGCTCCTCCGCGCGCTCTCGCCCGAGCCCGCCGATCGTCACGCGTCGATGGACGCGCTGCTCGCGGATCTGCGGCGTGACCCCACCGTCGCGCGCAGGCGCGGCGCAGCGATCGCGGCGGCGCTGATCCTGCTCGCGATCATCGCGCTGGTCTATCGCCGCGAGACGCACGACGCGTCGATGGTCTGCAGCGGCGCCGAGCGAAAGCTCGCGGGCGTCTGGGACGAGCCTCGAAAGAGCGCGATGAAGCACGCCTTCGAAGCGACGCGTTCACCCTTCGCGACCGACGCGCTCGCGCGGGCGAGCGCCGTGCTCGATTCGTACACGGGTGCGTGGGTCGCCGTGCATCGCGACGCGTGCGAAGCGACGCGGCTGCGCGGCGAGCAGTCGGAGGAGCTTCTCGATCTGCGGATGGAGTGTCTCTCGGAGCGGCTCGAGGAGGTGCGCGCGCAGGTGGACGTGTTCGCGCAGGCCGATGCGAAAGGGGTCGAAAAAGCGGTGCAGGCTGCACGTGCCTTGCCGCGTCTCGAAGGGTGCTCCGACGCCGCGGCCCTCCGTGCGCCGCTACGCCCGCCGAGCGATCCGGCGATTCGCGGGCGTGTCGACGCCGTGCGAAGCGGCCTGGCTGCGGCACGCGCGCTTCAGCGCACGGGGCAGTACGCCGACGCGCTCGTCCTCGCATCGAAGGCCGATGTCGAAGCGACGGGCATCGCGTACCGCCCCGTCGAAGCCGAGGCGAAGTACCTCGTCGGCGATCTCCAAGACGACGTCGGCGACTACGCGGGCTCCGAAAAGACCTTCGAGCGCGCCGCCGCGGCAGGCCTCGCGGGGCGCCACGACGCGATCGCCACGCGCGCCTTCGCAGCCCTCGTCGTCGCCGTCGGCTTGCGCCAGGCGCGCTTTGGCGAAGCCCACGCGTGGGCCCTTCTCGCGGAAGCCGCCGGCGAGCGACCGGGCACCGATGCCCTCGTGCGCGGCGAGGTGCAGCGGAATCTCGGCCGCGTGCTCTTGCGTGAGGGGAAGCTCCCCGAGTCGCGCGCGAGCATCGAGCGGTGCCTCGCTCTTTGGCGACCGGTGCTCGGCCCGGAGGACTTGAGCATCGCAGGCCCGCTCACCGATCTCGGCAACGTCTTCTTCACGATCGGCGACGACGCCGGCGCCATCGCGCGGTACGTCGAGTCCCTCGCCATTCTCGAAAAGGCGCTCGGCTCGGAGCACCCGTACCTCGGGCCCAATCTGAACAACCTCGGCGAAGTCTACGAACGGCGCGGCGACTACGTGCACGCCGAGGAGGCGCTCACGCGCGCGCTGCACGTCTGGGAGCGCGCCCTCGGGCCGGACCACCCGAAGGTGGGTATGGCCGTCTACAACCTCGGCCAAGTGGTGCGGTCTCGCGGTGAGCTCGAACGCGCGATGGCCTACGCCGAGCGTGCGCTCGCGATTTACACGAAGGCTCTCGGCGCAGAGCACCCCGACGTCGCCATGGCCCACGACGGCATCGCCGCCGTGCTGCGTGCGCAGGGTCCGAGCAAGCTCGCAGCGGCGCGATCGGAATACGAGATTGCCCTCGCCCTCCGCGAGAAGGCCCTCGGGAAAGATCACACCGACGTCGGCGAGTCGCTCGTGGGGCTCGGCGAGGTGCGGCTCGAACAGGGCGCGGCCGTCGACGCGGTCGCCCTGCTCGAGCGGGCATATGTGATCTTCGACGGGGGCAAAGGCGAGCCTCCCGACTTTGCCGCCGCAAGCTTCGCCCTGGCCCGCGCGCTCTCCGCCGCCCATCGTGACCCCAAACGCGTGAAGGCGCTCACGGCGCAAGCGCGTCAGGTTTTCGCGTCGGCCGAGAGCCCCCTCGGCGCGGCCCACGTGGCGACCGTCGACGCGTGGCTGCCTGGTCGCCCGTGAGGATGGCGAGACGCAGGTCGCGCCCAATCTCCAAGTGCGGCCTCCCGGCCCAGCCGGTACGCGCGGCTGTTCCTCCCACACGCGCCCCTCGGATCTTCGAGCCGTGTCTGCCGCGACTTGCATGCAAAAGGTCGCTGCGCGAAGCTCTTGGCCGACCTGCCAAATGAACGAGCGCGGAGCCAAAGGTCAGGAGCACGTCACTCTCAGTATTCCGGGATGGCCCATCGTGGCTCCGGGCTTACTCATGATCACGGTCGACAACGTCGTCTTCATGCATCTAGACGATCGGATGGCGGATGACGCGTTCGCACTGTATTTGCGGGCGTTGGACGCGTCTCTTTCCCACCGACAGCCGCCTCTGCGCGTAGCCGTCATTTACGACATCCCGACCTTCGGTGGGCTGCGTGCTTTGGGCACGCGAGCCTCTGCGGACATCCTTAAGCGCCATGCGTCCACGCTGCGAGAGACGACGGCATGCTTCGCGCTGGTGAGCCAGTCCTCCATCGCTCGCGCTGCCGTGCAGGCCGCCTTCGCCGTCAGTCGCCTCAGCTTTCCCCAACGTACGTTCACAAGCGTCAGCGCAGCGCTCGTGTTCGCCGCAACGCTTCTGCCCGAAATCAATCCCTATAACGTCGAGCGGCGCATCGACGAAGCACTCGGTACCCATCTGCGCGGGATGCGATTGACTCCGTAATGTGAGGATTCGTAGTACCCGAGTGCCGTCTCGGAACGTGTTGCGGCCATTCGAATATCATCCACCATATCGGCATGAAGTTGCCAAACGTCGTCCCACGTGGCCCCCATAAGGACGATGAGCCGTCGCCGGCGACCCCTTCAAGGAGCGCATCCGCGAGCGGGCTCAGCCCCGTGACCCCGTCGAGTGTGCGTGTCAGTCATCGGCCGTCGCTCGAGCGAGGGGCGCGTGGTGACGCCGTGGGCACGCGCGACCGATCGTCACCGGGGCCTTCGGCAGACGTGGCACAGCCTGAGATCGTCGTGCCCTTTCCCTCCCCCTTCAAGGATCTCTCCCGCGTGAAGAGCACGCTCCTCATGGCCTCCGTCGCGGCGCTGAGGGAGGCAGGTTTGTACGAATCCTATTATTCCAAGCTCAATCCCCTGTTCGATGATGAAGTTCTAAATTGCCTCGCCGGAAGCTGGGTATCTGTGCGCGCGGCACGAGCGCACTACAACGCGTGCGACGCGTTGGGGCTTTCCTCGGCGGAACAGATGGCCGTCGGACAGAAAACGGGCGGCGGGCTGAGGCAGCACCTGACCCGCGTTGGTGGGGCACTGTCCCGTGGCGCGGGCGTCACCCCGTGGTGGATATTCGAGCAGTTTAATCGCTTCTGGGCGCGCACTTTCGACGGCGGCGGTGTGTCCGTCATCAAGCTCGGTCCGAAAGAGGCCGAGGTCATCTACGCGAAGTGCTCGCTCCTCGAGTCCGCCTATTTTCGGAGTGCGCTTCGGGGCGTCGCGGTGGGTCTGCTCGGCGTCGTTACGCAGCGGAGCTTCATGAGTGAGCTATCCGCCTCCGTGAAGTCGGATGATGCGCATTACCGATTTTCCTGGGTCTGAGACTGGGTCGACCGACGTTGCCGCCACGGGTGAGAGCCTCGGAAGCGCTCTGCGTCTCCAGCGTCTCGAGGGTGCCCCGCTCGGGCGTTGTCTCGGAACGTGACTGTTCGCCCGAGCGACCCGCCACAGACACCGCGTACCGGCGCAAGACGACTCTGGCGCGCCGCTGCCGTCGTGGATGTTCGTCCCGAGCAGGAATACGGGCCGCCCGCGCCTACGCGCGAACGTGCAGCGCGTCCCAAAGAATCTCGGGCGGAACGAGGACGGCTTCGACGCTGCCGAAGCGTAATGTCGCGCCCGGCGAGACGAGCACGGAGCTGCCCGCGACGACGAGCTCGTCGTTGACGTAGGTGCCGTTGTGGCTCGTCGCATCGCCCACGTAGAAGCCACCGTCTTCGTCGCAACGGAACCACGCGTGGAACTTCGACACGCTCTCGTGGCGAAGCACGATGTCGTTGTTTCGTGCGCGGCCGAGGGAGATGCGCTCGCTGAACGCCTTCCCCGCGTCGGCCCGCTTTCGAAGCGGCACCGCCACGTGGATGCCGCGTAGCAAGCGCACGCGAACCTGCGCGCCGCCGAAGGGGCGCATGCTTCGCGGCGTGGTGCTCCCCGTCGTGCGACGACCTTCGCTCACGGTCTCGAAGCCCATCGTCGGCTCGATGCGCGCGCCGCCGCGGGTCGCGCCGTCGGCGAGCGTCATGAGAAGCTCACCCTCGGCGTCGTCTGCGCGCACGAGCAAGAGAGGCGCACCGAACGCTTCGACGAATCTCGCGCGGTCGAGGCGAAGCGCCATCTCCGCGATGTCGTCGGGGCGCAGATTGCGCGTCACGTCGATCACCGTGCCTCCATCTTTTTCTAAGCATTGCTTACTTCGGGGGCATGGCGCTAGGTCACGATGTCGGCGCGGCTACTCTTTTGCGTACACCCGCACGTACTCGACCTGCATCGTCTGCGGGAATTGCGTCGTCCCGTCGGGATTTCCAGGCCACGCCCCGCCGACCGCGACGTTCAAAATCATGAAGAACGCGTGGTCGTCGAAGACCCACCGCCACCCCGACGGGAGGTCGGTCTTCTTCAAGTCTTTGGGTAGCCCCGTCGTCTTGTCGACGGTCTGCTTGTCGTCGACGAAGAAGCGAATGACGCCCGGCTCCCAATCGACGCGGAACGTGTGGAAGCCGTCGGCGAAGCGCCCCGTGGGGAGTTGGTACTTCGAGCCGATGCCCGCACCCCCGTAGTAGTCGTGGGCATCTTGGTCGGGGCCGTGGATCGTGCCGTATGCGAGCGCCTGCTCGGGCTGCTTGCCGACGTTCTCCATGATGTCGATCTCTCCGCACGACGGCCAACCCGAGGGGACGATGTCGCTGCCGAGCATCCAGAACGCAGGCCAGATTCCCTGGCCCGACGGCAGCTTGATCTTCGCTTCGAAGCGCCCGAGCTTTTGATCGAACTTTCCACGCGTGATGAGGCGCGCCGAGGTGTAATCGGCACTCCCTTTCGGGCCGGTGAAAGCGCCTTTCATGGCGCGGATATTTAAGTATCCGCCCGACACGAATGCATTTTCGGCGCGGTCCGTGTGGTATTGCAACTCGCCATTCCCCCAGCCGCCGGCGCCCGTATCGAATGCCCACTTCGATCCGTCGATGGCGGCCCCATCGAACTCGTCGTGCCATGTCAGCTTGTAGCCGGGCACTGCGGGGATCGACGCGTCCGGAGCCTTTGCGTCGGGCGTCGTCGACGCGTCGGGCGTGCCCGTCGGGGGCGTCGTCGTGCCGGTGCCACCGGTCGTCGACCCGCCGCCGGTGCCGCTTCCGGTGCTGCTCGGCGGAGCCACGCTGCCGTCTGTGCCGGGCTTCGCGCCTGCGTCCTCGCCCGAAACCTCGCCCGCGCTGCTGCACGCCGCGGTCGATGCGGCCATCGAGGCCGCGGCGACGAGAGCGATCGTGCCCATCAGACTTCCAAAACCGATTCGCTCGAGTCGACGCATGAGGCCTCCAGGAAGCTCACTCGCACGCGACGTGCCGCGGCGAGCCGGACGGTCAAACGGAAGAAACGTGCAGCAACGGGTGGGGTACGCAAACGCCTACAGCGACAAGGCGCACCGCACGATCCGTTCATGGGATCGGACCGATCGCAGGGCGCGCCGCGCCTGACCTCGGCGCGAGTCGCTCATCGTGAGCGGCTGTGCGGATGACTACAGAACGATCGGAAGGTAACGCGCATCCCCTCTCTCCGTGAGCCCCCAATCCCGTGTTCGACCCCTCGCGTTTCCGCTGTTCACCTTTTCCCTCGTGGGCGCCGCAGCCTTTGGAGGCTGCAGCAGCGACCCCGCCGCCCCGCTCCCCGTGAGCAGCACGGTCGCGCCCACCGGCGGCACGACGAGCGAGCCGACACTTCGAGCCGACATCACGCCGATTACCGAAGTCTCCCAAGCCAAGACGCGCGTTTTCATCCCCCCGTTTCGCGATTGCCGAATTGCACGAAGTGGGGATACGGGCGCGTCGGAGGGCGGCAAGGTTTGCACGAACGTGGCACTCTCGGGCTGTACCGAAGCGGGTAAATATTATCCAGAATATGCGTCGTGCGATGTGACGCGCACGCAGCGCCCATATTATCCCGCCGACGCAAAAGGAAAAACGGTCGACGGCGATCCAAGGCTCGCCGACACGGCCTTCATGGGCGAGCTCGCATGGGTCACGAGCCAAGCGCGCGCGGCGGCGTGCACCTGTTGCCACGACTCGAAGCAGGCTCCGCAGGGGCCGTCGCAGTGGTTCATCGACGCGCCGGGAATCTGGACGGACACGGCCTCGGACGCGGCCATCGCGCTCTTCGCAGGCTACGCCGATTCGTCGTTCTTCGGCGCCTACGAGCCGAAGGACAACAACGGTTTCGAGCGGAGCGACACGGGCCTTCCCAGCACGGACGCGCCGCGCATGCGCGCATTCTTCACGCACGAGCTCACGCGCCGAGGGATTACCGAAGAGGCCGCGCGGGCATTCCCGCCGTTCGGCGGGCCGCTCTACAAGGCGCAGCACTCGACGCCCACTGCCTGCACGAAGGGCGAAGGCGTCGCCCCGAGCGGCGTCGTGACGTGGGCCGCGAATGCAACGGTCCGCTACGTGTACATCTTGGAGGAAGGGTCGAAGAACCCCGGCGTTCCGCCGAACTTCGATCTGCCTCAAGGCACCATCTGGCGCCTCGACGTGCTCGCCAGCAGCGATCCCCTGGGCGGCGGGCTCGTCTACGGAGAGACGCCGCCGGGGACATTTCAGGCCTTCCCCGCAACAGGGCGCGCGCCCGCGTTGGTGCCCGGGCGCGCGTATCAGATCTTCGTGTTCCGCGATGTCGGCATTAGCGCGACGAGCTGCGTATTCACCTATTCAGCGAAGTGACGAACCGCGGGTGGCCGCGGTAACTCGCGAACGTTGGGTCACCCGCCCGCCATCATGCGGAACAGCGGGCGCACGTTCGTCGTCCATGGCCACGGCACACCCACGGCGATGAGCGCCACGATGACGCCGAAGTAGATCGTGAGGCGCTTGTGGCGAGCCGTCGGCGTGCCGGCTTTGCGCGCCGAGATGGCGGCGAGGTGACCCAAGACGATGACGGCGAGCATCATCGCCAGGTGCTCGACGGCGAAGAAACGCAACGACGCGACCTTCATTCCGGCCTTGAGCGCCGCGATCGACTTCGGCGTGATCGGGCTTAGCCAAAAGTACAGAACGAGCCCCAGGAGCAGCTGCATGTCGCACGCGGCGACGAAAAGACGAACGGTCCTGTGATCGGTCCCCGTGAAGTCGTGCCTGCCGAGCCACCCGCGAAGGCTTCGCGCGAGGGCTACGAAGGCCAAGAGGACGACCGCCCAGCGGAGCCATGAATGCAGGACGAGCACGATTTCGTAGGGCATCGTGCTCCTATACATCAATCGCGTGCCACCGCGTCGGCGAGCGCGACGCCGCGATCAGAACACGCGCGTCGTCGCGATCGTGATCGCGAGCCCGCCGGCAACGAGCCCCGGACGAGACGGGCGCCCGTCGCGCGCCCGCCCCACGCTCGTCTACGACGGCGGGCGCACGTTCGAGGACGAGGGCGACGGCGTGGGACGCTTGCTCGGCGAGGGTGAACGTCGCGTCGAACGGCGCGTGGCCCCGGGCGCTTCGGCGCGTAGAACGCGTTTCCCTGGATCGACCGGCACCTCGGCGCCCCCCGCGGCCTCGGGGATGGCGACGCCGTCGCGCGAGACGGTGAGCCGGGGCGGTGTGATGCGGTGGCGAAAGCCGCGGCTACCGAGAGCCCGAGCGAGACCGATTGAAACACGTTCTATTCCGGGCGTACTCTGCGCCATGGCCGATGTTCTCCTCGACAAGCGCTCGGACGGCGTTGCCCTCATCACGCTGAACCGCCCCGAATCTCTCAACGCCTTTGGCGAGGATCTCCCTCGCCTCTTCAGCGAGTCGCTCGAAGCGTGCCGCAGCGACAGCGCCGTTCGGTGCGTGGCGATCACGGGGGCGGGGCGCGCGTTTTGCGCGGGGGGCGACATCCGCGGAATGAAGGGGATGGTGTCGGGCGGCGAGATCACGAAGCTCGTCCCTGCCGACGACGACATCGAAGGGTCCATCGCCATGTTCAAGGCGTTTCAGGACTCAGTGATCCTCGCGCTCCACGCGTTTCCGAAGCCGACGGTGGCTCTCGTGAACGGCGCCGCGGCGGGCGGCGGCATGGGGCTCGCGCTCGCGTGCGACCTGCGCGTTCTCTCCGACCGCGCGAAGCTCGTCACCGCGTTCCGCACCATCGGCCTCAGCGAAGACTGCGGCGTCGCCTACTTCCTCGAGCGCATGGTCGGGCGCGCGATCACGTTGGAGCTGCTCTATCTGGGCGCCACCATCGAGGCCGAGCGCGCCCTCGCGCTGCGTCTCGCGAACCGCGTCGTCCCCCACGACGCGCTCATGGCCGAGGGGCTCGCCCTCGCGGCCGAAATCGCATCGGGGCCGACGGCCGCGTTCGGGCGCATGAAGAGCAACGTGACGTTCGCCGAGAGCGCGAGCCTCGCCGAGGTGCTCGATCGCGAGGCGCTCAACTGGAAGCTGAGTCAGCGCGGGACGGATCACCGCGAGGCGATCACGTCGTTTCTCGAGCGGCGAAAGCCGGTTTTCCGCGGGCTGTAACACGCGCGGCGCGTTCGCCACCCCTTCGCTGTCCCTTCGCCACCCCCTTTCGCTGTCCCTTCGCTGTCCCTTCACAGATGTGCAGTCCGTGCCAAGATGCGCGGCGCTGCATGTCCGTCCTCGTCATCGCCGAAAAGCCGAGTGTCGCCCGCGACATCGCCGAAGTGCTCGGCGCGCGCGGGAATGCCCGCGAGGACGGCTGTTTTCGTAGCGCCACGCACATCGTGACGTGGGCCATCGGCCACCTCGTGACGCTCGCCGAGCCCCACGAGATGAACCCGTCGTGGAAAAAATGGCGCCTTCTCGACCTGCCGCTTCTGCCCGCGAGCTGGCCGTTGGTCGTGCAAGAGGCGACGCGAAAGCAGTTCGAGGTGGTGCGCGCGCTCATGGTCTCGCGCGAGGTGACGGAGATCGTCTGCGCGACCGATGCCGGGCGCGAGGGCGAGCTTATTTTTCGCTACATCTACGAAGCCGCGCGCTGCAAAAAGAAGGTGCGCCGCCTGTGGATCTCGTCGCTCACGGCCGACGCGATTACCCGCGGCTTCGGCGCCCTCCGCGACGGCGCGGCGTTCGATCGCCTCGGTGATGCGGCACGGGCGCGCAGCCGGGCCGACTGGCTCGTGGGGATGAACCTGTCGCGCGCCTACAGCCTGCTTCACGACGACAACCTCTCCGTCGGGCGCGTGCAGACGCCAACCCTCGCGATGGTCGTCGCCCGCGAGCTCGAGATTCGCGCGTTCGTCCCCGAAGATTACCTCGAGGTCGTCGCGCGCTTCGAGCCGCGGCGCGAGGCGCCTGGTGGGAGCGAGGCCGAGAGCGAGAGCAAGGCCGCGGCCGCGACGACCGTGAGCTACGAAGGGACGTACGTTCGCCCCAAGGTGCGCGCAGCGGAGTCGAAGCGGCTGCCGCCCGATGGGAAAGAAGCGGCGAAGCTCGTCGAACGGGCAAAGCGGGGCCTCGCGCGCATCGATTCGGTCGAGCGCGAGACGCGCCGCATTCCGCCGCCGCTGCTTTATGATCTCACCGAGCTTCAGCGGCACGCCAATCGCCTTTACGGGTTTACCGCACAGCGAACGTTGGATATCGCGCAAGGGCTCTATGAGCGGCGAAAGCTGATTAGCTATCCGCGTACCGACAGCCGTCATCTCTCCCAGGCCGTAGCCGAAACGCTGCCGGCCATCGTCAACGCCATCGCACCGCCCTACCGCGGTCTCCTCGCCGACGGCACCGGCACCCGGCCCCTCGGTCCACGCTTCGTCGACGACGCGCGTGTCTCGGATCACCACGCGATCCTTCCGACAGATGCGGCGCCGCCCGCGTCGCTCACGCCGGACGAGCGGAAGCTCTACGACCTCGTCTGCCGCCGGCTCCTCGCGGCATGGCACGAAGAGCACGTGTACGCCGTCACTACCGTGCAGACGGTCGTCACGTGGAACGACGCACGCGACGGCTACGTGAGCTCGGGGACGAGCGTCGAAAACGAAGGGTGGAAGAAGCTCGATGTGAAGCTCTCCCGGGCCAACGCTTCGAGCGCGACAAGCGCGACAGCCGGAGACGGAACGCTCCCGGGCGGCCTCACCAAAGGGATGCTGCAACGTGTTCTAGAGGCGAAGGCCGTCGCGAAGAAGACGAAGCCACCGCCGCGACACACGGATGCATCGCTGCTCACGGCCATGGAGACCGCGGGGCGCGCCCTCGACGAGAAGGAGATCTCGGAGGCGATGCGTGAGCGGGGTCTCGGCACGCCGGCGACGCGCGCGTCGATCCTCGAGACGCTGCTCAAACGCGAGTACATCACGCGTGACGGCAAGGCGCTCCATGCGACGGACAAAGGCGTAGCGCTCATCGGCGTCGTCCACGCGCACGTGAAGAGCCCGGCGATGACGGGCGAATGGGAGGCGAAGCTCGCGCGCATCGAACGAGGCGAGGGGGAGCTTGGCGCGTTCATGGCGGAGATCGAGCGGTACGTACGCGAGGTGATTGGCAACGTCGCGGGGCCTGCGGGCGCGTCCGCCTCGTCGTCGTCACGCTCGTCGTTCGAAGCGTCGATGCCGGCGTCGGACGCGTTTGCCCTCACGAGCGGCGCGCCACTTCCCCCTGCGAAGCCGCGCCCCGCACGCCCCACGGACCTCGGCGCGCTCCTCCGCGAGTCGTTCGGCTTTTCCAAATTTCGTCCGTACCAGGAAGACGTATGCCGCACCGCCGCGGCAGGGCACGACGTTCTGCTCGTCATGCCGACGGGCGCGGGTAAGTCCCTCTGCTATCAGCTCCCCGGCGTTGCACGCGGCGGGACGACGCTCGTCATCAGCCCGCTCATCGCGCTGATGGAAGACCAGGTCACGAAGCTCATTGCGCTGGGCTTTTCCGCCGCCCGCATCCACTCGGGGCGCGATCGCGCCGACTCGCGGGCGAGCTGCAAAGCGTACTTGGACGGCACGCTCGACTTCCTCTTCATCGCCCCCGAGCGCCTCAAGGTCCCAGGCTTCCCCGAGATGCTCGCGCGGCGCAAACCGGCGCTCATCGCCATCGACGAGGCGCACTGCATCTCGCAGTGGGGGCACGACTTCCGCCCCGATTACCGCATGCTGGGCGACAGGCTGCCGCTCCTTCGCCCATCCCCCGTGATCGCGCTCACCGCGACGGCGACGCCGACGGTGCAGGACGACATCGTGAGCGAGCTTCGCCTCACGGACGTGAAGCGGTTCATCCACGGCTTCCGGCGCACCAACATAGGCGTCGAGGTCGTCGAGCGGAGCCCGGGCGATCGCGCGGGCGTCGTGCGTTCACTCCTCGCGTCGCCCGGCCGCACGCCCGCCATCGTTTACGCGCCCACGCGAAAAGACGCCGAAGAGCTCGCCCGCGAGCTGAAGTCGCTCGGCGCCGTCGCTTACCACGCAGGGCTTCGCGCCCCGCTGCGTGAAGAGATTCAATCGGCCTTCTTGGGGGGCAAGCTCGAGATCATCGTCGCGACGATCGCCTTCGGAATGGGCGTGGACAAAGCCGACGTGCGCACCGTCGTCCATGCCGCGCTGCCGGCCACGGTCGAAGGGTACTACCAAGAGATCGGCCGTGCGGGGCGCGATGGAAATCCGTCCCGCGCCGTGCTCCTCCACTCGTTCGTCGACACGAAGACCCACGAGTTTTTCCTCGAGCGCGACTACCCGGAAGCCGAGGTGCTCGCGCGCATTCAATCGGCCGTGCCAACGTCGGGCGTCGTCGTCTCGGAGCTCGGCTCGCGCTCGGGAACGCCGCCGGCGATCTTCGAGAAGGCCCTCGACAAGCTGTGGGTCCACGGCGGCGTCACGGTCGACGCGGAAGACATGGTCCGCCGCGGCGATCGCAACTGGGAGCCGGCCTATGCCGAACAGCGCGCCCACCGCCGCGGGCAGCTCGACAAAATGCGGCGCTATGCCGACACGACGTCGTGCCGAATGCTGCAGCTGGTATCGCACTTCGGCGATCGGAACGACGACGGAACGCCTTGCGGGCTGTGCGACGTCTGCGCGCCGTCGTCGGCGGTTGCGCAGCTCTTTCGCGCACCGAGCGCGAAGGAGCAAGAGGCGGTCGCGACCATCCTCGAAGCTCTTCACGAACGCGACGGAAGGGCCATCGGGCAGCTCCATCGCGAGCTCTTCACCGACGGCGCGCGCGGAGCGGGAATCGACCGCCGCGCCCTCGAGCACATTCTCGGGGCGCTGGCCCGCGCCGGCGAGGTGCGCATCGTCCAGGACGAGTTCGTGAAAGACGGCGAGACGATCACGTTCCAGCGCGTGCACCTCTCCACGTCGGCGCGCCTCGGAATGCCGCGCGCGCGCACGCTCCAAGTTCTCGAAGCCCCCGCCCGCACCAAGCCTGGTCGCGCCCTCCCCAAGGCGAAGCGCGGCGCCAAGCGCGCACGCAAGACCCCACGCGCACCGAGCGAATCGCGCGCCGGCGTCACACGCTCGCCGCGCACAGCCCCCGAGGTGACCTACGCCCCGTCGGGCCTCGTCGACCTCCTTCGCGCATGGCGCGCGGGCGAGGCCAAACGGCGCGGCATCCCCGCGTTCCGCATCCTCACCGACCGCACGCTCATGGGCATCGCGAGCGCCCGCCCCCACGACGAAGACGGCCTCCTCGAAGTCTCGGGAATGGGGCCGTCGCTCTTGAAGAAATACGGAAAGGCGCTGCTGTCGCTCCTCAGCTCGACGCGAAGCGGCTAATTCGCTTCCCGCGCTATTTTCAAATCGGCAAGCTCGCTTCGCCCCGCGCGCTCCATGTCACCGCGAGCGACAGGTGCGTTCGCCCGTGCGACGCAATGCGCACGTTCGCCGTTCGCTGGCAGATGGCGACGAGCGCGCGAAGCGAGCCTTGTGTGAGGTAGACGTAGTTCTCGTCGCCGAAATAGGGAAATTGCGAATAGTGAACTTCGGCGCCCGCGTCGGTCGCGTCGACGGTCACCACGGCCGGGCCGCGGCGAACGTGGGCCCACATTGCGGGGACGCGCCGCATCACGAAGGCGGGGTTCGCCTTGCCGATGAGGCTCGAGATGAAGCGGTTTACCCCGACGAGGGTCGCCTCTTCCATCACGCGAACGAAGAGCGCGCTGTCGTCCCCCGCGAGAACGTGGCGTATCCCCGCGAGCGCTTCGCCGAAGATCTCTTCCGGGTACCACGCCGACGCGATCCCGTGGGTGAGCACTTCGGCGCAGGCCGGGCCTACATTCGCGATGAGATCGGCAACGGCGAGGGGGCCGAACTTCTCCGAGGCGTACTTCTTCGCCGTAGCGAACCATACGCCCTTCACCTCGCTCCGTGCCTCCATCTGCGGCGCACTATAGCCACGACCGAGCGCAACCGTGCGTACGCGCTTTGCAATCGACGCGAGCGCGCAGCGCCGCGCGCCAGCTTGCTACTGTTCGGGAATGAGCACCTCCGAATCGCCCCCTCGCCGTAAGGCCGTTCTCGTCATCGACGTTCAAGTCGGGCTTCTCGCGCGCGAACGCCCTGTGCGGAATCAAGAGGCACTCTTTTCCAATATCAATGTCGTCCTCGAGAAGGCGCGGGCGGCCCACGTACCGGTTTTGTATATCCAAGACACGAGCGTTGGCGGCAAAGGCAGTCCCGACTACGAAGTTCACTCGTCGGTCGCGCCCCACGCGAACGAGCCGTCCGTCTCGAAGGACGCATGCGATGCGTTCCACGAAACGCGCCTCGACGCCGACCTCCGCGCCCTCGGCGTGGGGCACCTCGTCGTCGTCGGCTGCATGTCGCAATACTGCGTCGACACCACGGTTCGGCGTGCCGTGACGCAAGGGTACGACGTCACGCTCGTGGGCGACGCCCACGGGACGAACGACAACGACGTGCTCCCGGCGGAGACGGTCGTCGCGCACACGAACCGCACGTTGAACGGCTTTGGGACGTCGGCGGCGACGGCGACTGTGAGGGCGGCGCGCGACGTGGGATTTTAGAGCCGCGGATCGGACCCGCTCATCGCATATCCAAAACACGGGTGGCCGGCGAGCTCGGCCTGCCCCACCCGCTTCATTCCGATCTTCTCGAGCACTCGCAGCGACGCCCCATTTTCGCAGCGCGCATGGGCAATGATACGGGGTAGCTCGAGGCGGTCGAAGCCGTCGGCGATCGACGCGCGCGACGCTTCCGTCGCGAGGCCGCGCCCCCACGCGGCGCGCCCGTAGCGGTACCCAAGATCGACCTCGCCGTCGGGTTGACGCCGCAGGCCGCACCATCCGAGGAGCGCGCCCGTCACGCGATCGATGGCGGCGAGGCGCGCGAAGCCGTCGTCGCGATAGACCCCTTGATAGCGTTCGAGGGAGGCGCGGACGGCGTCGACCGAGACGGGCGCTTCGTCGGGGACGTACTGGCGGACGATCGGGTCGGCATCGAGATCGAACAGTGCGCGCGCGTCGTCCGGAACGAGGGGGCGCAAGATTTGACGAGCGGTGATGAGCTGCAAGGAACTTCTCCCCTTCGCTCTACTCCCAACTCACCCGATATCCGAGGCTGTCGTGCGTGCAAAAGCCCGTGAGCTCACCGACGCGAACGCGTTTGTCGAGAAGCTCGAGACCCCCCTGCAGCACGCCGCGCCACGCGATTCGTGAGTAGGCGACGCTTGCCGGGGGGAATCCCAAAATCTCCACGCGGGCTTCGCGTTCGCCAACGCGGTGCGACTCGATGCCGCCGCCGCGGTAGCTCCGCCCCCACATGCTCGGCAGATGGCGTGTGAGGAGCCACGGCGAGACACCCGCGGCGCCGGCCGCGCGGAGAATCACGGAGAGAAGGGCGTTTTGGAGGCGACGCGCGTTCTGCCTTCCAAGCTCGATGATCTCGGGGGGCGTGAGACCGATTCGATCACAAGTTTGGTAGTGCGCGAGGATCAACGCGCCGTCGACCCAAACGCCAGGCACGAGCGAAAAGAGCGCGTCGCGATCTTTCGGGTGGACGACCTTCAAGTACCTGTCGAGAAATCCGTAATCGCGGAGGTTCTGTAGCGACGTGACGATCATCGTGCTTCGAACGTGCGTGACGAGAGGCACTGGAGACGCTGCCGATCCGCGGACCGTGGAATGCGTTGGACCGGCTGGAATCGCCATTCGTCACGAAAAGAATAGCGCACCGAAGCGGCTATGCACTTCCGCGCCTTGCGACCCACGCAATCCAAGTTACCGTGCGCCCCACATGGACCTCGCGGGTAAGACGGTTGCGATCACCGGCATCGGCGGCTTCATCGGGCTGCGGCTCGCCGCGCGCGCCGCGCAGGCCGGGCTCATCGTGCGCGGGCTCGAGCTTTTCGAAGGCGGTGCAGCCAAGGCGCGAGCCGTTGGCGCAACGGTCGTGGTGGGCGACATGAACGACCGCGCTGCAGCGGCTGAAGCGGTGCGCGGCGCCGACTTCGTGGTGCACACGGCCGCCACGGTCGCGGCGGGCGGCGAGCTCGCCGAGTTCCGCAGAGTGAACGTCGAGGGGACGCGCACTGTAGCCGACGCCGCGCGCAACGCCGGAGCTGCGCGCTTCGTACACTTGTCGTCCGTCATGGTCTACGGCTTCGACTTCGCCCCCAACGTCGCGGAAGACGGGCCGCTGCGCGGCGAAGGTAACCCGTATTGCATTACGAAGATCGAGAGCGAGAAGGTGGCCCTCGACTTCGACGACGCGGGCGGCGGCGGGGGCATGCGCGTCATCGCGCTTCGCCCCGGCGACGTGTACGGCCGCGGATCGCGCGCGTGGATTACGGCGCCCCTCGAGTTTATGAAAAAAGGGCAGTTCGTACTGCCCAATGGCGGACGCGGCATTCTCAATCACGTTCACGTCGACAACCTCGTCGATGCGATATTCGCCAGTCTCGAAAACGGCGGCAGCGCATTTGGTCAATCGATCAACGTCACCGATGGCGACACGACGACCTGCCTCGCGTTCTACGAACGACTCGCGAAGATGATCGGCATCACCAAAGTCCCCACGGCCCCCGGCGCGCTCCTCACGTTCGGCCTCGGCATTGCCGAGCGGCTCCACCTGGTTCTGAAGGGCGAGCGCATCGCGCTTGTCGACACCGTGCGGTTCCTCGGCCGCCCCCACGCGTATTCGATCGACAAGGCGCGCCGCGTCCTCGGCTATTCGCCGCGGGTCTCGCTCGACGCGGGGCTTGCCGACGTCGCCGCGTGGGTCGCATCCGGAGGCGACGGCGCGTTCACCCCCGCAACGTCGTCTTTCAAATCCGAAACCAGCGTTGGCCTATCCCCATGATCTGGCGTTCGACAACCGTGGCACGCGCTCTGCTTCGTACCGGAGTGGCGTTCGCGGCGAACCCCCCCCCAAGCCGCGGGCGCCTTTCTTCTTATCGTGCGTAATATCGAACTTCATACGCCGCGGCTCACGCTGCGCGCCGCGACGACGGCCCTTTTCGACGCCGAGCTCGCGGGAACGCGCCAGCTCTCGACCGCGGTCGACGCCTGCGTGCCGATGGACTGGCCGCCGGGAGACTACGATCGCGACGCCATCGCGTTCTTTCGCACGCAAGTGGCCGAGGGCGGGCCCAGCGTCGTCCCTTGGTACTCGTGGTACGCGCTGATGAACCCCTACAAGGGCGAGCCGACGACGCTTGTCGGCGCCGGCGGCTACTTCGGACCACCGGGCGCAGACCGCATCTGCGAAATTGGGTATTCAGTCTCAACCTACTATCGCAAAATTGGCATTGCGACCGAGCTCGTCACGGCCCTCGTCGAGCACGCCTTCGCGAGCGGCCTCGTCTCCCTCGTCATCGCCCACGCCACCGCCGAGAACGCCGCGTCCTGCGCCGTGCTTCGTAAATGCGGCTTTCGCGAGGCCACGAGCGAAAAACCAGAGTATCTCCGTTTCGAGCTCGCGTCCGCGCCCTAGGGCACCGTTCGTGATTGACGCTTAGTTCTTCTTCGCGAGGCGAACGTTGAAGACGTATTCAACGGCGACCGGTTTGCCTTGGTACATCACCGGCGTGTAACGGCGCGTGGCGAGCGCGTCGAGCATCGCCTTATCCATGTACGGCAGCCCTTTGACGATTCGGCAGCTCTCGAGCGTCCCCATCGCCGTGACTGTGCACTTGGCAATCATCACCCCTTCGACGCCCGAGACGATCGCCTCGCGCGACCAGACGGGGTCGCTGCCCGAGAGCAGCACGGGGCGCGTCATCTCGGGGCCGAAGGGCAGCACCGAGGGCGCCGAAGGCATCGCCGCTTTCGGTGCGGGCGCGTCCGCCGCAGCCATGGCCACGGGTGCCGCGACGGGAGGCGGCGCGGCGAGCGCGACCACCGTGGGCGCTTGCGCGGGCTCGGCCGCCTTGGCCGCGTTCTGAGGCTCGGGCGCGGGCGGCGGTGGCGGATTGGCACGAATCGCGGCTGCGACGTTGGGTGCGCTCTCGACGGCGGGCGCCGCAGCGGCCGCCTGCGCAGGCGCCGGCGCCGCGCTCGACGCGTGGGAGCCGCCTCGCGACGGCGCTGCGGGCGCGGTCACGACGTTGACTTGAGGAGCCACCGCGGCGGCGATCGCCCCCTTGGTGCGCGGCACCATCACGACGGTGCGTGACTGCGTTTGTCCCGCCATCGCGTCGGTCACGTTGACGACGACCGTCGCGTTGAAGAACCCCTCCCGCGAGAGGACGAACGTCTGCGGACCCGCCATGAGGTCGATCATCATCGGCGTCTGGCCAACGGGTTTGCTCACCCACTCGACCTGCGCTTCGAGAGGATCGCTGCTGAGCGTGAGGTGGAACGACTCGGCCTCGACCTGCGCTTGCCCCGCGGGCCCGCCCGTCACGTTCGCCGCGCCGACGGCGGCGGCGCCCGTCTTCGTCGAGCCGACCCCTTCGCCGGCAGCTTGCGCTTGCGCGACGGGTGCCGACGGCTTGATGAGCAGCCCCGCGCCGAAGCCGAGAACCGTAATCGCCGCGACCCCTGCGCCGATGAGGAGCGCCTTGTTCCGTTTCGGCGCCACAACCACGTTGGGCGCGAGCTGAGGGGCCATCGGATTCGGGTATTCGCCCGTAACGATCCGCTCCATCACGCCCGACCCCGTGGGGCTGAACGACGGCCGGCTCCCCGACGCGCCGAGCGGCTCGACCTCGCCCGTCCACGTCGCCAGCGTCTCCATCTGCTTCTGCACTTGGCGACGGAGCT
>JANXMC010000638.1 GCA_025354825.1 Myxococcales bacterium
GCGAGCTTGCCCTTCGGCGCAGGGGCACCGACGTCCTTCGGGTCTTTCGCTTTCGGCGCGCCGCTGGCGAGCGGCTTCGGCGCCGCCGATCCGGCGGGCGGGCCCTTCGGTTGTACATTTCGTTTCATCGTCACCGAACGCGTGTAACCATCGGATACCGATTGAGAGGCGAGCCGCGCGATGCAAAGCGCCGTTCCTTCCCGAGAGGCCGTAATCGTACACTCTGGGCGTGTCGCCCGGCAGGCGCGCATGCGGCTCGTTCGCCCGTTGAGAGAGCTAGTGGGGACATGGAAATGAGACTGCGAATCCTCTCATCGGTGCACGCGCAAGCGTTCGTCACGCTTGTCCTTGGCTCTCTCGCCCTCGTCGGGTGCTCGGGCGACCCCAGCTCGACGACCGACGACCTCGATTCGGGCACCGCCGGCGACGCGACGGTTGGCGACCCCGGCCAGCCGCCTCCCGGTGGCGGATCGACCACCGGCGGCGGCGGATCGACGACCGGCGGCGGCGGCCACCCGGACGCGGGCCCTCCCCCGCCTCCGAACGCACTTCGCTTCGCCGTCCTCGGCGACTCACGCACGAACCCTGACCTTCACCAGACCGTCATGGACGGCGTCGCCACGACGAACCCGCAGCTCATTCTCGACACGGGCGACCTGTGGGACGGCTACGGCTCGGCGCAGTGGAAAACGATTACCACGCGCAACGCGAACATCGCGGCGCTCCTCGCGAGCAACATGTATCTCGTTTCACGCGGGAACCACGAGACGCTCTCCGAGCTCCTCGCGTTCACACCGACGCTCGTGCGCAACAACAGCGAGACCTACGGCTTCTCACTCGGAAATGCCTACTTCGTAAGTCTTGGGATGGACCCGTCGCTCGCGACGGCGTTTCTCGAGAACGAGCTCAAGAAGCCGGAGGCGAAGAACGCCGCGTGGCGCTTCGTCTACAGCCACTTTCCGATCTACAGCGGGGGCGATCACGGCGCTTCCGGCGACGCGGCCGTCGAGCGGATCTGTGACACGTACAACGTGACGATCTACTTCACCGGGCACGACCACATCTACGAGCGGTCGAACCAGATTTTCGGACAGGCGACGGTCGACACGACGAACGCGCTCCGTGCGTCGAAGGGGACGGTCTACCTCGTTGCGGGCGGCGGGGGCGCGCCGCTCTACACCGCGCGCCCCATCGCAACGACCCACTTCTCGAAGAGCACGCTCAACTACGTCTCCGTCAACGCCACGGCGACCACGCTCTCGGTGAACGCCTTCGTCCCCTCGGGCACGGCGCTGGACGCCTTTACGATCACGCGATGATCACCGTGCGGTCGTGCGCTGGGCTCGCGTTGGGCGCCGTCGGCGCCCTAGCCATGAGCCACGCCGCGGCCGCGAGGCCCCCCTCCCAAGCGATGCGCGGAACGCTGTATGCGCCCGCGCGCGCCTTCGTGCAGAAGAACTGCGCGGCGTGCCATTCCCAAGGCGGAACGAATGGGCAGCACGACCGCGCGTACCGAATTATGAGGCTCGACACGTACGCCGATTGGCTCGCGTCGACGAAGATCATCCTCGCGGTCGTCGACACGCGGCACCTCGACGGCAAGGTCATGCCGCCTCCCAAGGCCACCGCGCAGCCCTCCGATGCCGAGCGCCTCCGCATCGTCGAGTGGCTCGAGCGCGGATCGCCCAATACCGCCGACGGCAAATAGTTCGATTCGGCGACCTCTCGGGTTGGGTATCCTTCCGTGGTGGACGAAGCGCACCGCGCGAGCGCCGAGAGGCTCAAGATGGCTCTCGCGAAGCGGCCGGTACCGCCTGCCGAGGTTCGAGAGTCCATCGTCGACGTGCCGCGGACAGAGCGCGATGCCTGGCTCGACGTCGTGTTGGGCTTGAACGCCATTCCCGACGACGGCCCCGAGCTTCCGCGCGGCTGCGTGCCGTACTTACCGTGCGCGGTCGATGCGCTTTTGGAAGCGATGGACGGCGCCCGCGTGCGCGCGGACGACGTGTTCGTCGACGTGGGCGGAGGCGTTGGGCGGGCGGCGGCGCTGGTGCACCTCGCAACGGGCGCGCGCGCGATTTGTATCGAAATTCAGCCCCAAATGGCGAGCGCAGCCCGCGGCCTTGCGGCGAGGCTCGACGCCACGAAGCTGTCCGTCGTCGAAGGGGATGCCGTCGAGAGCGCCGAGCCGATGGCGCTTGGAACTGTGTTTTTTCTGTACTGCCCCTTCAGCGGCGCTCGGCTGGAGAAGCTGCTCGACGGCTTGGAATCGATCGCACGAGACCATGCGATTCGTATTTGTACCGTAGACGTGGTCTTGCCCTACCGTCCTTGGCTATCGCCAATGCCGACGCACGCGGGATGCGTTGATGTGTATTGGAGCAAGCTGCACGGATCACCGTCGGGCACCCACGCACGGTGACCGCGCCGTCCCCGCGGGGGCGCGTCGAATTTGGTGCCGCAGGAGCGGCTGCGGCGAAGTGTGCGGCCGCGCGCTCGGCAGAGGCTCGCCCGGGGGCGCCCACGTGAGCCCACTCTCCCGTGCCGTCTCTCCTCGATCACGCCGTCCCACCCGAGGTGCTCGCGCGACGCACGGTGGTGAAAGGGGCGATACCGCCGAAAATGGAGGGTTGCCTCGATGCGCAAGACGTCGACAAGGGGCGCTCGCGCAACGACACTTGGTTCCATGCCCGGGGAATCGGAGAACGTTGGAATCGCCGCGGTTGCGGCGCCCGTGGCGATCCTCGAGGTCGTCGAGGGGAGCTTCGCGGTGGTCGCGGCGTCCCCAACCTTCGCGACATTGGCGGGGGCTCCGATCACAGGTCCCGATGCGCGCATCCCATCGGGCCGGCTGCGCGCCAATGCCGACCGCGTTCGGGATGCGATTGCGGGGCTGGGCGCGGGCGAAAACGAAGTGACGTTCGAGCTAAGCGTGGGCGCCGAAGGGGCGCCCGCCCGCGCGTTCGTCGTGCGTCGCGACGGGGCCCGCTTCGTGGGCACGCTGCTCAATGCCACGCTCGACTGGCGCTTCGAGCAAATTGTACAAAAGTCGCCCGACATCATTGCGATCATCGATCGTAACTACCGCCACGTCTTCGTCAACGACGCCATCACCACGGCATCGGGCGCGCGACCGGCCGACTTCGAGGGGAAAGATCACCGCGAGCTGGGGCTAGACGAAGCTCTCGTGACGAGCTTTCAGGCGGTCTACAAACGCGTCTTCGAGACGGGCCTCGAAGGGGAAAAAGAGTTCGAGTTCACGGCGCCCGACGGCCGTGTCGTAAGCTACGCGTCGCGCGTCGTACCGCTCATCGGACCCGACGGCCGGTGTGAGGTCATCATCAGCAGCGCGCGCGACGTGACCGAGCGGAAGCGCGCGGCAGCGGCCCGCCTCGACCTCGAACGAAAGCTTCAGGAGACGCAACGCCTCGAAGCGCTCGGCCTCTTGGCGGGCGGCGTGGCGCACGACTTCAACAATCTCCTGACGGCTATTTTGGGAATGGCCTCGGTGGCGCGCGTAAACTCTCCCCCGACCGGCATCGTCCGTCGATCGCTCACAGCGATCGAAGAGGCATGTGAGAGCGCCGCCGCGCTTTGCGCTCAAATGTTGGCCTACGCAGGCCGCGGGCGCGCTCCCGCCGAGCCGCTGCGCATCACGGATCTGGCGCAGGCCACGGCCGATCTCGTACGTGCATCGGCGTCGAAAAACGTCGTGCTCGATCTCTCGCTTCCGGCCTCCCTCCCCACCGTGCTGGCGGATCGATCCCAACTCCAGCAGGTGATTCTCAATCTGATGCTCAACGCGACGGAGGCGCTGGCGGGCGGCGAAGGGCGCGTCGTCGTGCGCGCCTTCACCGTGGATGCGAGCGAGGTCGATTGGAGTATGGCGATCGTCGCGCCGGGCGCGGCGGGCAAGGCGCTCGTGACGCTGCAGATTGAAGACAACGGCGTGGGAATGGCGCCCGAAACGCGCGCCCGCATCTTCGACCCGTTCTTCACCACCAAGTTTTCGGGGCGCGGCCTCGGCTTGGCGGCGAGCCTCGGCATCGTTCGCGCGCACAGTGGCGGTTTGCTCGTGCGCAGCGCCCCCGGCGAAGGGTCGGTCTTCACGATTTATCTCCCCGTGAGCAACGTGAGCGCTGAGCCCGCAGAGGCGGCGTGCGGGGTCGTTGCAGTCGAGGGGCGCGCGGTACGGGTGCTCGTGGTCGACGACGAGCGCCACGTGCGCGACGCTGCGGCGATGATGCTCGAGTCGGCGGGCCATCGCGTGACGCTGGCGGCGAGTGGGCACGAGGCGTTACGAATGTGTGAGGGGGCCGAGGCGCCGTGCGATCTGGTGCTGCTCGATCTCACAATGCCGGGCCTGGATGGGTTCGAGACCTTGACGAGGCTGCGCGCGCGCCACCCGAAGCTGCAGGTCATCGTGATGAGCGGCTATGCGGAGAGCGAGCTGCAGCGGCGGGCGAGCGCCGACGAGCATCACGACTTTTTGCAGAAGCCGTTTCGCACCGAGCAGCTCGAAGCGCTGATTCGCGAGGTGCTGCGTCGAGGGTGAGTGAGCGCGCTCCCGTTGATGGCTCGCGTCCGGTACGCTTCTCGTGAAGATGGCCGAGACGTCGCCCGTGGAGCCAGAGGGAGCAAGGTCGGCCGAGCTCGTCGCTTACCGTCTGCAGTCCGATTGGACGCTGGCGGCGGTCGCCCTTGCGCTGTCGCTGGCGGCAATCGTGTACGAGCACGTCGACCCCACGACAATCTCGGGCGGGTACTACGTCGCGGGAGTTGCGGCACTCTTTGCCGTGGCGATCGCCAAGGGTGTTCTGGTGCCGCGTTCGGTGCGTGTCGTAGTACGCGTAACGCCTCTCGAGCTTGTGATTGGCGACGGCGCGCCTGTCCCTTTTGCCGAGGTTTCCGAAGCGAAGATCATTCCGCGTCAGCGGGGCGCCGTCACTGTGAGGCTCACATTTCGGGATCACTCACAGGAGCTCACGATGCGTGCGGGCGACGCCGCGCGAATGCTTCGCCTCGTCGGACGTGCACCTGGCGATAGGCGCACGAGCTTCGCGATCATGCCGCTCTATGGCACGCGCTTTCGCGCGGTGTTCTTTCCACTCGGCGTGCTCGCGTTCATAGGTTTCCACCACTCGATCCAGACGTTCAGCGACGTGGGTCTGATTCTCCTCTTCGCCGTCACGCCGCCGTCGGTTCTTCTCGTTTGGGTTGCGGGCTTTCTTCGAGGGCGCGTGGTCGTCGGCTCCGACGGCTTCACGCGACGTTGGTTTTGGAGCGAGAGGTTTTTCCCGTTCGCCGAAATCGAATCGGTCGAGTGCGCAAAGGTGCCATTTGCCGTGGGCGCTCCCGATACCTTTGTGAAGCTACGTTCTGGGAAAACGTTCGCGCTGCGCGCCGCGAACACCCAGTGGATCCTCACAGGTCGAGACGACGAAGCTCGGTCGCTGAGCACGCACGTGATGACCGCGCTCGAACGCACGAAGAGCGTGCGTGGAGACACGCAGACCGCAGCGATGTTGCTCGCGAGCCGCGCGGGCGACGGCAAGGCTTGGCTCGCGCAGATCGACGGCGCGGTCCGAGGTGATGCGACCCACTATAGAGTCGCAGCGCTGAAACAAGAGGAGCTCACGGGCATCGCCCGCGACGCCGCGAGCTGCACCGCAACGCGCGTGGGAGCCGCCGTGGCGCTCCTACGCGTTCGAGTCGACGGACGCGAAGTCGTGAGAGAGCTCGCCGACGCATGTGCCGAGCCCGAGCTTAGGAGAGCGCTCGTGTCGCTCAGCGAAGGGCGCACGGAAGAGGAGATTGTGGAGATCTTGGAGGTCGCTCGAAAGTGGGTGTGAGGTTCGGCGAATCGCAGAAAATGCGGAGGTTCGGCCCCCGCCGCCGCATCGATGCGCCTCGACAAGCCGCCCACCGCGCGCTAGCCGCCCTGCGTGATTCCTCAATTCTCAATCCGCGACTCCGAAAATCCCCGAGCCCTGCCGCGCGACGTCGTCTCGCTCGTCGACGGCGACATGGCCCGTTTCCGCGAGGCGCGCTTTCAGGCAGCCCGCGCACGCGGAGGCTTCGCGCAGATCAGGGAAGCCTTCGACCGGGGTCTGCGAACCGACGCCATCGAGTATCTCGATAGGCCCGACTATCCGGAGACGAAGAAGCTTCGCATCGTTCGCGCCGTGCACGGGATGAACGTCGCCACCGGGTCGTACCGACGCTTTCTCTCCCAGATGGAGCCCACGCTCCGCGAGGTGGCGACGCGCACCGGCCGCCCGGCGCGGCTGCTCGAGCTGGCCAGCGGCGCGGGTGGGTTTGCCCACGCCGTGTCGGCGATTGCCGCGAAGCGCGGAATCCCCGTCGTCGTCGAAGGGTCGGACGTGGTCCCCATTTACGTCGACACGGCGAACCGCGTCGCCGCGGAGCGCGGGCTGCCCGTTTCCTTCCGCCACCTCGACGCCCTCGCGATGTCCGACGTCGCCGATCAGGCCTTCGACGTCGTCTTCATCGCGCAGAGCATGCACCACTTCTCGCCGGGGCAGCTCGGGCAGATGATTGCCGAGACTTCGCGAATCGCCACGACGGCGTTCTTCGGATTCGACGGCTACCGAAGCCTTTTCATGCTCGGCTTCGTCGGCCTCGGCTCGCTCCTTTCGTTTCAGCCCGATCTCATTCACGACTCGTGGGTGACCGCGCGAAAGTTCTACGCCCACGACGAGCTCGCGCGCATCGCCGAGGTGAGCGTGCCCACCGCGACGGTCGACGTGCGGCGTCTCTACCCGCTCAACACAATGCTCAACGTGCGCTTCCAAGGGGCGCCGCGCGGGGAGATGGCCTCGTGATCGATACACCTGCGGCGGCGCCGGGCCCTGGAGGCGCGCTCGACGTGATGGCGCTGACCTCGAGCCCCGAGCGCTTCTTCGCGCGACGCCTCGAAGAGCGCGGCGACCCCTTTCGCGTGCGCTTCCCCGGCCTCGGCGACGTCCTCGTCACGGGCCATCCCGACGGAGCGCGAGACATCTTCGGTGCGCCCGCCGACGCGTTCGTCCCTACGGAGAACAACCCCGTCGAGCCGCTGCTCGGTGCGGGCTCGCTCATTCTCCTCGGAGGCGACCGCCACCGCCGCGAGAGGAAGATCATGATGCCGCCCTTCCACGGCGACCGCATGCGGGCCTACGGCCGCATCATCCAGTCGCGAACCCTCGAAGAGATCGCTCGCTGGCCCGCCGCAGGCGACGCACGGCTCGACGTGCAGGCGATGACCCGAGCCATTACGCTCGACGTGATCCTTCGCGCGATCTTCGGCGTGCGCGACGAAGCGACGCGCGCACGCTTCCACGAGACCATCGTCGCGATGCTCGACGGCTACACGACGCCGCTGGTGGCGCTTCCTGCGCTGCGTCGCGGATTCGGCGGCATCGGGCCGTGGGCGCGCTTCGCAAAGGCTCGAGATGCCTTTCGCGCGCTGCTTCACGCTGAAATCGCGGCGCGACGGGCCGAGGCACAGCATGAATCGAGGGCGAGCGAGCGCGAGGACGTGCTGAGCCTCCTCGTCGCCGCGCGCTACGAGGACGGCGAGGCGCTGAGCGACGAGCACCTTTCCGACGAGCTGTGCACGCTGCTAGTTGCAGGCCACGAGACCTCGGCGACGGCGCTCGCGTGGGCGCTTTTCTACTTGGGGCGCGATGCGACGCTCACGGGCGAGCTTCGCGCCGAGATTGCCGGTGCAGGCGCGGCACCGTCGCCCGACGCGCTCGCCGAGCTGCCGTTGCTCGGCGCCGTGTGCAACGAGGCGCTGCGCCTGCACCCCGTCGTTCCAATCGCCATCCGGCGCGCCGCCCGCGACGTGACGGTGCGTGGCGTCGCCGTGCCTGAAGGGGCGAGTGTCGCCGTCGCGCTCACGCTGCTTCACCACCATGCCAGCGTGTGGTCGGAGCCGTCGCGGTTTTGGCCCCAGCGTTTCCTAACTCGGAAGTACACCCCGTTCGAGATGGCGCCCTTCGGAGGCGGTGCTCGGCGGTGTGTGGGGGCGGCCTTCGCGACCTACGAGATGAAAGTCATCCTCGGTACGCTCATCGCCCATGCTCGCCTCGAAGGGGCTGACACGCCGCCGCCGAAGCCGGTCGTGAAGAACATCACGATGGCCCCGAGCAAGCCCATCTACCTCCACGCCGTGGCGAACCCGTTGGTCGCGTCGCACCCCACGATGGGCGACTGACGGCCGCGTCACCGCGTCGTGGTGCTCCGTGCCGTGGGGCCGCGGGCGCCCGACGCGATCCACGCGCGAAGGGTCGCGAGCTGCGAGCTCGTGAGAGGCGGCGGCTTCACGATCTCGAACGCTCGCGGCATGCGGACGCCGTCGCACGGGGTGTCGTCGACAGGACGCTCCTCCCGTTAACGGCAGGTCGGGAAACGCCGGCAAGGCGTGTCGCCGCCTCCGATAGCGCGCCTCCGTCGTCGCCATCGTTGGGTGACGACCCGCTCACCGATCCGCAGGCCGTTAGGACAACGACGACGATCCGCGCCGCGAGACCCACGGCGGAAGTCCAGACGTCACGCTTCATGGGGCTCCGGCGAAGACGAAACCGAAGCCCGCGGCGACGCCGCCCGCCCGGCCTGCGCCGTCGCCGACCAAGCCCGACGTGGTGACGTCGCCGTCGCGCCCTTGGGTTCCTTAGTCCTCTTGTACCAATTGTATAGCTGCCGCACGCGTACTCTTTCGGCGCCACCGCGGACGCCTCGGCGGTCGATTCTCCGCCGCCAATTCGCGTGGAACCGAGAGCGCAGTAGCCCTGGGCAAACGTCGTCGTAGAGGGGAGGTCCCCGTTGTACAGTACGGCTTCGTGATGGGCTGCAGAGCGTGTTGGCTACGCGGCAGAGGCACCGAAGCTAAGCGCGTCCGTTTTGACGATTTCTTTATACCGAACTTCGTAGGCTTCTGCGCTCAGCGCACGCGACGCCCCGATTTGGGCGTCGGCGAGTCGCGTCCCTCGATCCGCCATGTCCCAAGCGTCGTCGCTGACCTCCGACCCACCGCGCTCGCCCGCCGCTGCGGTGCTTCACCCCCGCTCGTCCCTCCGCCTTCTCACTTGGGCGGCCCTCGGTGTCGTCTTCGGCGACATCGGGACATCGCCGCTCTACGCTATGTCGGAAACCGCTTCGTCCCACCTCATGTCGGTCCACGGCATAAAGGACAAGATGACGATGGCGCTCGGCCAGTACTACGGCGAGGCCGAGGTGCTCGGCTGGACGTCGATGTTCGTCTGGGCGATCGCGATCGTCGTGAGCTTCAAATACGTCTTCCTGATCATGCAGGCGGACAACCAGGGCGAAGGGGGGATCTTCTCGATTCTCGCACTTCTAAAGGCGAAAGCCGCGACCTCACTCTCGCCCCGCGCGATGAAGCTGGTCGTCTTGATGGCGGTCGTCGGATCCGGCATGATTTTGGGGGACGGCGTCATCACCCCTTCCCTCTCCATCATGTCCGCGTGGGAGGGGCTCGAGGTCGTGACCCACCGGTGGTCGCCGTACATCCCAGGGTTGTCGATCGCGACGCTCATCGCGCTTTTCGCGATCCAGCGCTTCGGCGCCTCGAAGGTGGGTACGATCTTCGCGCCCGTCATGGCCCTGTGGTTTCTCGTCCTGATCATCATGGGGGTCGCAAACTTCGCCCGGCACCCCGAGATCCTCTCGGCCGTAAACCCGATCCACGCCGCGCGGTACGTGTTCAAGTTCCCGCGGGCCACGCTGTACGTGATTGGGTCCGTCGACCTCTGCATCACAGGGTGTGAGGCCCTCTTCGCGGACATGGGGCATTTCAGCCGCATGGCCGTGCGGCGCGCATGGTTCTTCATCGTCTGGCCCGCGCTCCTCGTGAACTACCTCGGCCAAGGCGCGCGCATGCTCGACCCTACGCCAATCCTCGACGGGAACGTCTTCTACGCCCTCGTGCCGTCGTCCGCGCTCTTCGTCTATCCGCTCGTGGCCCTGAGCTGGGTGGCGACTGTGATTGCGAGCCAGGCGCTCATCTCGGGCGCGTTCTCCCTGGTTCATCAGGCGATTCAGCTCGGGCTGTTTCCCCGCGTGAACGTCGTTCATACGAACGCTCACATGGAGGGGCAGATTTACGTCCCCCAAGTCAACTGGACCTACCTGGTCTTGTGCATCCTGCTCGTCGTCGGCTACCGGAGCTCTCACAACCTCGCCCCGGCCTACGGCCTCGCAGTGACCGGCACGATGGCCTTCACGACGGTCCTCTTCTACCTGGTGGCGACCAAGGTCTGGCACTGGAAACGGCGGTACCTCCTGCCGACCTGCGTGGCCCTCGTCGCGGTCGATCTCACGTTCTTCGCCAGCAACGCGACGCAGTTCTTCGAGGGCGGGTACATCACGATTGCCATCGCGCTCGGGACGGCGTTCGTGATGCTCACGTGGCAGCGCGGGCGCGCCGCCCTCGCGAACGTGTTGAAAGGCGCGGCGATGCCGCTCGATCTGTTCCTTGCCAGCGTGCGCGTCGAGCGGCCGCACCGCGTGAAGGGGACGGCGGTCTTCATGACGAGCAACCCGGGCGTTCCGAACTCGTTGATTCACTATTTCAAGCACGCAAAGACGCTCCACAACCGTGTCGTGCTCCTGGTCGTGCAAACCAGCCACGTCCCGGAAGTTACCGACGACGAGCGGATCACGGAGGTCGTCGACTACGGCGAAGGGTTCTACGGAACGAAGGTCGTCTACGGCTTCATGGAAGTTCCGGACATCCCAAGTGTGCTCTCCAAGCTCAATGGAAAAGGGGTCGACATCGACGTGAACGACATCTCTTTCTTCCTTGGTCGCGAGTCGCTCATTTTCACGGGGAAGTCGAGGATGAGCCTTCCGCGGAAGATGTTCTTCAAGCTTCTCAGCCAGAATGCGATCTCCGCGTCGGCGTTCTTCCAGCTCCCTCCGGGGCGCGTCGTGGAGGTCGGCGTTCAGGTGGAGATCTGACCGGGGCGACGCAGACGACCGGC
>JANXMC010000654.1 GCA_025354825.1 Myxococcales bacterium
CCGAGCTTCGCGATGCCGAAGGGTTCATTGGCGACAAGGCCAGCAACCGAGCCTTCCGCGCGATCCTCGAAGACTGGCGCGAGCGACTCCGCGCGGTTGGCGACGACCCGCTCGGCGATATCCCGTCTAGCGACATAAGCAAAAAGAAGCTCGACAAGCTACTCACCGAAGGCGACCCCGAGGCCGCCGGCGTCGTTCACGGCGCCATCGAAGAGTTCGCCAAAGAGCTTTCCACGGTCACCGCGCGCTTCTTGCGAACCAAGGCGTGGCGCGAGGTGCAGCGCATCGTCGTGGGCGGCGGCCTCCGCGCGAGCCGCGTGGGCGAGCTCTCTATCGGTCGCGCGTCGGTGCTCCTGAAAGCCGGCGGCCACGCGGTCGATCTCGTGCCGATTCATCACCACCCCGACGAAGCCGGGCTCATCGGCGCGGTTCACCTCGCCCCCGCGTGGATGTTCGCGGGCTTCGACTCGATTCTCGCCGTCGACATCGGCGGGTCGAACATTCGTGCAGGCGTCGTGACGACGGCGGCGCATTTGTCCGCGAAAGCAAAAGACGGCGTTGGGCCCTCCGTCGTCGCCTCCGAGCTGTGGCGCCATTGCGACGACAAGCCAAAGCGCGACGAAGCGGTCGCGCGCATCGTCGCGATGCTGCAAGGGCTGATAAAGAAGGCGTCGAAGAGCGGATTGACGCCTGCGCCCTTCGTTGGAATTGGTGTTCCCGGCGTCATCGAGACCGACGGCTCCATCGCCCGCGGCGGGCAGAACCTGCCCGGCAATTGGGAGAGCAGCCGCTTTCACCTCCCATCCCTCATTCGCGAAGCGCTGCCCAGAATTGGCGACCACGATACGCACGTCGTGATGCACAACGACGCCGTCGTTCAGGGGCTGAGCCAAATACCGTTTATGCGAGACGTCACCCACTGGGGCGTGCTCACGATCGGCACCGGACTCGGCAACGCGTGCTTCACGAACACGACGGCTCACTCGGCGAAAACCGAGTGAGCCGGTTACGGGCGCAGGATTGTGAGCTATTCGCCGAAGGTGTCGCACTGCGAGGGGTCGCCCGTGCTCATGCCGACGCCGAACCACTTTTGACGCATCGCCGACGACCCGTGGGTGAACGTCTCGGGCTGAACGCGGCCGCGCATCTCTTTCTGGATGCGATCGTCGCCAACCGCCGACGCGGCGTCGAGCGCTTGGGCGATCTCGTCTTTTTCAACGGTCCCCTTCGCGTACGCGCCGTGCCCCCAGACGCCGGCGTAGCAGTCGGCTTGAAGCTCGAGCTTCACGGAAAGCGCATTCTGGTCGCTCGGGTGCCGTGCGGCCTCTTCGCGCATCTTCGTTTCGCGCCCGAGGAGATCTTGCACGTGGTGCCCGTACTCGTGGGCAATCACGTAGGCCTCGGCGAAGTCGCCGCCTTGGGCGCCGAAGCGCGTTTCGAGCTCGCGAAAAAACCCTAAATCGAGAAAAACCTTCTTGTCCGCAGGGCAGTAAAAAGGGCCTGTCGATGCGCTCGCCGAGCCGCAGCCGCTCGTCGTCGAGTCGGTGAAGAGTACCAACTTCGAGGGGACGTATTGCCCTTTGCCGCGCTTGTCGAAGCTCTCTTTCCAGAACGATTGGATGTTCGTCTCGACGCACGCGATGAACTTCGCCGGATCGGTTTTCGACGTGACCCCTTCACAGCTGCCGACAATGGGCGTCGTCTTCGAGCCGGTGGCGGCGCCCGTGCCGTTGTCGTTGCTCGAACCGCGCTGCTGGGCCGCCTGGCGAAGGCGTTCGAGCTCTTCGGCCGTGGGCGCCCGTCCGCTCGAGAAGGCGTTGATGATCATGTAGGCGACGAGGCCGACGACTCCGAGGCCGCCCGCGCCTGCGCCGATGCGCATTCCGCCGCCACCGCGCCGGTCTTCGACTTGTGAGCCGTCGACGTCACCAGGGCCGAACTTCATGACGCGCTCTCGAGTTTGGAAATCATGGGCGAGCGTACGATGCAACGGATGGGCCCGCCGCGCTTCTTCCGGCGAACGGCGGGTTCGCCGCGATTTGTGAGCCCGCGCGCCTCAACATTGAAGTCGGGAACCTGTGCTCGCCAGCACGTCTGAGGCATTTTTGCCCCGGCGGCGTCGCGTCGCGTCGCTTTTCTTATCAATCGACGCGCGCGTGCGCCAAGGTACCGGAATGGCAACCAGCATATCCAAGATTGCCGGCGCGATTCTGGCGCTCGTCGTCGGCGTCGTGGTTTTCTACGTCGTCACCAACAGTCGCGATTCACGAAAAGCAAACGTCCCCGCGCCCGATTCGACGCTGGGCGCAACCCCCGCGACGGACCTCACGAGCAGTGCGCGCTCGGCGAAAAACCACGTGGAGCGGGGGGCGTGCCTATCGAACTGTGGAACGGCGGAGAAAAGCTGCACGGCGTCGGCGTCCGAGCACGCGGCGCAGACAAGCTGCGCAGCGGCGCGAGCGTCGTGCGACGGCATGTGCCCGCCGTGATTGGCAAATAAAATTCCGTCAGAACGAGTCGCCGAGCGACGCGACCTGCTTGAAGCTCTCCTGAATCCAGACATGAATGCGCTGGCGGTCCATTCGGGTGAACGCGCCGTCGCCTAAGGCCGGGTTGTTCACGGCGGCCCAGAAACTCGCGTCGAAGCGGTCGATCTTCTGCATCGCCGGGCCGTAAAGCTCAGGGAGATGAATCACCTTTGCGCCGAGCGCGTCGCCCGTGCTGCGGGCAGTGCTCTGCTCGAACAACGAAAAGTCTTTCCCTCGGCCGAGGTTTTTCACAACGAAGTACGAGGCGTTCGAACCGTGGCGCGCGAACAGGCGCTCGAGCGTCGTAATCGATTCTTTGCCGTCGCCCATCACATGCCAAAACACGACGTTGACGCCCGACGCGCGTGCGAGGTCGAGAACGCCGCTCTCCTCCATCCACTTCGAGAGCGCACGCTCGCTCTGCGCCGGGAGGTCGACGATGACACGCCTATCTTCTGCGGTCGCGAGCCCGATGATTTCGTCGGCGCTCTCGAACTTCTCGAGATCGACGGGCGTTGCGTATTCGGCATAGTAACGGACGAGGGCGCCGTGGGAGACGTCCGCATCGACCGCGACGAAGGGGAGCGACCTATCGATGCAGTACTGCGCCAAGAGCCGCGCAACGACCGACTTGCCGACTCCGCCCTTTTCGCCGCCAATGAAATGAATCGTGCTCATGACGCGGCACGCTACACGTTTTCGCCCCGGTGAGAACGGGCGAGGCCGTAGCAATTCTCGGCGCGTCGGTGACGCCGGTGTTACAGCGCTTCGAGAAACGCCGTGAGCTTCCGCGTCTCGTCGCAGGTGAGGCCGATGGCGAACTGCTCGTCGTAGTGGCGAACGACGTCGCCAAGCGTCTTCGCCGACCCGTCGTGAAAGTACGGGGCGCGCGCCGAGAGCGCACGGAGCCCCGGTACTTTGAATTTGTTCATGTCCGCCCACTTGCCCGAGATGAGCGCGCGCCCCGGATCCGTCGTGCTGAGGGTCTCGCCCGTCGTCTTGTTGCGGAACGTATAGAGCGGCACGTTCGATGCGCGACGCGCGGGCGCGCTAATCCCCACGTCGAACATCTCGAAGCCGGAGTTTCCGCCGACGTTCTGCGCGTCGTGGCAGCCCGAGCAGGTTCCACCGAAGGGGCCGAACGTTTTCGTGGTGAAGATCTGCTCCCCCTCGGCGACGTCGCGCGCCCCTTGGGTGAACGCCCAGTTGGGGAGCTCACCCCACGCGCTGAATACCGAAAACACCTCGGCGGGAGGGGCGCCCATACCGACGGTGAAAGGTGCAGATTGCAACAAATCGGGGCCGCCCCTTGCGCCGAAGCCGTCGAGGGCCCCTGCACGGAACGAGTAGGCCTGCGCCGTCGTGATCGACGTCTCGAACGCGACGATGGCTTCGCGGACGTCGTCGGCGATGGGAGCTGCGACCTTCGCGTGGTTGACCGACGCGCCGTTCGACTGGTTTTTCAGGCTTAGATGCACGTTCGTAGGGTCGGCCGCGATCGTGTTTCGCCCGTCCCAGCTCACCGTGCCAAGGAAGCGGAGGTTCGTCGTCGGGAGTGGCCGCCGAAAGAGAGAGAGCTGCGTCGCGCTCGCCCAGCCGTAGGGGTCGTCGACGACGGAGAGCTCGAACTCGGAGTCGGCCTTGACCGGAAGCCCAATACGAATGACGGCGCGCTCGAGCAAAAGGCTATAGGCCGACCGCCGCGCTTCGACCGTAGACACGTCGAGGAGCGGCGAGTTCGCGCCGTCGTGATTCCTAAAGATGGGATCCATTCCATCGGTCTGCAAAAACCGCAATTGGACTCCAAGCGGCGTCACGCTCCACCCTTCGCCAACCTGGTGGCACGAGACACACGCCCGGTCGTTCGTTCCGAGCGATAGGAAAAAGGGGTTCGTAGAATCGATTGCACCCGTGGACGAGGCTGTGCGCGCAAACCCGTTGGCGTTCAGCTTCAGCCCCAGGGGACTACCCACGTTCACTACGAAATTCGATGTCGATTCGGACGGAGTCTTCGAATCGACCTCTTGATCTACAGGAGCGCTGCACGCGGCCGTTGCAAATGCCGTGACGAGGGCGGAGACGAGACATACGGGTGCGCTTACGAGCCTTCGTCGCATGGGTGATTCTCCTGCCTGCGCGAGGTGCGGGCGGTTCGTCCGCGTGGTGTCGCGGGAGCAGCCTGAGGTTGCAGGAACCGTACGAGCTGAGGTCTCCAGCCTGGTGGGCCGTTTTCCCAGCAGTTGCGGGTTGGTCCCTTCATCGGTCGATGGCCGCCAGCTGCGGGGCGCGGCCATCGCGCGGGGAGGCGCACGCGGGTTGTCACGCAAGGCCCCTATCTACCGGGGTTTTCCGCGCGGCGCCTACGCCGCGTCAGCGCTACTGTAGGACCAACACCTAAACTTCCACCCTGTCGACTGTACTACTCAATCATGAATTACAACCCGTACGCAGCCCCTCAAACGCCCGGCTCGGGCTCTCCGAACGGCCCCATCGCGGCGGGGCCCCCTCAGCCTTGGGAAATTGGCGAAGTCTTCTCGCGGGCGTGGGAGATGTTCAAACCCAATTGGGTCGTGCTCGTCCTCACGGTCTTCATCGTGGGTATGCTCAGCACGATTCCGAACATGGCCATCACCATGGTCGGCCTCGTTGCGCGCGGCGGCAAACAGGTTGTGATGTTCTCACCGGAGTACTGGACGCAGACCGGCTTCGGTGGCGGATCGACGCTGCTCGTGACGTACCTTTTCTGGCCCGGCACCGTGCGCATTTTCATCGCCGTGGCCCGCGGCCAGCAGGCGCAGCTCGGAATGCTCTTCTCGGCATTCCGGCGCACGCCCGCGGTGCTCGCAACGGGGCTCCTTCAGACGATCCTCGTCGTCGTGGGCCTCGCGTTCTTGGTCATCCCAGGCATCTACCTGGGGTGTGCCCTTTTCGCGTCGACCACGTATGCCGCCGAGGCCGAGCTCGGCCCCATCGAGTCGCTGAAGGCGAGCTTCAAAGCGACCGAAGGTCAGCGAGGGCGAATCTTCCTCTTCCTCATCGTCACGCAACTCATCAACCTTGGCGGGTTCATGGCCTGCTGCGTCGGCACGTTCGTGGCGGGGCCGGTCGTCTACCTCGCCATGGTCATCGTCTATCTGCGCATCTCGGGGCGCGACGTTCCGCGCCAAGCGCCGCCGCCCCCGTACGCCGGCCCCGTCTATGGAACCGGCTATAATGGGTAGTCGTACGTGGTAGTTGCGATTAGCGACTTCGTCCGCCGGCGAGCTTGGCCGGCGGCGGAGTCGACTTCCCCTTGGCCGCGGTGGCCTTCGCCTTCGCGGCTCTCTCGTCTTCCTTCTTCTTCTCGCGGTAGCTCTCCCAGTTGCCCGCGTAGTGCTGCACGCGACCATCCCCTTCGAACGCGAGAATCGACGTCGCCACGCGGTCCAAGAAGAAGCGGTCGTGGGAGACGACCATCACGCAGCCGGGCCACGTCTCGAGGAGATCTTCCAGGGAGCTCAACGTCGCGATATCGAGATCGTTCGTGGGCTCGTCGAGAAGGAGAACGTTCGCGCCGCTCTTGAGGGCGAGGGCGAGCTGGACGCGCGCGCGCTCGCCGCCGGAGAGGGCCGAGACTTTGCGGCGAAGGGCCGCGCCGTCGAAGAGGAACAGCTCGAGGTAGGCGCGAAGCTCGAGAACGCGCTCGCCGATCGTCACGGGACCCGCGCCGGTGCGGTCCGCGCCCTCGCGCTCGGCCACGTTCTCGAAGACCGTCCAGTCGTCGCGAAGCGCCGTGCGCCCCTGATCGAAGTAGGCAATCTTCGTCTGCGCGCCGCGCGCGACCGATCCGATCGTGGGGGTGAGCTCGCCCGTGATCATCCGAAGGAGCGTCGTCTTCCCCGCGCCGTTGGGGCCGACGATGCCGACGCGATCGCCCTTCACCATATGGAGCGTCAGGTTGTCGACGAGGCGCCGCTCGCCGAGATCGAGCGTCACGCCGCGCAGCTCGACAATCGTCCCACCGAGCCGCGACGAGCCCGATTGGAGGCCGTCGAGATCGACCTCTTGGCGAATGCGAAGCCCCTCGGCGTTCACCGCGGTCTCGGCTCGCTGGATGCGCGCCTTCTGCTTCGTCGCGCGCGCCTTCGGCCCTCGGCGGAGCCATTCGATCTCCTTGCGGAGGAAGTTTTGCCGGTTCGACTCGACGCGCTCGGCGTGGGCGAAGCGCTCGGCCTTCTGCTCGAGATAGTCGCCGAAGGCGCCGACGCTGTCGTTGCGCTTCGTGTACTCTGCAACTTGCCCGTATTCGAGATCGAGCACGCGCGTTGCCACGGCGTCGAGCACGTAGCGGTCGTGGGTGACGAGGAGCGCCGCGCCGGGGAACTCGCGAACGAGGTACTCTTCGAGCCACGCGATCGTGTCGGCGTCGAGGTGGTTGGTCGGCTCGTCGAAGATGGCGAGATCGGGCTTTGCGACGAGGATGCGGGCGAGGGCCACGCGTCGCTTTTCGCCGCCGCTCATGCTGCCGACGGGCCTGTCGAGATCGCGCACGCCGAGGTGGTTGAGGATCTCGTCGACCTCGTAATCGCGCGACCAACCGCCGAGGCGATCGACGTCCTCCGCGAGGGTCGCCTGGAGCGTCCACAGCTCGGGGTCGGACTCACCGTTTCCGATGCGCTCGGAGACCTCGTCGTACTTCGATTTGGCGGCGTGCCACGCCGCGAGCCCTTCGCGCGCGATCTCGCGCGGCGTGCGCTCCGGATCGAGCACGGGCTCTTGCGGCAGGTAGAGGATCGTCGCGTCGCGGCGGCGATCGACCGTTCCCGAGTCGATGGGCTCGAGCCCCGCGAGAATGCGGAGAAGCGTCGACTTGCCGGTGCCGTTCGGGCCGAGGAGCGCGACCTTCTCGCCGCGCCGAATCGTAAACGTGGCCTTGTCGAAGAGCGGCTTCAGGCCGTAGGCCTTCGTGACTTCGCGCGCAGTGAGGACGGGCATGGGGGGCGGGGTACATAGCAGACGACTGTCACAACGCGAGGAACGCGGGGTTTCGTGCGGGTTTGCATGCGGCAAGCAGGCCCGCTACATCGAGCGACGGCGCCTTTTCGTACCGCTGCGTACGCTGTGCGCGGCACCTCGGCGTTCGCGTTTTTTCGAGCACAAGGAAACCATGAGCACTTCGCGCATCGGACGTCGTTCGGCCACCGTCTCGCAGTGCATCTCGCTCGCGCTGCTCCTGGGCGCGTGTGGTGGCACGACGACCGCCTCCGGGCCGGGCTCGGAGGGCCCGAAGGGCGCGCCTCCTGCGAAGAGCGACGCCGTCGCGAAACCCGAGAGGGCGCCGTTCGACTACGAGGCGTTGACGAAGCGCGAGCTCTCGTCGATGCCGCCGGAGCAGCATATCGCGACGCCCGACGGATCCTTCGAAGGCGACGTGTTCGCGGCGTCGGTGCCGGTCTGGAACAAGGACGGCGAGAACGGCGTGAAGTCGTTCAAAACGCCCTTCGGAACCGAAGGCCATCTCAACTGCTTCGTCTATCCGACCCCGATCGATCCGGCCGTGGTGCTCCTCACCATCGCCAAAACGATTGAGCCCGAGCTCGAGCTCGTCAAGTTCCATTTGCCTAGCGTCGACGTCGCCGGCGTCACACCGGTGATGTTCCTCTCGGTGGATTACCACTCGAAGGGGGCCGAGGTTTTCGCGGGCACGCTCAAGTTGGCGGCGGAGTCGACGACCGCAGGGTCGCTGCTCTGCCTCCACGACGAAGTCGGGTATCATGAGTCGTTCGAGAAAGCGTTCAAGGGGCTCGTCGCATCGGTAAAGCGCACGGGCAAAAACGCCGGCGCGCAGCCGCTTCGTCGCCAGGTCGATCTCATCTCGTCGAGCGGCGCGACGCTCGGCTTCACCGAGACGCTCGTGACCGAACGCGAAGGTGGCGGCCGCATCATCGTCGAACAAACCCACATGATTATCCCGGAGAGCGCAAAGACCGGGAGCGCCCACGACGACGCCGAGCTTCACGTTCTCGACGCAAAGGGGACGCTTCTGAAAGCCGTCTTCATCCACGGCTCGAGTGGCGAGGAGAGCTCGGACTTAACCATCGAGCGCACCGGGCCGAAGGCCTACGCGTTGAGCGGCAAGTACCACGGTGAGATCGTGAAAACGTCGTTCAAGCCCAAGTCGGATCTCTCGTACGAATATGCCAAACGGGGAGCTCTTCGCGCGATGCCCGACAAGGCCGGCGCCGAGGTTCGCTATTTGGATTACGTCCCCACCGTCGCGCGCGACGCCGCGACCGAAATCGTGTTTCGCTCCGACGGCGCGGGGCGCATCACACTCACCGGCGGCGACCGTACGGCGAGCGTGAAGTTCGACGCTCGCGGCCTACGCGAGGACTTGGAGCTGAAGGTCGACGGCGGCAGCATCTCGTTCAAACGGATCTTCGAGAAGGGCGAGCCGTGAGTCGCGCGGCGTCGCCCGCATTCGCATCACGGGAGCGTTGCCGACGGCAATGGTCGAAACCACGGATCCTAGTTTCGCGCCGCTGGAAAGGGCGGTTTGGCGTTCACCGACGGGCGCCTGTCGTCGCTCGTACGGCGCGATGAGCGGGACCTGAACGACGGTCGAGAGGTTCCGCCGTCACGCCCACGAAACCTTGATCCCCATCGACGTGGGCGACCAGAGCGTCGGCATGTCGGCGACGTAGGCCTTTCTGCAAAAGAGCTCGGTCACGGACAGCGCGACTTGAAGCATCGTGCGCCGCACATACGGGATGGTGGCGCACGACCAGCCCGCCACTTCGAGCACGGCGTCTTTCGGCGCCTGCTTGTGCACCGCAATCGCGCCTCCTTGGAACGAGCGCTCCCAGACGCGATTGAGGCGCGTGAAGACCGTCCACGGCGTGGCGCCGGACTCTTTCGCGAGGCTCGACACGAAGCTGAACGCCGTCGCTTTCACCGATTGAATATCGCGGCTCGCGAGGTCGCGCTCTTGGTTGCGCGAGAGCCCCAGTGAGTCGAGCGCGCGATAGTGTGCAAGGCACACCTCGATAGGGAGCCAGGTCCCGGCGAGGCTCTCGGTAATCGTCGGGCGGAACGCGCCTTCGAGTGCGGCGTCGTAGCGGTCGAAGAGCCCCGCTTCGCGAATGGAGAGCAGCGACGCGACGATCCACGTGCTTCGAAACGCCGACGTCACCGGCAGGCGTTCCCGCGCAGCCGGAAACGCGAGCAACGTCTCCCCGAAGCTCTTCGCGTCCGGTTGGCGCGACGTCATGCTCATTGCTTTAACGATGTCCTGATGGGCGGAGTTTGCAAGCTCTGGCTGAGCACCTCCAGAGGCGAACGGTTGCGATCTCGCATGGAGGAAGCCGATCCGAATGTAACCAAATGCGGGACCGCGTTGAACCGCTCTCGAAAGCGATGCCAAGGCGATAAGCTCCCACCCGTGACGCCCTTCGCGAAGTCCTTCGAGGCCGCCGCGCCCGATATCGCGAAAGGGTTCCGCGCAGCCTTCGCAACGCTCGTCCCGTTCTACCTCGCATCACGGCTCGGACTTTCCGAGCTCGCCTGGATGGCCCTCGGCGGATGGCTCGGCACGCTCGTCGACCCCGGCGGGCTTCGCGCGACGCGCGGCAAAACGCTGGCGGGCTTCGCGGTCGCCGGCGCGTTGACGGTCACGTTCGCGGAGCTGTGCTCGGGCCTCGGCGACGCAACCACGGCGGTCTTCGCGCTCTCGGTGTTCGCGCTCACGCTTCTGCGCGCGCTCGGTGCCACGGCGTCGACGATGGGGACGATGCTCGCCATCTTGATGGCGGTCGGCATCTCGAAGGGGCACGGAAGCTACGGGCGGGACGGACTCTTTTTTATGGCGGGGGCGGCGTGGGCCGCCTTTCTCTCGTCCATCGTGTGGCCCGTCTGGACGCATCTCCCGGTTCGCCGCGCCGTGGCCGTGGTTTTCGCCGAGCTCGGAGCCCACGCCCGCGAAGTCGAAGCGTGCATCGACGCGCGCGTCCCCGAGGGCGATCCGCAGTGGTCGGCCATCGCGCGTCAACACCACCGCGCCGTGCGCGCGTCGCTCGAAGCCGCGCGCGCCATGGCCGTCGCGCTTCGCCAGCGCAGGCCGGGCGAGACGCGCATCGGCAGCAACCTTCGTGTGCTTCTTGGAATGGCCGAATCGCAATTCCTACTTCTTATTACATTGAGCTTCGAGATCGAGGCGCTGCCGGTCTCCGCGCGCCCCTCGGGCGATGCCCTCGCGGCCCTCGCGAAGAGTTACGACGCGCTTCACGATCAGCTTTTCACGCGCGCCCTTCGCGCGACCGCGCCTTCGCCGACCCGTGCGCGGCGCACCTCGCTCCCCGCCCCGCCCCTCTCGTCGCCGGCGCCTCCATCCGTGATTGCCGAGCAGCTCCGCGGCGAGAGCCGCGCGGCCTTGACGCTCGCGCGCAATCTCGACACGAGCGACGACGAGCGCGAGGGCGACGCGGCGGACGGCGCCGTCGCCTCATCGAGCGATACGCCGGCGAGCCGCGTTCGCGTGTCGGCGCGCGCCGTGGCCCGCGACCTTCGCACACTGCGCGATTCCCTCGCCCCACGGTCGCCCTTCTTTCGCCACGCGGTCCGCGTCGCCCTCGCCGCCGTCGTCGCCTCCGCCATCGGACAGCGGATTTCGACGCACCCGCACTGGGTGACGATCACGACCGTCGTGATTCTCCAGCCCTACCCCGGCGCAACGGTCACCCGCGCGATCGAGCGCGTTTTCGGGACGGTACTTGGCAGTCTGCTCGCGGTCGCTATTTCGATGTCCGTGCGATCGGCCCTGGGGCTCGCCATCGTAATGGTCCCCCTCTCCGTCGCGGCCGTGGCCATCAAGCCGCGGAGCTACCGCATGTTCACGTTCTTGCTCACGCCGGTCTTCGTGCTGCTCGCCGAACGCTTCCACGGCGACTGGCGCACGGCGGCCGACCGCGCATCCGACGCCATCGCAGGCGGCGGCGTGGCGCTCGCGGCGGCGCTCGTGTTTCCGTCGTGGGAAAAGAAGCGGCTTCCCGAAGCGCTGAGCGGAATGCTCGCGAGCATCCACGCCTATGCCGAAACCGTGATGTCGAGCTTCGAGGACCGCGGCGCCGCGGGGGCAGAGACTCGCATCGCCGACGCACGGCGGGCCGCGGCCATCGCGATTGGCGAGGCCGAAACATCTCTCGAGCGTCTCCTTGCCGAGCCGCTCCGCAAGGCGAGCGAAGCCGCCGACGCGATGCAGCTCGTGACCTATGCACGCCGAGCTGCCAGCGCGGTCACAGCTCTCGACACCCTCGCCGATCGTGTGCTTGCAGAGACCGTCGTCACGAAGGACATCCCCGCCTCCGCGATATCCGCTTATCTCTCGGGCATTCTGGGGGGAGCCGAGCTTTTCGTGCACGGAGGCGAGCGCACGACCATCCCGCCGGCGCCCGCTCTTCCGCCGACGCTCGACCCCCACATTCATCGCGCGCTCGAACGGATCCTCCGCCAGGCTGCGCTCGTCGCGAGCGTCTCGGGCCGCGCCACGGTTTGACGCGCGGCGATAGGTAATTACCTACCGCGGCGGCGCGCAAACTCTGGGTGACACCCGCGGGGCGAGCTTGTTCGAAGGGCGTTGCTGCGCGAGACTGCGCCCCATGAATTTCGCTGTTCGCCGTGGGATGAGCGCGGTGGTGGTTGCGTGCTCGGTCGTCACCGCCGCCAGCTGCTCGTCGTCGGAGCCCGAGGCGCCCCTCCCTGGCCCCACCGAGTGGAACCGCGCCGTCGTCATGCCGGAAGACACGGCGGCTGCCGCATCGCGCGCGAGTTGCCAGTTTCGCAAAGGGGCATTGCCCGCCGAAACCCTGGGAAAGAGCCAACCGAACGGCAAGGCGATTCCCATCGATCATATCGTGATAGCGATGATGGAGAATCGCTCTTTCGATCACTATTTCCAAAAGGCTAGAGACGTTGGCCTGGATGTCGACGTCGCCCCCGACGGCTTCTCGAATCCCGACCCCGAGGGGAACCCCGTCCCCATCTTCCACGACGACGTCCACTGCTTCGTCGATACGGCCCACAGCTGGTCCGAGATTCGGCAACAGATTGGCGGCGGCAAGATGGACGGCTTCGTCCTCAGCAACGAGGCGAACCACGAGCAGCCCGCCCACGGCACCCCCGACATGATCAAGGGGAACCGCGCCATGGGCTACTACACCGAAGCAGATATTCCGTTCACCTATTGGATGGCGAAGAACTTCGCCATCGGCGACCGGTACTTCTCGTCGGTGCCCACGGCGACCTGGCCCAACCGAATGCATCTTTACGCGGCGCAGTCGTTTGGCAAAATCTCGAACGAGTTTCCCGAGAACGTCGACAATACGATTCTCGATTATCTCATCGACCGCCAAATCAGCTGGAAGATTTACGCGAGCCACGCGGCGACGTTCGCCATCTTCCTCAAGAAGTACACGGAGCTCCTTCGGGTCGAAGGCCGCTTCATGACGATGGACGACTATTACAAAGACGCGGCCGCGGGCACGCTGCCGCAAGTCGCCTTCATCGATGCGAACGGCACGGCGACGAATCCCAACGAGAACAGCGACGAGCACCCGCCGGCGCCGGCAACGATAGGCCAGGGGTGGCTAAACCAGGCCGTGACGGCCCTCGCGGCGAGCCCCAACTGGCCGTCGTCCGCGATGTTCATCACCTACGACGAGCACGGCGGCCTCTACGATCACGTCGTGCCGCCCAAGGCGTGCCCGGAAGACGACGCGGTGCTCGACGAGACGACAGGCCCTATTTTCGGCTCCTACGGCGTTCGCGTGCCGTTCATCGCCATCTCGCCGTACGCGAAAAAAGGGTACGTGAGCCACCACGTGTACGACCACACGTCCATCGTGCGGTTCATCGAGGCGCGCTTCCAGATCCCCGCGTTGAGCCACCGCGACGCGAATGCCGAAGCGCCGTTCGACGTGTTCGACTTCGCGAATCCGCCGTCGAAGACGCCGCCGGTCGTCCCGTCGATGCCGCAGAAGGAAGACGTCGTCGCGCGCTGCAACGCCATTTGGGAATAGCGGCACGCTCAGCCTCTTTCACGCGGGTCGCGCGCGTCTTGCTCGTCGCGGCCGCCGCGCTCGCGACAACGGCGGTCGCGTGTGAGCGCACGCCCAAGAAGCACGCGGGCCACGCTGGCGCGGCCCCCTCGCTAGGCGCGTACAGCACGTCGACGCCGCCCCCTTCGAAGGCGCTCGAGGGGATATCGAAGTTGGCCTACGACGCGGCGACGGCGGCGCTCGCGCAGTCGAAGCGCGTCGAAGCCGAGCTCGCGGGCGGCTGCGCGCCTTCGATGGCGTACCTCGCCATGCGACGCGCGATCGCTCGAGGAAAACAGCTCTTTCGTGCGTCCTCGCCGCGCGGCACCGAGGTGCTCCTCGGCCCTGTTCGCCCCGTGAGCGAAGGAGGCGGCGCCCTCGCTCTCGTCGACCGTACGCTCAGCAAACGCGCGTGTGAGCAGGCGCGCGCACCGCTCTTCCAAGCGCAGAGCGCCCTCGAGCTGATTGCCCTCGAGATCGCCCACGACGGCGTGACGCCCATGGCCGCAGCACGCGCCCTCTCCGAGAGCGCCTTCGAGCTCGGCGCAGTCGTCACCGAATCGAGCGCCGAGATCGGCGTGGGCGAGGAAGCCATCATCGCCGACGCGCAGGGGCTCCTCGACGGTCTGGAGGCTGGCGTGGCGTTGCTCGCCGCAAACGCGCCGTACGCACAGAGCGGCGTCGACGCGGTCGCGCGCCTGGCCGCGCTTCGCAAACGGCTCGACGCAGGCGCGCTCACCGGGCGGGCGGCCACGGCCCTCGAGACCGGCTATCTCGGCGCCGAGGTGCGCGCGCTCGCAGGCGCCACCGGCGTGCTCCTCGCAGCCCCCTTTGCGGCACGCATCGCCGTCGCGAGCACGCCCGCCAGCGAGCCCGTCTCGGTGCTCACCGTCCCTGGCCCCAAGGTCGTCCCCGAAGCCTTGCAAGTCGCTCGCGGGCGGGCGCTCTTCACCGATCCGCGCCTCTCCGAAAGCGGTCGCCGCTCGTGCGCGAGCTGCCACGACCCCGCCCGCAGCTACGCCGACGGTCGCGCATTTCCAATATCGCTCCTGGGCACGTCGGACATACTTCGAAATACGCCGTCGCTTCTTTACGTCGGTGCGCAATCGGCATTTCTTTGGGACGGACGCGTCAGCACCGCCGCGGCGCAGGCACTTCACGTGATTCATTCGGCCGGCGAAATGGGCCTCTCGCGCGATCTCTTGAAAGCGCGCCTCGGCGACCCCGAGACGGTCGGTCGCGCATTGGGCGCCTTCGAGGACGCCGAGCTCGTCCCCGACAATGCACCCATCGACCGCTTCGCGCGCGGCGATCGCAGCGCCCTCTCGCCGTCCGCACAGAGAGGCTTCGACGTCTTCGCAGGCCCTGGCCGCTGCGCGCGCTGCCACGTCCCGCCGCTTTACGGCGGCACGCGCCCAACGGACTTCGCCGTGACGGTGTACGCCGTACTTGGCATTCCCAAGACGCCCGCGGGGAAGGTCCTCGACGCCGACCGCGGTCGCGCGGGCGTTACGCAAAGAGCGGAAGACGAACGTTCGTTCAAGACGCCTCATTTGCGAAACGTCGCGCGCACGGCGCCGTACTTTCACAACGGCGCATTCCCCACCCTCGAGAGCGTGGTCGACTTCTACGCGCTCGGCGGCGGCCGCGGCCTCGGGCTCGACGTGCCGAACCAAGACCCCGACGTGCAGAAGCTCACGCTCACGCGCGAGGAGCGGCGCGATCTGCTGGAATTCATGCGGATGGCGCTCACCGACGGGCCCACGAAGTAGCCGGCGCCTTTCGCCGGCGCATTGCGTCAAGATGGCGTAAGAGAACGGGGTTGAAGCCGCTCGGCCTCGGCCGGGCCCCCGCGTTGCTGATTGCCGAGCACCTCGCGCGCCCGACGGGGCTGTGGATCGTCTCGTGGGCGGCGTCGTCCGAAGCGCTCTTGGCGCGCGAGCGGTCTCTTCTTTTGCGGATCGTGATTACCGCTCTCGCCGCGGCGTTCGCCGTCGCGGGCGTCGGCGTCGTCACTCTCCGGCAGCAGCGCGACGCGATGGCCCTCGAGGGGCAGCTTCGCTACGCCGAAGCGCTCGTGCGTGCCGAGAAGCTCGTGACCGTCGGCGTGCTTTCCGCGGGTATCGCCCACGAGATCGGCAGCCCCCTCGCGGTCATTCGCGGGCGCGCCGAGCAGGTGCTCCGCCACATGGAATGGGGGCCTCGGGCCGAAGATTTGCGGGTAATCATCAAACACACCGACAGCATCACGCGCACGATTCGGGAGCTTTTGGACTTCTCGCGGCGCGCGCCTGTCACGCAAAGGGCGGTCGCTCTCGGCCCCGTTGTCGAGCGTGCGCGGGGACTTCTGCAGTGGAAGCTCGACGCCCGCGACACCAGCCTCGAGATCAATCTCGAGAACGATCTCCCACGCCTCGCCGCCGACGCCGAGCAGCTCGAGCAGGTTCTCGTGAATCTCCTCCTCAATGCGTGCGACGCGTCGGAGCCAGCGGGGGTGATTCGTCTTTATGCCACGTCGGACGTTGCGACAAAGCGCGTGACGATTCGCGTGGAGGACGTGGGCTGCGGCATCGCGACCGAGCATATGAATGCCGTGTTCGATCCGTTCTTCACCACGAAAAAGCGGGGCGAGGGGACGGGGCTCGGCCTCTCGTCGGCGGCGAGCGTCGTGCGCAACCACGGCGGCGAAATCGACCTCGTGAGCACCCATGGTAAAGGTACGACCGTGAGCGTGCGGTGGCCCGCACACGAAGAGGAACATGCCTAAGCTGCGCGTGTTGGTCGTCGACGATGTCGTGGACATGGCGCAAACCATTGCCAACGATCTCGAGAGCGCGGGGTTCGACACGGTGGTGCGAGGGAGCGGCGCGCTGGCCATCGAAGCGTTCACCCGCGAGCCGTGCGACGTGGTCGTGACCGATCTCCGCATGAAGAGCGTCGACGGTCTCGACGTGCTCGCGGCGATCAAGCGGATCGATGCGAGCGTGCCCGTGATCATCATGACGGCTTTCGGCGCCGTCGAAACGGCCGTCGAGGCGATGCGGCGCGGCGCCTACAGCTACGTCGAGAAACCGTTCGAGCTCGACGCCCTGCATGCGCTCGTCGATAGCGCGTGCCGCGAGCGCGCCCTCTCGCGAGAGAACGCCGTCCTCCGTCGCGCGGTGCGTGAGAGCGTCTCATCGCAGCGGCTGGTGGGCCAGAGCGCCGCCACGGGCTTCGTCACGGCGTCCGGCGCCATCCTCATCGGCGTTCTCGCCGGCGTCGTCCCGTTCCTCGCGTGCACGAAAATGAAGGCCTACTTCAAGTACGACGACGCCCTCGACACGTTCGGCGTGCACGGCGTCGGCGGCACGATGGGCGCGCTCGTCACGGGCTTCTTCGCAACGCCCGAAGTGAACGCCAACCTCTCGACGAACCTCGCCGACGTCGTCGGCAAGACGCTCTGGATCGAGCAGCTCAAGGCCATCGGCCTCACGCTGACCCTCTCGGTGGTCGGCACGGTCGCCATCGCGATGGCCGTGAAAGCCGTCATCGGACTTCGCCCGGCGACGGAGCACGAAGAGGGCGGCCTGGACGACATCGATCACGGTGAGTCGGGCTACCACCACGAAGAGGGTATGGGCCACGGCGATCCGGGAGACCTCGTCGCCCACTCGTCCCCCGCGGCCGTGCAGCAGGTGGAGACGACGGTCTAGTCGGCGCAGTGACGCGACGGTGCGGCGGCGGGGTCGAAGCTATGAGGATGGGTACCCCCCATGACACTCCTCCCGATTCGATTCAGCCGCTCGTCGCCATTTCAACGTGCGTGGGCGTTTCGCCCGTCGCGACGAAGCCGAGCCGCTCGTAGAGACGTCGCGCGCGCGGATTCGCCTTCAGAACTCGGAGCGCCGCGGGTACCCCCTTCGCCTTGGCCGCATCGAGAAGCTCGCCGACGATGCGCGTGCCGAGGCCCCGCGATTGATAGGCCGGCGCGATCTCGATGATCACCAAGTAGAGATCCGTCGGCCGCTGCTCGACGACCCACGTAGCGACGACCGCAGCGCCGATCGTGAGCACGCGCCGATGCGGCATTCTCGGCCACGCGGCGTCGAACATCTGACGTTGAACGGCATCGTCCCAACCGTAGGTCGCCGCGATGTAATCGCGCATCGAGGCTACGTGGAGATCATAGAGCGCGTCGAAGTCGGCATCGGTCACGCTGCGCTCTCGTGATTCATCCGTCATTGCGAGGTCCTCGCTTCACCGCGGTCGTCGACGTCGTTCACTTGGGCGCCGTGGCTAAGAACTGGTGGAGCGCGGCGGCACGGGCGTCTCTCGTTTTCTCGCACGAGCGTGCACGCTCGAGCGATTTGTGGAGCGCTAGAGCGCCACCGTCGATGCGCGACGCGAGGACGCCAAGCGCTTTTTCGGCACGGTCGGCGTGGGCCGAATCGCAGAACCACCATGCGACTTGCAAGGCCCCGCTGGCGTCGTCGTCGCGCATGCGACCCGTGATTTCGGCGGCATGGGTGAGGAAAAAGTCGAACGCCATCTCCCGCGTTGCGCGCACGCTCAACGCACTGAAAACGATGTTGTGCGCCTCGCGGAGATCGACCTTGGTGTCGAGGAGGAGCGCGAGGGCGTCGGCCGAGAGCGTGGGGTCGGGCGTCGCCCCGAGCACGCCGAAGAGGCGCTGCTGCTCTTCGCGCGGGGTGTCCGAAGCGAGAGCGGCCGCGCGAGCGCGGGCGTAGACTGCGCGGTCACCGCTCGCAATCGCGATACGTAATACGGTGCCGACGAGCTCCTCGTCGACGCCGGCGTGGGTCGTGAGCCACGTTCCCGCCAGGCGGATCGCCGTCGCGATCGTCTCTTTGGAGCGACCGATCTGCGCGAGATCATCGAGCACTCTCGCCTGCAGCATCGCAAGGGCTGGCTCGGTCGGCGGCGTGAAGCCGATGCGTGCGCGAAGGGGCTCGAACAGGTGGCGTGTATATGCCGCGAGCGCGTCGCGATCGGCGTCGTTGGCGTAATAGTCGCTCGACTCGAGCACGTCGGCGGCGAAGTGATACGTGGGCGCCTTCCCTATTTTCACGAGAGGTTCGAGAAGCGCGAGTGTATCGCTCTCGGACGCACGGCCGGTTCGCACGAGGGTGCGCACGTCGTAGGCCAGGGCGAGTCGCTCGATGAGCGTCGCGCCCGATGCAGGGGCGAGCGCGCGCGCCGCGAGACCCTTCTCCGCGGAAACGACGTAATAGCCAATACCGTTCTCTTGCCCCACGAGCCAATCGGGGCATGTGCTTCCTTCGAGAGACATGTCCCCTTCGCGATCACGCAGCACCTGGCACGTGCGATGGGACTGCTTCCTATGGCTGTCGCCGTAGCGTACGCAAATGGGAATGGGCCACGACCCGGCGGGAGTCGCCGCAACTTCGAGGCGCGCTTGCGAAAGGTGGAGGCGCGGAGCCGCGCCCGGCGCGCACGTCAGCGACATTCCGACGACGGGAATCCCCGGCTTCTCGATGAACGCGTGCAAGATGTCGACAGCATCGGGGCCGAGCCCTTGACCCATCGCATCGGCCATGTCCGCCATCGTCGCGACGCCGTTGACGTGGGCCCGAAGGTAGCTCGCGATCGTGCCACGAAAGCGGGCCGCACCCGCCCACTGCTCCATCATATCGAGAACCGCCGCCCCCTTGTAATACGTCGACGTATTGTCGAAGGACGCCGTGATGTCCGTGTCGAGAAGAATGGCAACGCGCACGGGCTTCGCCGTGGAAAGAACGTCTGCCGTAATCGCCGCCTGTTTATTGTTAAGGCGCTCGTTCGGCATCTCCCACGATGGCGCGAACGTATTCGTCGCTTTGCCGTCGGCCCAGCTCGCGAACGATTCGTTCAGCCAAGTATCGTCCCACCACGCGGTCGTCACCATATCGCCGAACCAGTGGTGGGCGAGCTCGTGAATCGCGATATTGGCATATCGCTTCTTGCGGTAAAACGTCTCCTCCGACTTCTTGAGAAGCGTGAGTGGCTGCCCCAACGCCACGAGGCCAGCATGTTCCATCGTGCCCCAAAAGCGGGGGACGACGGCAACGTCCAGCTTCTCATAGGGATACGGAACACCAATTTGGTCTTCGAGGATTTTTACGATATTTGCCGTAATTTCCTGGGCGTACCGGGTTTCGGGTGCCCGCCCCTTGGGGACGAAGATACGAATCGGCCGCCCGTTGGGGCCGCTCTTGAGGGGCACGGCCTCGAAGGGGCCGACGATGAACGCCACGAGATAGCTCGGTAGCGGTTTCGACGTGGCGAAGGTCATCACGTTGAGCCCCGCCGCATCCACCGACGTGGTGCGTACTTCGGTATTCGCCGCGACGACGTCACCGGGCCGCACGTGAAACGTCAGCGTCCATGGGATCTTGAACGACGGCTCGTCGAAGCAGGGGAATCCGCGGCGGGCATCGACCGGCTCGAAGAACGTATACGCGTAGGACACGTCCCCTTCGCGCTCCCGGTAAATGCCGCGGCTGCGTGCGGCGTCGAGGGTTCCTCGAAACGTGATGACCATCGTGGCCGCGCCTGCCGGGAGCGCTTCGGCGGCGGCAAGCCCGATGCGTCCGAAGGTTCCGGGGAGCACGCGAAGGGGCGTAACCTTTTCGCCAAGCTTTACCTCGGCACTCGCAATCTCGAGATCGACTGCGTGGAGCCAGATGGCCTCCGTAGCAGCGGCGAGTGTCACGTCTATCGTCGCGATTCCCGAATAGCGCTCTTGGGATGGGTCGATCGTGAGCTCGAGGCTCTCGTGCGTCGGCCTCACGGTCGTCCCGAGGCGAAGCCCCGCGGGCGGCTGCGGGTCTGCGAGATGTGCGTTCGGCGCGCCGGCGTCGAGGGGCGCGGCGGCCGTCGGCGTGGCGGTCCCTGGGCGCGCATCGCGCGGCGAGGGCGACGCGCACCCGTTGGCGAGAAGCGCAAAGGCCACGAAGCGCGAAATCGGAGACCGCGACGTTCCCATGCGCTCGACTACCACGCCGAACGGGTGACTGGCCTACGCGATGCGCGTGTGTCAGAGGAGCAGCCCTATGCCTAGCCTACGTGCGTTCGTCTTCCCGTCGCTCCTCGCGGCATTCCTCGCCATCGTCGGATGCGGCGGCACGCAACCCATCATTCGCGCCACGAACCCCGTTGGCGCCGAGGCCCACGGAGTCGCCCGCGTCTACGTCCGTTCCGTCGATCACAACATCTTCAAGTTCACCGTCAACAACCTCTCCCACGAGATGTTCGTGGTCGATCGCGACGCCGTCGTGCTTCGCGTTTTCGGCGACACCCGCATGCGCGTCGCGGGCGGCGCTGGGCGCACGTACATGGTTCAGCCCGGAGGCTCCCACGACGTGAACGTGAAGTTCGACCTGACCGACGTCGTCCCCGGGGTGCCGATGAGCGTGAGCTTCGAGCATGCGATCAATCAGGGCGGGAACGTGATGCCGGTTCCGCCTCTGGAATTCATCGCCGAGTAGTCTCCACGGAGAGACGGCTCAGGGCGCGAACCGCTTGCCGCGGGCGCACCGCTCCGCCCGCGGAGCTGTGTATCGCCTAAAGAAACGATTCTTCGAAACCTGCGCCGTTTGCGGCTGGCCGAGGCGCGAACATCACGCAAATCGTATGTTTCTTTAGGAATGCTTATCGAAACGCGGGAGGGGCAACCCCTCCCCCAATCTAGGGAAGCGCGTCGGCTGCGGAGGGGCGGCGCGTGCGTCGCCCCGAACCGAGACCGCGGTTATCCCTGCGGGCAGTTGATGCGTACGAGCCAGTCGCGAAGCTTGTCTGCCGTCATGATGACAACGGTGTTCGCGAGCCGCGGAGCCATTTCTTCCTCGGAGTAGTCGAGGGGAAGCTTCGTGTCCTTGTGGACGACCCAGCTATTTTCCGCGTTTCGCTCGCGATCCTTCATGAGCGCCTTGGCGACGAAGCCAGGCCCGAGCACGCCCGCGACCGCACCGTAGGTCGCGCGCACGCGCCGTTCGTTCAAACACGTAATGATCCCATCGAGCGTGTACGCCATTCGTTCTCCGTTTCCTGGGGGGACCTTTCGCGCGGCAGGGCATCCGCGTCAATGGAGCTGAAAATGCTAGGCGCGAGCGCGAGGCGCTCCCGCAGCGCCCTCGCCGACGCGATGTCGGTCTTCGTAGGCACGCGAGCGCCCGAGCAACTCTCGAAAATAGTTCGAGCGCCGTGATCGCTTTCGGCTCTTTGCACCCACCAGAGGGCGAGGCACATCGAACCGTGAGCATGGCGATAAGTTTCGGACTGACCGGCAAGGCGGGCGCAGCCACGCGCACGGACGCCGCGGTCGAGCCGCTCGTCCGCCGCGCATGCGGGCATCTTCGGGCGATACCGAAGTTCGAATCGAGGCGGCGCGGATTCGTATGACCGCCATCCTACGCACGGCGTTCACCCTCGATCTCGCGCTGACGCCCGTTGCGCGCGGAAGCCTCTCGCTCGTCGTCGACGACGAGCTGGGCGGTCGCGACTACGTCGTTCGCCGAAGCGACGAATCCGGCGACGACACCGTCTTCGGGACGTACGTCGTGCGGGTGGGAGTCGCAATCGGTGTGACCGCCGACCTCTTCACGCATTAACACAGGTGCGCGGTGTAGATCTCCGCGATGCGAACCGCTCGATGGCTGCTGCGCTCTGTTTGCCCTTCATTTTTCGCAGTATCCTGCGCCGCGGCGCCCCACGCGAGCGCCCCGACGCCCGCGCGAGAGCCGATAGCCCTCACGGCGCAGAGCGTCGCGCTCCCCGGCGCGAGCGCCCCGGCATCCCTCGATTACATCGTCTACGAGTCCGCGGGCGGGCGCGTCTGGGTGCCTGTCGGAAACACCGGGAGCGTCGACGTGTTCGACCCCGCGCGGGGAGCCTTCACGCGCGTCGACGGCTTTAAAACCGACGAGCGCGAGGTGCGCGGGGCAAAGCGAACGATTGGCCCGAGCGCGGCTACCGTCGGCGAGGGCGCCGTCTACGTTGGCAATCGCGCAACCCGTGAGGTCTGCGCCGTCGACGCGAAAGCGCTGCGCTTGGGGGCCTGCGCGAAGGTTGGCGGAGACACCGATGGCGTCGCCTACGTTGCGTCGGTGAAGGAGCTGTGGGTGACCACGCCCGACGAGAAGTCGATCACCGTGCTCGATGTCTCGAACCCCGGCGCCCCCGCGGCGAAGAGCGTCATCGCATTCGCCGGTGAGCCCGAGGGGTACGCCGTCGACGAAGCGCGCGGACTGTTTTTCACGAACCTCGAAGACGCAGGCGGCACCGTCGTCGTCGACGTGAAGACCCATACGGTCAAGGCGACGTGGCAAGCTGGTTGCGGCGAAAACGGCCCCCGCGGCCTCGCCTTCGACGCGGCACGCGGCTTCCTGTTCGTCGCCTGCACCGATCATGTTCAAGTGCTCGACACGCGCCACGACGGCGCGCACCTCGGGAGGCTCGAGACCGGAAACGGCGTCGACAACATCGACTGGCTCGACGCGAAGCAGCTGCTCTACACGGCCGCCGCCAAGGACGCGCGACTCACCGTTGCGCGGGTCGACGACGCCGGAAGGGCGACGATCATCGCGACGGGCACGACCGCTCTCGGGGCGCGCAATCCCGTGGCGGACGCAAAGGGGAATGCCTACGTCGCCGACGGGCGCGGCGCGCGGCTCCTGATTTTCGCAATGCCGTAATCGCGTTTCGTCATTCGCTCCGGAGCGCCTCGATGGGGTCGAGGCGCGCGGCGCGCCACGCGGGCAGGAAGCCGAACACGATTCCAACGGCCACCGACACGCCCGCGGCGACGGCGAGAGAGCCTGGTGAAAGGGAGAGGGACCAGCCGAGGGCCCGTTCGAGCGCGAACGACCCAACGAGGCTCGCCGCAACTCCTACGGCTCCGCCGAAGAGACAGAGAACGACGGCTTCGGCGAGAAACTGGAGGTGCACGGCCCACGCCTTCGCGCCCACCGCCATGCGGAGCCCTATCTCGCGACGACGCTCGGCGACCGACGCGAGCATGACGTTCATCGTGCCTATTCCGCCAACGAGAAGGGCGACCGATGCAGTGGCGAGCAGCAGGCGCTCGAACGTGGCGTTCGCCTCGAGCTGCGCGCGAATCAGCTCTTCGGGCCGACGAATGTTGAAGTCGTCGTCGATGCCGGGGGCGAGCGCGTGGCGCTCGCGCATGAGAGCCATGACGTCGCGCGTGGCCACGTCGACCGTCTCGGGCGCGGTGGCCGAGCAGACGATGTCGTCGACCCACGTGAGCCCCTTCCCGCGGAGCTTCGTCATGGCCGTGGCGTAGGGGACGAAGACCGTGTCGTCCTGGTCGCGCCCCTCGGCCGACTGCCCTTTCGCGCCGAGGATGCCGACCACTTCGAAGAGCTGCACGCCGATGCGAATCGTCTCGCCCACCGCGGGGGCTTCGCCGAAGAGCTGCGCGCGCACGGTCTCGCCGAGGAGGACGACGTTCGTCACCTGGGCAACGTCCTCGTGCGTGAAGACGCGGCCCGCAGCAATCTCCCAACGCTTGATGTCGAGGTACTCGGGCGCGACGCCCCGGTACCGCGTGAGCCAATTGCGCTCGCCATGGAGGGCCAAGATCGATCCGTCGACCTGGGGCGAGACGCTTCGAATCGACGGAATTTCGAGGGCGATCGCGTGCGCGTCGTCGACCGTGAGGGTCGTCGTCGCCAGGTTGCCCGTTCGCGCGCCGTTGACGTTGCGAGAGCCCGCCTCGACCCACACGAGGTTGTCGCCAAGCTTTTGGAGCTGCGCCTCGGCGAGGGCTGCACCGGCCCGTCCGAGGGCGACGACCCAAACGACCGCCGCGATACCGATCGCGATGCCGACGGCGGTGAGCGTGCTCCGCGACGCATTGCGGACAACCGCGTTTCCCCCCTCACGCGCGAGCGCGCCGATGAGAATGAAGACGCGGGGAGCGCGGACTCGCATCTCCCTCAGGGGCTCGCGCCGCTGCACTCGGCGAGCGTCTTCCCGTCGCCATCGGCGTCGCCATCGGCGAGCCCGAGGGTTCGATCGGCAACGAGAGCGCGCAACGTCACGCAGTCGTGGCGCTCGTGGGCGGCGCGCATGACGAGGACCGCCGCGTCGTGACGATGGAGCGAGCGGGGGTACCGCGTCACGAAGCGCTCGGCGACGACCGCCGCGGCGTCGGAGCGTCCGGCACGCGCGAGCGATGCGGCTTCGAGGAACGCCGCGTCCTCGCTCTCGGCGCTCGTTGCGTGCGCGGCCGCAAAGTCGTGGAACCCACGCGCCGCCGCGGCGTAGTCGCCCGCGCGGTACCGACGCATCGCCTTGGCGTAGTCGACCACGTCGTAGGGCGGCGCGTGCACCGGGCGCGCGATTGCAGCGGACGACGGCGACGGCGACGGGAGCGCGCTCGGTGTCTCGGCGATCGGCCACGACATGCCTGCGCCGAGGCGGACTTCGGCGTGGAGCGCACTGCCGATGCGAACGGCCACGACTCCTTCACGCACGCGCACCGAGCGCGTCTCGCCCCGTTCGACGTCGACATCGAACGTCGTACCGTGCACTTCGAGCTCACCATCGGGGACGGCGAGGAGGAATCGCTCGCCCGGTGCGAGCTTGTCGACGTGCACGCTGACCCAGCCGTCCTTCAGCGTCACAGACTCGACGTTCGCGACGCGGCTCCGAGACCAAACGGCGGCGTCCGAAGGCGTTACGACGCTGCGCCACGGCACGGCGGCCGACGGCGCCGACCCGCGTGCGACCTCCACGTGCGAGGCGGCGTGGGGCCGCACGGCGTAAACCGCTACGACGCCAACGATCGCGGCGAGGCCGCCCGCGATCACCAGGGTACGTGGCATTCGGGACGGCCGCGGCGATGCGAGCGCCATCCGCATGACGGCGCCGCGAACACGCCGCACGGAGAGCTCGCTCACGCGCTCGGCGGCGAGGCCGCGCCCCATCGCAGCGAGGCGGTCGTCCACTCCGAGGCGCGCGCTGCACGCCGTGCACGTCGGGATGTGCCGCTCGAACGAGCACGCGTCCGAAGCGGGAAGTCGACCTTCGCGGTAGGCGTCGACTTCGACGAGTCGCTGGCAGCCAGGAAGATTCACATTCACCACGCGCCCTCCCGTTTCATCGCTTCGCGTAACTCTTTTTTCGCGTTGAACAGGCGGGTTCGAACCGTCGCGGCGGGCACGCCGAGCACCTGGGAGGCCTCTTCGGCGGTGATCCCTTCGACCTCGAGAAGAAGGAACACTTCGCGCTTTTTGTCGGACAGCCGGTCGAACGCAACCTTGAACACGGCTGCCTCTTCGCGCCCCATGGCCGCATGCTCCGGGTCGGGCGTGCCCCACCCTCGGAGGATACCGCCGAAGCTCGCGAGCATTCGCGCGAGCCTCGCCGCAGTCCGGCGCTCACGCGCCTCGAGGCGCAGCGCAATACCGAAAAGCCAAGCGCGGGCAGAGTCGCGACCGTCGAAGCTCTTTGCCACTTTGGGAAGGAGGATGAACGTCGCCTGTACGATGTCGTCGACGGCGTCGCGCCGCCGCGCGATGCGCGCCACGAAGCGGAAGACGTCGGCGTGGTAGCGGTCGTAAATCGCTGCGAGGGCCGAAAGGTCGCCCGCCGCGATCGACGCGAGGAGCACCGGATCGGGCGTGTGGGCGGCCAGTGTGGGCGCCGAGATCGTGCGGGCGTGGCGCGCTGTCATTGAAGCGCCAAGAGCAGGCCTGCCCGCCCTCCCAAGGTCCACGTCGGCATCGGCGGCAGGCGCGCGTCGACGCGAGAAGGCGTCGCGACCACGAAGGGGGCGACCTCGCCGTCGGCGGCCACCACCAACGACCACGGACCGCCCAGGGGCGCGACGACGCGGGCCGTAACGCCGAGGCGAACATCCGAGTTGTCGCCACCGGTGCCGTTCTCGTTGAGATCGGCCTCTTCGTTCATGAGCACAATCGATGCGGACGCCAGGAGATCCGCCCGCAACGGCCCCACGTCGATGCGCCGGCCGACCCCGAGGCCGAGGTCGATCTCATCGTAGGCGTACCCCGCAATGGGCTCGCGAAAGAGGACGCCCGCCGGCGCGTAGCGGAGAGTTGCCGCGAAGATCCAACGGTTCACGGTGATGTCGAAGCGCCCCTCGACATCGGCGAGAAGAACGCGCGTCGGCGCGCCATAGCGAGCGCCGAGCGTGACCGCGACATCGACGCCGATGGAGGTTGGCGTCGGTGGCGGAAGCGGCGTCGACACAGGCTCTGCGAGCGGCGCCGGCGGCTCGACGAGCTCGACGGGTGAGGCCGGCGCGGGTGCGGCGGGCGCCTCGTCGCGCGTCGGGGCGACGGTTGCCACCGGAACCGAGGCGAGTGCACCGAGGACGATCGGCACGAGCGCGTCGGGCGAGCGCACGGCACGCTCGGCGGTGCCATGACGCGTGGTGATGCCGAGGATGAGCGTGCCTCGCGTCGCGCGCACGGAGATCGTCGCGTCAGGGCATTCGCTGGCGGGCAGCCGTGAGGTTTCGGCGACGAGAGCGCTGATCGCCGCCGACCACGCCGAACCGAGCGGCGTCGTCGGAACGATGCGCACGCTGGTGCAGAGCGGCTCGTCGCCTCGGGCGCGCGCCTGGGCGACCGCCGGCAGGACGAACGTCGCGAGCAGCGCGACGTGACCCACCAGGAGCGCCGCCGATCGCTCGCTCATGGCGTTGCCGCTGTCGGGACGCCTGTCATGGCGACAGCGCGTCGATCCAGCTTGCGACCGACTGCGTCCCGGCCTCGTCGACGCGATGGCTCACGAGGGGCGGCATTTGGTAGTTCCCGCGAAGGTGCGAGACGAGCCAGACGAGGCTCTTGTCGTGGGCGCCCGGCGTGATGCGCAGCGCGCCGGGAAATGCATGGGCAACGGCCGCCGTGGTTGGCGCGACGCCCATCGTCGAGACGGCGAGATCGGTCGTCGCCACGGACGCGCCGTTCGAGCTCGTTCCACCGGCGGGCCATATTTCCCCGGCGCGAATCCGCAATACGAGCTTCGTCTCGTCTCCGAGGCCGCGCGTCGAATGGCACGGCATTCCGCAGTTCGCGTGGAGGTACCCTAGCGCCGCGGCCGCTTTTCCGGTCTCGTCCTCCGGAAGCGAGACCGCCGTTCGCGCGGGTGGCGCGCTCAAGAGCCCCTTCTCTGCAAGGGACGCGAGCGTCGCGCCGGTCGCCGCGGGAAGGGCGAGGGCGACGGCCTCGACGCCCAGCAGGCGGTCGGCCCCGCCGTGGTGGCACTTGTCACAGTCTTTCGCAGTTGGGATCTCGTACCCACTCGGGAGAATCACCCCGTGCGGATCGGTATTGAGCGTCGCGTTCGCGGCGGTTGCGTCCCAAATGTACGTTCCCGATTCCCAGGTCGTCTCGTTCCGCTTCCAGAAGAGCCGCGTCTCGATGAGGGCGCCGTCGACGCGAAACTCTTTCCAGGCTTTCGTTCCCACGGGGAACTTCCAAGCGTCGAGGTTCGTCGTGTCGATTGTAGTTCCCTTTGGGATATACAAATAGCGATGCTTCTCGGCGCCGTCGCTCCACAACGTCACGCCCGGGGTATAGGGCATTACATCGGCGCGAAAGGTCGCCGTGCTTCGATTGGTATAGAGCCCCGTGCAAAATACATCTGTAGGCAGCCCCGTGTCGGGCACGACGCAGGCCGCGTCGCCGCTCGACGCCGTGGGCGACGTTCCGCACGACGACGCGAGCGCCGCCACGACGACGGCGCCTAGCGCTCGAAAGTGCTCGCGTAGAGTGTGAGACTGCATCTCAGTCGTCCTTCGCGCCGGCTGCGATCCATCGGGCAACCTGGTCGAGCTCTTCGCTCGTGAGCGGGTCGCCGCCGAGAGGCATATGGCTGCCACAGGTGTCGCCGGGGCCTAACTTTTGGAGAAAGAGACTGAGTCCCGGCTGATTGGGAGAGACAAGCGATTTCCCCGCGCACGCGCTCCCCACGGCAATCTTCCCCACGAGGGCGGCGTAGGCGGTCGCCTTGTCCATGCCCATCGAAAGGCTCCCATTGCTTTTGTCGTTGGGCGGAAGCCCATGGCAAAAGTTGCATTGGGACTTCGTCGTGACCGGGAAGAGCCGAGGGTAGATTGCAGAAAACGTCGCGGGCGCCGCCGGCGCTTCGGCCGGCGACGAGCAGCCCGCAACCCCCGCGAGCAGCGCGGCGATCGCAATGGAGAGGGCGACGGGCACGCGGCGGCCCATCACGGGAGGCATTTGAACGGCCCGTTGGCCACCGGCGGCAGCGTGTGAATGTACGTGGCGATATCGCGCACGTCGCTCGCGGCCATCTTACCGAAAAGCTCCGGACCGCCAGGGTGGGTATTGCAGAAGCTCCGCCCCGTCCCCTTCTCGACGTTGGACAGCATCGCCGACACGATGTCGTCGATCGACCAGGTCGCGAGCCCGGTCTTGTCGGGTGTGATGTTCACAGACGTGTGCTGCGGGGCGCCGCGCACGAAGGTGTACTTTTTGCCGCCCGCAAAGGCCTTTGCAAGGTCAGGAATGTCGGCCGATAGCTGCTCGGTGTGGCAGTTGAGACAGGCCACACTTGCGAGGTAGCGCCCACGCTCGGCCGCGGCAAAATCGGCGTCGCTCGGAGCGAGCGTCGTATGGGGAATTTTGCTTCCGTCAACGACCGGTACCGGCGGATTCTGGTCGAAGTACGGGTAATCTGCCGGCACGACGTTGTCGTTCGGCGCCACCGTTCGAAGATACTGAATGATCGAGTCGACATCGGCGCGAGTCAAAAGCGAATACTCGGGGTAGGGCATAATCGGGTAGAGCGCGATGTGCTCGTCGTCGATGCCCCCCGTCAGCGCCGTGCGAATTTGCTCGTCCGACCAGGTCGCGAGCCCCTCGGGATTGTGAGATGTGAGGTTCTCGGCATTCACCGTCACGACGGTTCCGTCGGTGTCCGTGAAGTCGTAGGAGCGGCTCCCCGCGAGGTACTTCGTGGGGTCGGGCTTGCCGTCGGCGCCGTTGGGCGTATGGCAAACACCGCATACCAAAACGTGGTCGACGAGGTACTGCCCCCGCTCGATCGTGCCGGTGGTCGCCGTGCGCGGCCTGCCCGCGTCGGCGCCGGCGTCGCCGCCCGTGGGCGAGTCCGTGGACGACGAGGTCGAGCATGCGGCGGCCAGCGCCGCCAGGGCGATCGCAGCCGAGAGGCTCGACGTGAACGTGCCGAGCGAAACGTGCTTCACCCCCATGCTCAGTACCCCTGCCCGCCGGCGCAGAAGTCGGCGTGGAACGTCCCGTGAACAGCGCCGCCGCCCCCGTAGGTCGCCGTGACCGTCCCCTCCACCGCCGCGGCGTCGGCCTTGGTGAATGTGATTTTCCCAGAGTCGGCACCGACCTCATAGGAGGACGATTTACCCCCTTGGGCGTAGTTCACCTCGCCCGGGGGGACGGCAACGTCTCCCACGACCGGTGCGCCTTTGATGACGATCTCGACGATTTGTGAGCCCTTCGTCACCGAACCGAGCCAGCGCGACGCTTTGATCTGATCGCATGTGAGAGGCGCGGAGCTCAGATAGAGCAGCGTCTCGCCGCTGTTCGAGATCATCAACGAGGAGACCGTCGGCTGTACCGTGCCGAGGGTGCCCAGCGTTCCACTCAGCGAGGTGCCGCCCGCGCCGCCGTCGGTGGCGGGCGGTGCGCTCGAAGCATCGCTCCCGGCGTCTGCGATGGGCGTGCCGGTGGAGGTCCCCGCGTCTGTGCCGCTGGGGGTCGAGATACCAGCCGTGGTGGAGCTGCCGCTGCATGCCGCCCCGAGCGCCACGAACGGCGCGCCAAGCAGGATCGCGCAGAGAAGCCGGTGTCGTCGAATCATTCGAATCGCTCCTGGAAGTGCAGTCTAGAAAGGGACGTCACGCGCTCTCTTCTCCGAGGCGGCGCTCTCCGTTCACGTGCTCACGTCGATTTCGCGCGCTGTGCGCGCGGCTGCCGACCCGCCACCGAGCATTGGACAGGGCCCATCCGCTCCGGCACCCTCGCCCGGCACCATGACCAAGGCGACACGCGCCCATCGTTCACTCTCACGCGCATTTGCCAGCCACGACCCACGACAGGCTCGCCTTCGCCTCGCCGCGTCCATCGCGGCGGGCGCGGCCGTCGCGGCGCTCGTGAGCGCGAGCCTCGGGTGGGCCGTTCGCGCCGTGGCGGGCTGGGACGCCGTAGCTCTCGTGAACCTCGCTCTTTCGTGGTGGATCATCGCGCGCGCCGATGCGACGGAGACGAAGCGTCGTGCGGCGGCGGAAGATCCGGGGCGCCACGTCGTGTGGGCGATCGTTCTCGCGGCGTGCACCTTCAGCCTCTTCGCGGCCGTCGTCGTGCTTCGCCGTGCGCGCGCCCTCGCGCCCGAGCAGAGCTCTCTTCTCGTCGCGCTCTGCCTCGTCGCCGTGACGGGCGCCTGGGCCCTCACGCACACGTCCTACACGCTTCGGTATGCTCACCTCTTTTACCGAGAGGGCGAAAGCTCCAACGACGGTGGGCTCACGTTTCCAGGGGACGCGCCCCCCAACGACTTCGATTTCGCCTATTTCGCATTCACGATAGGCATGTGTTTTCAAGTCTCCGACGTGACGATTACAAGCCCATCGCTGCGCCGCGCCGTCGTCGCCCACGCGCTCTTGTCGTTCGCGTACAACACAGCGGTGCTCGCGCTGTCCCTCAACTTGATTTTCAACATTCTAGGATGAGCGGCGCGCGAGCCTTCCGTCCCGACAAGCAAATTCGGGCAGTCGCGCTTTTGGAGCTCGTCGTGAACGTTGGAAGCTGAGCTCCTATTACCGCGCGACGTGCGCCATCCGGAGACTCAATTGTCCGCGTTTGCCTGACGTCTCCTCATCGTCCGCGACGAATTTTCTGAAGGTAGCGCCCCCATCCGGACAACCAAGGGAAGAGCCGCGCGCGATGCGTGGCTCTCATCCGGAAATGGGCCATGAAAAGATCGTTTGCTCTCGTGCTGTCCAGCATTGCGCTCGTCGGTGCGTGCTCAAAAAGTGTGAGCCTCCCTGCGGACACCACGTCGTCGATTCGGGGCACGGTTTCGGTCGCATCGTTCCCCTCGGCACCGAGCGCCGTCGAAGCCTCCGACGAGCGTGGCGTCGTCGTGCGCGTCCCGATTGCAGCAAACGGCGCGTTCGTGCTCGACCTCGCGAAGCTGCACTCGTATCGCTTCGTCGTGGTGCTCGCCTCCGCACGCGAGCCGCTCGTCTTTCCGCGTGCTCCGGCCAGGCTCGACACGACCATTCGCGTCTCGTCCGGCGCCGCGTCGGTCGATCTCGGCGTGCTCCGCCACCTGAGCGCGGCACCGCCCGACGGCTTCTTCGTCGTCACGCCGCCCAATGCCTCGACTCCCAAAGCCGCAAGGCTCGAGGGCGAGGCGAGTGACGATGAATGCGTCGACGGGAAGCTCACGTCGACGGGCGCGGCGTGCGCAGACGACGACACCCTCGTGTCGTGCGATCGAGGCGCATCCAACGTCGATGACCAAGAAGCCCCTGCCGACGATACGGGCTCCGACGCCGACCCGACGCAGCCGATGGTCGTAGGCGACAGAAACGCGCCCGACGATGTTGGCGGCTGCGACGAGGGCGACGGCGAGACGAACGACGGGGCCGATCCGGCCGACTGACGCGGGGCCGCACGGCTTGCCGACGAGCGTCTGGGGGACGAACTACGTCGCCGTGAACGCCTATACCGACGTCAGCTACGCCTACGCCGCCGGCGAGAGCGTGAAGCTTCTGAACACCGTCGTCGTCGGCCCCCCGCTGCGCTGAATTTCGAAATCGAAGCCTCGGGGGTTACTGCCCAATGCGTCGCTCCTCACTTGCCATTACGCCCCTCGCGCTTCCTCTCGCGGCGCTCGCAGCCTTCGCCGCGCTCGCGACGGGCGCGTGTGGCTCCAAAGACGACATCACGCCCATCGTCGACGCCGGCGCGAAACCCGCCGCGTCCATCACGGCAGGTGCTGGAAAAGGCGCCTCGTCGAGCGATGCCGGCGTCACGCCCGACGGTGCGTCGCCCGACGCTGGCGGCGGCGCCGTCGCTCCCCACGCCGAGGAGTGGGACGTCGACTTCGCGCTCCCCGGCCTCTCAGGCCCGCCCACGCTCATCGCCAATGCCATTGCGGTATTTGGCAATCGCCACGTCGCCGTGGCAGGGCAGTTCGACTACGCAGGATCGGTCGCGGCGAAGAACGTGAATTGCCACGCCACGCACGCCGCAGCGGCCTGACGACCGCGCTCAGTCGTCGACCTTCTCTTGAACGACCCGCGCGTCGTCCACCGCGCGCCCTTGAAGCAGCAGGTAGCTCACGCCAAAAGGCCATTTGAGCTTCACGTGGACGTTGAACAAGTGCGCAGCCACGCCACCGACGGTTGTCGTGGCGGTGGCCGAGCATCCGGGTCCGTCTTTTTTCACGGCGATCGAGATCACCCGATTGGGCAGCGCCCGCAAAACGAGACGAATCGTCCCCCCCTCGGGCAAGGGGGCGCCCACGCTCTGGGAGGCGATTCCGTACCCCTTTTGTTCGCGGGGAAGCATCGGCTCCAGAGCCGCGGGGCCATCTTCGAGCATTCGCCAATAGCCCCAGATGGGCGCAGGGCCGATGGGCACGCAGCTCGCATCGAGACGAATGGCGTAATGCACTTGATTCTTGTTCTCGCTTTTCGAGACGAAGAACGCCGACGTTACGTCTTTCGGGCCGAAAACAAGGCGTTCGGCGTGCGCAGAGCGCGGAAGGGACAGCGCGAGGGAGCCGCTGCCAATCGCGAGAAAGAGAGATGTAAGCCTAAGGCAACGTGACGACAAGTCCTGCACGGACACGAAGTGTAGCTGCGATATCCCGACGTGCTCAATTCGTCGCAAAGTCGTGGGCCGGCAGTGGCGGCGACATCGAGCCTCGTGGTGTAAGGTACCGCGCCCCGCGCCCCGTTTCTCGGGCAAATACCCCCGCCCCTCGCCCCTGCACCCCGCCCACTCCCTCGCCGTGAGCCGATTTTCGTATGGCATCTGAGAAGCCGCCCTCCTCCCGATCGTCCTCCCTGTCGGGCACCATTCGCGCGATCGAGCACGTGCTTGTAGGCCTCGCGCGCGTTCAGGCGCGACGCCCTTCGCTTCCCATCGGCATATGTTTCGCTCTCGCCGTCGTCGCGGCACTCTTCGCCTCGCGCCTCGAGCTGAAGACGCGGTTCGATCAACTCCTTCCCGAGAATCAACCGAGCGTCATCGAGCTGCGACGCGTGCTCGAACGGGCCGTTTCTGCGTCGAAGGCGTTCGTCGTTCTCGAGTCGAACGATCACGCGACACTTCGCGCATGCGGCGACGCAATGGTGCCCAAGCTCGTCGCCGTGGGCGCGCCCAGCGTCACCAATGCCGAAGACGGCGTTCAGGCCGCGCGCTCGTTTCTCATGCGCCGCTCGGGCTTTTTCACGACGACAGACGAGCTCAGGAAGCTCGATCGCGATTTCGAAGCACGTTGGGATTACGAAGTATCCCACGCGACGGGCTCGGCCCTCGACGACGACGAAGCGCCGCCGCCCTTCTCGGCGGCTGAAATCAAAAAGCGGTTCAAGAAAGAGGGGTCCGAGGAGCGCTTCCCCGACGGATACTACGAATCGAAAGACGGAAAGGCCCTCGTCGTCGTCGTGAGCACCGCCATCGCAGGGGGCGATCTCACGGGTTCCCAAACTGCCTACGATGCGATCCGCAAATCGAGCGGCGACACCCTTTCAACCGACGTCTGCCGCGGCGTTCGCGTGGGGTATGCGGGCGATCTCGTCACGGGCCTCACCGAATACGGCGCGGTTAAAGACGATCTCCTCAACGTGGGTGCGCTTGGCATCGGCATGGTGCTCGCGATCATTCTCATCTTCTTCATGCGGATTCGCGCGCTCCTCTGCATGGGGTGCACGATCGCCATCGGCCTCGCGTGGACGTTCGGCCTCACCGAATGGGTGATTGGCCACTTGAACGTCGCCACCGGCTTCCTCGTCAGCATTGTCGCGGGGAACGGTATCAACTTCGCAATCATCTACATTTCGCGCTACTTCGAGGAGCTGCGCCGCGGCCACAGCGCAGAGATGGCCATCGCCATTGCGCACAAGACCACTTGGCCCTCGACGCTCACGGCCGCCGCCGCGGCAGCTGCCTCCTACGGCTCTTTGTGGATTACCGACTTTCGCGCGTTCAAGCACTTCGCCTTCATCGGCGCCGCCGGGATGATCGTCTGTTGGATCGCGACCTACGTCGCGCTGCCGGCTCTTCTCGTCGTGTACGAGCGTTGGCGCCCGTTCAAGACCGACGAGTCGACGGTTTTTGGTCGCCTCCGAATGCACGGTGTGCGGTACGACGCCCCCTTTGCGATCATCGTCCCGCGCGCCCCCAAGCTCTTCACGCTCGGCGGGGTGGCCCTCGCGGCGGTCGGCGTCGTCCTCGCCGTCGTCTACGTCCGCGCCGATCCGATGGAATACGATATGCGCAAAGTCCGCGGCAACGCCGTGGGCGCCGCAGAGACGATTCGCATTCGCGAGCTCGCCGCCGACGTTCTCGGCGGCGCCCTCGACGGCTCTATGGTCGTCGTCGCCGACCGCATCGATCAGGTCGAACCGCTCACCGAGG
>JANXMC010000668.1 GCA_025354825.1 Myxococcales bacterium
AGTCGCCGGAGAAGCTCGCGCAATCGAGCGAGTCAATCCTGTCGGCGCTCGGCGCGTCCATAGGCTTGAAGCTGCCGGGAAGCGCCGCGCTCCCCGCGTCGGCCGCCGCTCTCCCCGAGGCGCAACGAATCCCCAATGGCATTTCGTTCGTCATCAAAGAGCCGCTGGGAATGGGCAATGTCGGCGTCGCCGCAATTGGCTATTACCGCGACGGCGATCGGCGCTATCGAATGGTCTCCCTGGTGCGCGACGACATCGACCGCGCGAAGGACGAAATGAAAACCGTGCGCACGCGCCCGGGCGCGCTGCCCGTGGCAGGGCTCGGCGACGAGGCCGCTGTGTTGATCGTTCAAGAGGGGAAAGACCGCCCGAAGAGCGAATACGTGTTTGCGCGCAAAGGTGCTCAGGTCCTAGGCATTGGCGACGAAGAGCTGGTCGCGGCGCTGGCCGACCCGGGCGCGAAAGCGGGGGCGTCCCACCTTTCGAAAGACGAGAAAATCGCGAAAATCAAGGCGACTTTCGGTACTTCGGCCGCGCCCGCAGGCGCCCCCTCGGCGCCAAAAAAGTAGCCCGCGTTATCCGAAGAGCGGGAGTGTCGACACCGCTTCGGCTGCGAGCTCGTCGACGCGCTTCCGTTCGAAGCAGGTATCGGGCAAGGCGCGGGCGCGCCGCATGAGGGCGCTCGCCGTGATGAAGCGCGTCGTCACCGGATCGTGGTAGCCGCTCGCGGCGGGGAGATCGCCGTCGTGCTCGCGGTGGTAGCGAACGATGCGGTTCATCAGGAGATCGCGCACCCACTTGCCCACGAGCGATGCGAGACAGACAAGGAGCTGCGCGTCGTCGGCGTCGCGCACGAAGGCCAAGGTGCCGAGCCCGTCGATGCTGTAGGCGCTCTTCGCGCGCCCTTCGAGGGTCGCGACTCTCGTGCGGCCGGCGAGGGGGCCGAAGCGCGGGCCGTAGGCGTTGAGGCCACCGACCTTGCCGCACGTGACGTCGAGCTTGGCGCGAGCTTCCTCACGCAGCGCGATCGCAACCCGCTCCATCGCGTGGAGGTCGACGTCGAAGCGCGAGAGGCCCCGCGACGCCGCGTCGTTGAGGCGTTCGGAGCAGACCACCGCGACCCGAACCCCGCGCACATCGACCCCTGCGCGGTGGAGGGCCGCGAGATCGTCCCCGACCGTCGCGACCAACGTGTCGCTCGCTTCGAACCGCTCTTCGGTGACGCCCCAGCACTGCCGCACGTGGTCGCCCGGGCAGCGGCCGCGAAGAACGTCGTCGGCGTCGATCGAAAGCGCACGAAGCACCGCCTCGGGCGTGGTGGGCGCCTCGCCCCTTCGGATGGCAATGGCCCGCGCCCACGCTTCGCCGAGCGCCGAATCGCCGAAAGCGACGAGCTTCTTCGAGTCGCCCAAGCGTGCCGCGCCGGGCCACCGAACCGCCGGCGCCTCCTCGGTCGCGACGGTCGGGCGGCCGCCGGCCACGACCTCGGCGCCTCGCCGCGTCGCTTGCGCCCACGCGCCCGTGACGACGAGCGGGCCGAGCCTAGGCCCGAGGCCGTTCTCGTCGATGCCCGCCAGCGCGACGCTGCGCGCCGCTTTCGGGCGAACGGGCGCCGTCGTGAGCTTCGAGGGGATCGGACGTTCTCGGGGCACGGCGCGACCCTACTCGGGACGCCGCAGTTGACGATCAAGGAATCGGTGTTTACGGTCTTCCGCCTTCAATCGAGGAGCGGCCTCATCCCTCTAGAGAAGGCGTAGAACGGCAAGACGCGCGTCGCGAAATCGCGGGGCGAAAGACCGTGTGGACGAAACAGACTGCCGAGCGCAGCGCAGCGGAGCAATCGAAGTGAACAAGGCGACGCTCAAGAAGTTCAAGACGCTCCTCGTGGAAAAGCGCGAAGAGATCATCAAGAAGGCGAAGCAGACGCTCGAAGAGGACATGACCCTCGATACGGACGACCTGCCCGACGAGATGGATCTCGCATCGAGCGAATACCTGCAGTCGTTCACGTTCCGCCTCCGTGGCCGCGAAAAAGGGCTTCTCGACAAGATCGAGAAGGCTCTCGTGAAGATTGAGGACGGCACCTTCGGCGTCTGCGACTCGTGCGGCGAAGAGATCGCGCTCAAGCGTCTCGAAGCGCGCCCGGAAACGACGCTCTGCATCCGCTGCAAGGAAGAGCAGGAGCGGATGGAGAAGGACTACTCCTGAGGCCCTAATCGCGGCTTCAGGTCGCGACATCACCCCTCGAGACGCGCGAGCGTCCTCGAGGGGTTTTCTATTTTGTCGCCTCGCTGGGCGCGAGCGCGATCACCGGCTGCGCGAGCTTCTTCGCCCGTTGGGCCTGGCTGTTCGCCGACGCGCGATCGAGGACGTCGCGGAGGTAGTGGCCGGTGTGGGAGCCCGCAGTGGCGGCGACCTCTTCGGGTGTGCCGGCGACGACGATTTCGCCGCCGCCCGTGCCGCCTTCGGGGCCGAGGTCGATGACCCAGTCGGCACAGGAGACGACGTCGAGGTTGTGCTCGATGACGAGCACCGTGTTCCCCTGGTCGCGTAAATCGGTGAGCGCGCGGAGGAGGATCTCGATGTCCGTGAAGTGCAAGCCGGTGGTCGGCTCGTCGAGGCAGTAGAGCGTGCGCCCCGTGGCCTTGCGCGCGAGCTCACGCGCGAGCTTCACGCGCTGCGCTTCGCCGCCCGAGAGCGTCGTCGCGGGCTGCCCGAGCGACACGTAACCGAGGCCGACGCGGCGGAGCGCTTCGAGGCGATCGCGCACCCGCGGAATGGTTTCGAACAGCTCGAGGGCCTGATCCACGGTCACGTCGAGGGCGTCGGCGATGGAGTAACCGCGGTATTTCACTTCGAGCGTTTCGCGGTTGTACCGGCGGCCGCTGCAGGCGTCGCACGTGACGAAAACGTCGGGCAAAAAGTGCATTTCGACGCGCAAAACGCCGTCGCCCTGGCACGCCTCGCAGCGCCCGCCCTTCACGTTGAACGAGAAGCGGCCCGCCTTGTAGCCGCGCGCGCGGGCGTCGGGCAGCCCGGCGTAGAGCTCGCGTAGGAGCGCGAAGACTCCGGTGTACGTCGCC
>JANXMC010000675.1 GCA_025354825.1 Myxococcales bacterium
AGCTCCGCGCGTGCATCGAGAGCGAAGCGTTCGCGCAGCACCACGAAGGCGACAACGTCGGCGGGACCATCTCGCAGGTGGACCACCGCGGCGCGTACATCCGCGCGGTGACTGAGGGGATCAAGCTGGCACGCACCGACATGAAGTTCGTCGTCGACGCGGGGAACGGCTCGGGCGGGCCCCTCGGTATCGAGGCGATGCAGCACCTTGGGCTCAACCCCGAAGCGCTCTTTTGTGAGATGGACGGGACCTTCCCGAACCACCACCCCGATCCGACGGTGCCGAAGAATCTCGATGCGCTGATCACGCGTGTTCGAGAGACCGGCGCGCGCGTGGGAATTGCCTACGACGGCGACGCGGATCGCGTGGGCGCGGTCGATGCCAACGGCGACATCATTTGGGGCGACAAGCTTCTCATCTTGTTTGCGCGCAATGTGCTGAAGAACAACCCGGGCGCAGCCGTGCTGGGCGAAGTGAAGTGCTCGCAGACGCTCTACGACGACATCGCGAAGCACGGCGGCCGGCCGATCATGTGGAAGACGGGCCACTCGCTCATCAAGACCAAGATGAAAGAGGAGCACGCGCTTCTCGCCGGCGAGATGAGCGGCCACGTCTTCTTCGCCGATCGCTACAAAGGCTACGACGACGCGATCTACGCTTCACTACGGCTACTCGAAATTCTGGCCGCGGATCCGCGGTCGATCGGCGAGATGCTCTCCGACGTTCCGAAGACGTTCACGACCCCCGAGCTTCGCGTCGACTGCCCCGACGCCATGAAGGCCGCGGTCGTGAAGAGCGTGCTCGCGACCTATGAAAAGCGCGGTCCCGACGTGATCTCGATCGACGGCGCGCGCATCTCGTTCGGCACGCCCGAAGCGCCTGCGTGGGGTCTCGTGCGCGCGTCGAACACCGGGCCGATCCTGGTAATGCGCTTCGAAGCCGGCAGCGAAGCCGAGCGTGACCGCATCCGCGCCGAGGTCGAAGGCGTGGTCACGGCCGCGCGTCAGGCTCTCGGCGGATGACCGACGAGGCAGTTAAAGCGGCGTGGACGATCGCGGAAGTTCTGAAGTGGGCCACGGACGACTTTCGCACGCGCGAGATCGAGTCGCCCCGCCTCGACGCCGAGGTGCTCTTGGCCCACGCCCTCGGCACGACGCGAATGAGCCTCATCATCGACGCGAAGCGGCCGCTCGTAGGGGACGAGCTTTCGCGCTTTCGCGGGCTCGTGAAGCGGCGACGCGTGCGCGAGCCGGTCGCCTACCTGCTCGGTGAGCGCGAGTTTTACGGCCGCAATTTCCGCATCGACAAGCGGGTGCTCGTCCCGCGGCCCGACACCGAGATCCTCGTCGATCGCGCGCTGTCGCGTACGGCCCACGTGTCGCTCGCGATGCGCGCCCTCGACATTTGCACAGGCAGCGGCTGCGTCGGGATCACGCTCGCGCGCGAACGGGTCACCGCGCGCGTGCTCGGCGCCGACCTCAGCGAAGACGCGCTGAAGGTCGCCCGCGACAACATGATTCGCCTGGGCGCGACGAACATCGGGTTTTACCGGAGCGATCTCTTCTCGGCCTTCGAGCGGAAGAAGCCGAAGTTCGATCTCATCACGGCCAACCCGCCGTACATCCCGTCGGGCGACATCGACGGGCTCATGGCCGACGTAAAAAGCTTCGAGCCGCGCCTCGCCTTGGACGGCGGCCCCGACGGGCTGGTGTTGATGCGGAAGATCGTCGAGCAGGCGCCGACGTTCCTCGACGAAGGCGGCGTGCTCGCCGTCGAGCTCGGCGCGGGCGAAGCGCAGGACGTGGCCGCGCTCTTTCGCGCCCGCGGCTTCGTCGACGTGGCGATCACGCGCGACTACGGGAAAATCGAGCGCGTCGTCGACGGCATCTGGCCGCGCGACACGCCGTAGCCCGCGCGCCCGTCACTTCAGCGCGAGGCGCTTCACGACCGTCTCGTTCGGCTTGATCGTGACCGTCACCGTTTGCGTGAGGTGCTGTTCTGGGTTCTCCAGGCTCAGCGTGTGCGTGCCCGACGCAAGCGCGATGCGCACGAGGGGCGTCGTGCCGAGAACACGCGACCCTTCGCTCACGCGCGTCCACGGAAACGAGTCGAACGTGAGAAACCCGGGCGCCTCGGCGGGGGGCTCCGTCGAGGGCGCAAGAACGGTCGCAACGGTGTGCGAGGGCATCGGTCGATGCCACGGGGGCTTCGTGGTTGACGCGTCAACCTCGGCCAGCGGCGCAGGCGGCACGATCGCCACCGCCGCCGCCGCCTCCGCCGATGGCGCCACCGCCAGCAACGCGGGGGCCGCGGTCGGCACTGGCGACGCGCTCGGAAGCGCGCCCGCGCCGTCGTCCGCGCGCGGCACGTCCGCCGCGTTGGTCGTCGCCGCGTCGTGCGCGTGGGACGATCGAAAGGGCACGTACTCCGGGAAGCGCGCGGCCAGCGCCGCGAGGACGCACAGGCTTCCGAGAAAGATCACGGTGCCCCGCCACGCGCGCTCGCGGGGCTTGAGCGGCGGCGGCTCGATCGACGGCAGCGACGGAAAGAGATCCGCCGGCGGCATGCGGAGCGGCTTCACCTTGGGCAACGGCGCGACCGGCAGCGACGGCACATCGGGGAGCGGCGTCGACACCTCGTGGGCAAACGCGCCGGCGCCGACGCTCTCGCCCGTCTCCGTCGACTCGAGGCTAATGCGCGCGAGCTCGTCGGTCGTCATCGACCCCGCGGCGCTCCGCATCTCGCGCTGAATCCGCTGCTTCACCTCTTCGCGCACCTTCGCGAACATCGAGGTGACCAACGCGCCGACCTCGTCGTGGCTCACGGGCCCCGCCGCCGCGATGTACTCCTCGAGATCGTTTCGCATGTCGCGCGCCGTCGCGTACCGCTTGTCGACATCGCGCTCGAGGGCCTTCGCGACGATCGCGTCGAGCCGCGGGTCAATGTTCGGCACCGCGCTCGACACCCGCGGAATCGGCACGTTAAGAAGCTTGTGGAGCGACCCGGCCGACGACTCGGCGACCATGAGCCGCTGCATCGTGAGCATCTCCCAGAGGACGATTCCCATCGGGAAAATGTCGGCTCTGCGATCGAGCGGCAGGCCGAGCGCCTGCTCCGGCGCCATGTACGCCGTCTTCCCTTTGACGACGCCGGCATCGGTTTGCGTTGTCGTCGATGCGGCTTTGGCGATGCCGAAGTCGACGATTTTCGACTGACCTTCGTAGGTGACGAAGATGTTGTGGGGGCTGATGTCGCGGTGAATGATGGTGAGCGGCGAGCCGTCGTAGTCGGTGAGCTCGTGGGCGTGGTGAAGCCCCGCGAGCGCGTCCGAGATGATCCGCGCGGCCATGGTCGGCGCGAAGTCGGCTTTCATGCGGCTGCGATCGCGGAGGATGCGCTGAAGCGACTGCCCTTCGAGGTACTCCATCGCAATGAAGTAGGCGCCGCGGTAGGCGCCAACCTCGTACGTGTGCACCACGTTCGCGTGATTCAGGCGAGCGGCGAGGCGCGCCTCGTCGAGGAACATGGTGACGATGGCGTCTTCGTCGCCCGGGCTGCGGCGAAGGCGTTTTAGGACGACGAGCTTGTTGAACCCCATCGGGCCGCGCGCGACGGCGAGGTAGACGTCGGCCATGCCGCCGCGGCCAAGGGTCGCGATGAGCTCGTAGCGGCCGAACGCTACGGAATGAGGCTGATCGAGCGACTCGTCAGCGGCTCCATGATCGAGCTCGCGCTCCGCGTCACCGCCGGACATGCTGGGGATTCAAGGTACGGCTCCGCGGAAGGCAGGGTCAAGGCGAGCGGGCCTTTGCGAGCGCGGGCGCTCGAAGCGCGTGTACGCTTGCCGCTTATCCCTTGGGCGCCTTCCTCTCTTCCCGTGTTCCGGCCGTGACCGTGGCCATTGCGCTCTCCCTCGCGGGCTGCGCCCCCATGAAACCGGAGCCGAAGGCGCCCACGCCCCCGCGAAACGCGCCCGCGAAGCGCCCGGAACCGGCGGCCGTCGCCAATCTCGCCGCCGCGCGCGAGCTCGATCAACAGGGGGCAAGGGCCTTTTCGGAAGGTCGCTACCGCGAAGCGCTCCGGTATTTCGAAGAGGCGCAGAAGCGCGGCGGGCCGCCGGCCGAATTTTGGAACATGGCGCGGTGCCAGCAAAAGCTCGACGACCTCGAAGCGGCGGCGCGGCAAATCGAGAAATACCTCGAGCAGAAAGACCTTTCACCGGGCGACCGCGAGGACGCGCGCCGTGAGCTCGCCGACCTTTTGCGCAAGCCGTCGCGCGTGACCGTGGTCTCGACGCCGTCGGGGGCCATGGTCTTTTTGGGGGACCGCCGCGGCGCGATGCAGGGGCGCACGCCGTTGACGTTCGAGGTGCCGCCGGGCGATCACGTGCTGACGTTGGAGCTCTTCGGGCACGACACCGAGACCGAGCGCGTGAGCGCGAAATACGGCCGCGCGGTGGTCGTGGAGACGTCGCTCTCGCGGTAGTAGTCCGCGCGGCGCGCCGTGCTAGGCACTCGCGCCATGCGCTCTCCCTCGCTGCTCTTAATCCTCGCCACCGCATCGGCCTGCGCGCCGCACACCCTTCAAGCCGTCGCCGTCCCATGCGCCGTGGCTCCGCCGGTCGTGGCACCGGCCACACCGGTCGCCGCGCCCGCCGTGTCACGACCGTCGATCTATCTCGCGCCGTCCAGCGCGGGAGGCTCGCCCTTCTGCTTCGATCCGGCGAGCACCGCGCTTCGCCAAGCGGTCGCACGCCCCGCGCCCAAGCCCGACGATCCGATCGACGCCCCGCTCCTCGCTGACGACGTTCGCGATTTCCACAAGGCGATGGGGAAGCTCTACGCGGGCTACCCGGAGCTGCTTCAAAAAACGACGTTCGACGTCGACGCGTTCTTCGCCGATTGGGAGCGCGAGGTGCGTGCGGCGGGCGCGACGATCCCCTTCCGCGACGGCGTCGTAAATCGACTCGTCGCGCTCCGTCGCCAGGTTCAAGACAACCATTTGACGGCTCGAGGATCGGGCAACCTCGCGACGCGCCCCGAGCTGGCGTTCGCCGAATACCAAGCGGCCGGTCGCTTCAATGGGCTCGACGAAGCGCGCTGCACGTTCGCCAGCGCAACGCCGGTGCACGGGAGCGTTCGCGTGGTCTCGATGCTCACGCGCGCGGGGAAAAAAGAGGTTTCCACGTTCTCGGCGCAGTCGGTGGCGCCCGTGGTCGACGTTCGATGCGGCGACGAGACGCGCCCCTTCCAGAGACGCGCCGCGCACGACGTGAGGTCCGACGCGAAGGCGCCCGTCTACGAATGGAAAACCGTCGGCAACGCGACGGTGATCACGGTGCGCCGCCTCTACGGGTCGCCGGCGGACAAGGCCCTTCTCGCGCGCATTCCCGCAGACTCCGCCGAGCACGCGAAGAAGCCAGTCGTCGTCTTCGACTTTCGCGGCAACGGCGGCGGCAGCGACCAGTACGTCTTCGATTGGGTCGGAAAGCTCGCGAAGGGAACGTGGCCTGCGGCGTACGCCGACCTCCGCGCGACGGGCGCGGCGACGGCATGCGGCGACTGGAATGAGCTGGTCTACGAGCAGATCGAATACGAACGCATCGATACCCCCGAGGCCGTCGGCGAGCGTGCGGCCTTCCAACGCGACACGCCGCTCGGAGGCCGCGCGAGCGACCCCGTTCAGCAGCTCGATCGCGCGCCGAACAGCGCCAACCCGAAGCATCCCTACACCGGTCGCGTCTTCGTGCTCGTCGACCACGCGTCCTCGTCGTCGGGCGAGAGCGCCCCCGAGGAGCTGCGCCTCGCGATGCACGCCACGATCGTTGGCGAACGCAGCGGCGGATACGCCGAGTTTGGCAACATTCGCCCTTACCTGATGCCGCGGACGGGCCTGCAGTGGAACCTCGCCTCGAAGCGGAACTACTTCGAATCGCCCCGCGACGGCGTCGGCTTCCCCGTCGACGTCGCCCTCGACAGCGAGCTCCTCGGCGCGCCCGTGGAGGAGCTGCTTCCGCTCCTCGAGGCCCTCCCGAAATAGCCGCGACGAGCACCCTACAGCGCCCCCTCCCCGCGCGGGCCCAACTCGGGTACGGAGGGGTCGTGCTTGCAACGATTTTCGATTTCAATGGCGTGCTCGTCGACGACGAGCATGTACACCTCGAGGCCTTTCGCGCGGTGCTGAAGCCCCTCGGCGTCACCGTCACCGACGACGACTACGCCACGAAGTACCTGGGCTTCGACGACGTCGGCGCCCTCCGCGCGATGCTCCGCGACGCGGGCCTCCCCGCCGGCGACGACGCGGTGCGCGCCCTCGTCGACGCGAAGAAGCCCGTGTACTTTGCACACATCGCCACGGCGCTCCGCATTTTCCCCGGCGCCGAAGCGCTCGTTCGCCGCCGCGCCGCCCTCGGAACCGTGGGCGTCGTCTCGGGGGCCCTCGACGGCGAGATTCGCTACTGCCTCGGGCGCATGGGCGTTCTCGATCTGGTGAGCTTCATCGTCCCCGCCGAGCAGACCACCGCGTGCAAGCCCGACCCCCAAGGGTACGTGATGGGGCTCGAAGCCCTCGCCAAGCTCGGAGGGCCGCACACGCACGTCGTCGTCCTCGAAGATTCGATCGCCGGCGTGCAGGCCGCGAAGAGCGCGGGACTTCGCTGCGTCGGCGTCGCCCACTCGTACACGGAAGCCGAGCTTCTCGCGGCCGGCGCCGATGCGGTCGCGGCCGATCTCCTCAGCCTGACCGACGCGCTGCTCGACGGACCGGCCGCGTGAGGCCGTTCCGCAACGCGACTCTCGCCTCGATCGTTGGCATTTGCGCCTTCGCGATTCCCGCACTCTCGGCCGAGGCCGCGGGCGGCCGTGAGCGCGCGGTTTCGCCTCTTCGCCTCGACCCCATTCGTCTCGAGCAGGGCGCCCCCGATGCGTGGACGCGCGCGGGGCTACTTGGCATTCGCGGCGTGACCGTGGGGCCGATTGAAAACGGGTACCACCCGGGGCGCGGCTACGGTTCGGCGGCGTTCGATCGCACCCTTGTCGAGACGCGCGGAATGGGCGGCAATTGGGTTGCCATTACGCCGTTCGGAAGGGTCGCGAACCTCGACGGCAGCGGCGTCGACCTCACGTTCGAAGCGCCCGTCGACGAGAACAAGCGCGCCGTCGCCCGCGCGATCACGATGGCCCACGCCCGTGGTCAGCGCGTCCTCGTCGTGCCGCATTTGTGGGTCGAAACCGGCGATTGGCGCGCGAAGATCGATCCGAAGACCGACGACGGCTGGGCGCGATGGGCGAAAAGCTACGAAGCGTTCGTGCTCACGTGGGCGCGCGTCGCCGAAGACGCCGGCGCCGACATGTTCTCGGCGGGGGTCGAGCTCCGCTCGTGGGTAACGAGCGCGCGGGCGCCGAGCTTCGCGAACGTGATCCGCGCGATTCGCCGCGCGTACCACGGCCTCGTCACCTATTCGGGCAATTGGGACGATATCGAAGAAACGGCGATTCTCGGCGACGTCGACGTGATTGGGATTAATGCCTTTTACCCCCTCGCCGAGAAAGACGGCGCGGGCGAAGCCGAATTGCGGAAGGGCGGCGAGCGCGTTCGCGCACGGGTTCACGCCCTCGCCGAAACGTGGCGGCGCCCGGTGATCTTCACCGAGTTCGGCTACACGACGAGGCCCGACCCGGCGATTCGGCCGTGGGAGTGGCCCGAAGCCATGAAGAACGTCGTCGTCGACGAAGACGCGCAGGCCCTCGCGTACCACGCGCTCCTCGGCCCGCTGCTCGACGAGCCGTACTTCGCGGGCTTCTTCGTATGGCGCGTGTATGCCGATCCGGACGACACATCGCAAGAGCCCGAGTTCGGCTTCTCGCCGCGCGGAAAGGTCGCCGAGCTCGTTCTGCGCGACGCCTTCGCCGCGCCCTGGGCGGCCGACGGAAGGCTTCGGAGCGGCTGGGGGCGGCGGGCGCGCGTGCCGGGGATTTACCCGTAAACGCTCACGCGTCGTCGCCGAGACCGGTCGCGAAAACACGGGCGGCGCGCGCGGGGTCGACGACACCTTCGGCGCGAAAACGCGCGTCGGCCCGTGCGACCATCGCGGCCCCTTCGTCGTCCGCGGTGAGCAGGCCCAGCGCGCGGGACGCGGCGGCCGCGTAGAGCGCCATCGCGCTCCCCTCGTAGTGCGCAATCGCGCTTCGGAGCGCGCTCCTCGCGCCTCCGGCGTCGCCACGAAGGTTGCACAATGCAGCTTCGACCGCGGCGGCATTCCCCTTCGGCCACGCGAGGGCGCCCTTGGCGAGACGACGCGCGTCGGCCGCAGCCCGCGCAAGGAGCGACGCGCGCTCGTTCGCATCGGGCGCAAGCGTTCGGGCGAGACCTACGGCGGCACGCGCACGGACGTGGAACGCTTCGTAGGCGATCTCGGGAAACACCAAAAGGAATGCCCCTTCGAGCGCCTGCCACGACGCGTCGACCCGCGCCCACGCCGATTGCCAATTACCAACATAGATATCGGCGAGCACCTCGGCCATCCATGCGTGGTAATGCTGATAGAGAAATACCCCCTTCGGCCAGCGCGCCATGGCAACGGCGATCTCCTCGCGCGCATGGTCGACGTCGCCGGTTTGAAGGAACGTGAGCGACGGGTAGCCGACGACGTACGTCGTCGTCGCGAAGAGGTCGCCTCGCCGGCGCGCATCGCGCAAGAGCGACGTCGATCGCTCGCGGAGGAGCGCGAGCTTCCCGCTGCGAAAGAGGGCAATTTGATGGTACTGCTGCGAAACCGTGGTCTCCCAGGTGATGCCGGCACCGTGCTCGCGAAACGCCGCCGTCGCCTCGTCCATAAGGCCGACGGTCGCCGGCCACTGGCCTCGGTAGAACGTCACGAACGCCCGCGCCGCCGCGTGCATGCCTCGCGTGTGCTTGTCGGGGCTCTCGGCGGCGCGCTCGCCGCACATCGTCGCGAGCGTCTCGGCCCGCGCGAGGCTTTTCGGCGTTCCCCACGACGAAAGCGACATCGACTCGACTGCCAAGTAGCGCGCGAGCAGCCTCGGCTCCCGCGCGCGCAGCGCGAGCAAAACGAGGCGCACCGTCATGTCGAAGAGGAGCGTCGCATCCACCATCGCGAGGCCGCGTAGCGCCCCCCAGAGAACATCCATCGTGTGCAGCAGACGCGCGTCGGCCGCGGTGAGCGGCGCCGACGGATCGTAAGGCGCGACCCCGAGTCCGCGAATACGGAGCCACCCGCGGCGCACCAGGCCGAAGACGATCGACGTGAGCGGCGTCCACGACAGCGAGACGCCCTCGTGGGCGAGGACTTTCTTCAGCGCCGCGCGCCCTTCGACGAAGAGGCCCGACATGAGAAGCTCTTCGGCCGCCGTTCGGCGCAGCGCGGCCTTTTTCTCGCGAGGCGCGGCCTTGGCGGCGCGTTCGAAGGCGCGCGCGGCATCGACGCCACGCCCCGCATTTCGAAGCGAATCGGCGAGGCGCTGCTCTACCGTCCAGAGCGCCGTCGGATCGGGCAAACCCTGACGAATCGCCCGCTCGTAGAGAGTCGAGGCGTATTCGAACGCGAGCGCGGCAGCGGCGCGATCGGCGGCGTCGAGCGTCGCGAGGCCAGCCCGCGCGTCGTCGTCGGCGCCGTGCCAGTGCGTCGCGAGGAGATCGGGCGGAGCGGCCCCCCCGCTCGCAAGGGCCCGGGCAAGAATGCCGTGAAGCTCGCGCCGCCGCGCGCTCGTGAGGTGCGCAACCACCGATTCACGCACGCGATCGTGGTACGGCTCCACGACGTCGTCTTTGCGAATGCCGCTCGTGCGGGCGAGCTTGTGGGCGCGCAGACCGGCGAGAATCTGCGCGAGGGGTGCCGCGCCGATGCCGAGCGACTCCCCCACGAGGCTGTGCGCGAGTGGAAGGCCCGAAAGGGCGACGAGCTCGAGAACGTCGCGGCTCTTCGCATCGAGACGCTGCACGCGCGACCAGAGCGCGTCGTCGAGGTGCATCGGCCCGAGCGTCACGTCGTGCTTCGACGTGCGCCCCGCCGTGCGGAGGACCTCTTCGATGAACAGCGGATGGCCCGCGGTTTCGTAGGCGACCCCTTTCGCAACGGCGTCGGCATCTTCCACCGCTCCGTAGACGGCTTCGCTCTCTTCGAGGAGCTTTCGCGCCAAACGGTGCGCATCCGAGGGCGACAAGTTGCCAATGCGCAACATCGAAATATCGCCGTCGCTCGTAGGCCGGAGCGACGGCATCGGGGCCGGCCCTTCGCTCGTGTTCGCGCGGACGAACGCCGCGCGACGCGTGGCGAGAAGCAAAAGCGGCGGCGCCCGGGGCGCGCGCATCACGTCCTCGAGAAGCCCCACGCTGTCGGCGTTGGCCCACTGGAGATCGTCGATGACGACGATGGTCGGCCAGCGTGCGGCGACGTTCATAAGCCACGCGCGAAGCACGTCGATGGCGCGCGTCCGTTGCGTGTAGACGTCGTCCTCCGTGGGCCACATGGGTAGCCGCGCGATCGCGGGAATGTGATCGATCACCTGGAAAATAGGGCGCAGCCGCGTGATCTCCGGCGGCAGCAGCGCCTGCACCTCGCGTTCGGCGCGCTCGGCGAGAAACCGCACGAGCTCGTCGATGACGCCGTCGATGGCTTTGTACGCAACCGACTCGCGCTCGTAGCAGCGCCCGCGAAGAACGAGCAGCTCCGGCGTCTCGGCACGGCAACGCTGCACGAGCTCGGCGGCGAGGTAGCTTTTGCCAACCCCTGATTCGCCCTCGAGAACGACCGTGCGCCCACGCGGGGGGCGCGCCTGCGAGACGTCGACCCACGCGCTGTGAAGCTCGGCGAGCTCTTCCCGACGGCCGACGAAGATCGCCGGATGGGACGACCAGGTCGAAGGAGCGACGGACACGCGCATGCGTGCCGAGGAAGACGCCCCAAGACGCTCCAAGATTTCGGACACACGAGGCCGCGCTGCAGGGTCGACGCGGAGCATTTCTATGCATAATATATTTAGATCGTCCGGTATCGTCGGCGCGAGACTTTTGGGCGATCTCGGCTCTGCGCTGAGCTTCGCCTCGAGGGCGTGGGTTGGCGAATCGCCAAATGGCAATTGACCCGTAAGTGCCAAATAGAGAACCGCGCCCGCGGCGTAGACGTCGACGGCGGGCCCTAGCCGCTCGCTGAGCACCTGCTCCGGGGCCATGTACGCGGCCGTTCCGAGCATTCCGCGATCGTGGGCAACCCCGCCGCGCGCGAGATCGCTGACGATTCCAAAGTCCAAGACGACGAGGCGCCCCTCGGGCGTCACCATCACGTTCGAAGGTTTGATATCGCAGTGAACTTTATTGGCCTCGTGAAGCGCACCGAGGCCGACCATCAGCTGCACGAGGGCGCCGCGCAGGCGGCCAAGGTCCAACGCGCCACCTTCGCGCACGTAGCTGAGGACGTCGACGCCACGGAGAAGCTCCATGGTGAAGAACCAGTCGCCTGATTCTTCGAGCAGCTCGCCGAGCTGCACGAGGTTCGTGTGGTGGAGATCGGCCGCGCTTCGAAACTCGTTCTTTAGAAGAAGCAGTGCCTCGGCGTTCCTCGTGCGCAGAACCTTGAGCGCGACCCGCGACGAGGTCTCGCGATCGAACGCTTCGTAGACGACACCTACGGCGCCTTCGCCGAGCGTCGCGGCGATCTCGAAGCGCGACGTCCCTCGAAAGGCGCGGCTCCGCACGTCTGCGTCGTCCGCCGCAATCGCATCGATCTCGCCCGCCCCCATCGCGCAGCTTCAGAATAGAGGCGCCCCGCTAATACCCGCGCCCTTTTCCGGAGCGCGCGCGATTCATAATCGCTTTCGCCTCTCCGTCGGCCGTCTTCTTGGCAATCTCGTGCCGCTTGTCGTGAAACTTTTTCCCTTTGGCGACACCCAGCTCGACCTTAACGCGGCCATTCTTGAAATAGAGCCGCAGTGGGATGAGCGTCGCTCCTTCGCCGGCGAGCGCACGTTCGATCTTCAGGATTTCCTTTTTGTGCAAAAGCACTTTGCGCGCGCGCCGCTGCGCGTGGGGAAACGCACGCGCCATCTCGAAGGCGCCGATATTGAGTTGGTTCAACCACATCTCACCGCGATGAACCGACGCGAAGGCGTCGACGAGGGCCACTTTGCCGAGCCGGAGCGCCTTCACCTCGCTGCCGACCAAGACGAGCCCGCCCTCGTAGCGGTCCTCGATCGTGTAGTCGAAGGTCGCTCGCTTATTTCGGACGATGGGCGTCTCGCGATCGCCGTCGTAGTCGTGCTTGTTCTGCTCTTTTCTCGGTCGGCTCTGCGCCATGGCCTCTTCTTTCGGGGCACTCTCACCTGCACACGGGGAACGACAAACGCAAATTTGGCCCATCCGCTGGAGCACACCTACATTGGCCCCAAGCTCGATGGCGCTCCTCTTCTCGCGGACATTCGTACCGATCCTCGCCCTGGCCGTTGGGTCTTGGGTGGGGCTGGGGAAGCCGCCCGTGAGCGAGATGGGCGCAATGGCGAGGCCCCGCGTCGACGAGGCGCTCCACGCGGCGTCGGTCTACGTGCCGCGCGTCGAGGCGGCCTTCGAGGTGATTCGCCGCGCCATCGCAGGGAAAAATGACGGACGCGCGCCGGCGACGCCCGCACCGCAAAAGGTCGAAGCGCCGTTTCAAACGGTCGATGCGAGCCAGCTACCCGATCCCGCGGCGATGCCGAGGCTCAACGCCGAAGTGTCGATGCGCCGTGCGTGGCTGCTCGCCGAAGGGCCCGCGCGCCAGGTCGACGTCGCGCATCGCCTCGTGACGCTCACGCTGGACGACGGCCCGTTCCCCGAGACCACGCCCGCCGCCCTCAAGCTTCTCGCGCGCTACAACGTTCGCGCGACGTTCTTCTTCATCGGCCGCTATCTCGACGGCGACGAGCCGCGTGCCGTCGCGACGCGCGCGATCGCCCGCGAGGTCGCCGCTGCCGGCCACTACGTTGGCAATCATACCCACGACCATCATCTGCTTACGCTCGATTCAAAGTCACAGGCCCTCGCGCAAATCGACAGCGGCGCGGCGTCGATCGAGCGCGCCATCGGCCGCCGTCCGAATCTCTTTCGCCCGCCCTACGGCCAGCTCGATGCGTTCGACGAGAGCGTGCTGAAGCAGCGCCGCAACGAGCTGGTGCTGTGGAACATCGAGGTTGGCGACATGAAGCGCCACGACGTCGAAGGGATGTTCGAAAGCCTACGCGTGCAGCTCGATCACGCAGGCGGCGGCATCGTGCTCTTGCACGACATTCGCAAGCCGTCGGTGCAAGTCCTCGCGAAGCTCCTCGAGTGGCTCGATCAACACAAGTACGATGCGAGCAAACCCGACGAGCCCGGCTACGAGATCGTCGATCTCGTGACGTACATGAAAGCCACCGCCGCGGCCCCGCAGCCCTACGCCGACCGCGCGGGGCTGGAAAAAGCCCGCAGCGAAGCGTGGGTCAAAGTGAAACCGAAGCACAAAGCCCCGCCGCCGATGACCCCGACGGAAGGGCACGACGCGCCGGTTCTCTAAACGCGAATCACGTCCCCCCGAAGCCTTCGCACACTTTCGCAGCCTCGCCGACGGCTTTGCCTTCGCGGATTTCCACGGGGCAGTAGCTGTCGTCGCGCAGCTCGTCGACCAACTCGACGACCGTCGCGTTGCTCCATTCGCGTGAGCCGTCGAAGCGGGCGCGGACGACGCCGTGCTTGTCGATGATCCACGTTTCGGGAAACAGGTTCGTTCCGAACTTGTCTTTCACGATCTTCGCGTCCGGGTCGAAAAGCACCGGGAACGGCGGATCTTCGTGGAGGATCGTTTTCAACGTATCGCGCACGTCGTCGGGGCCGTCGTCGGTGGATACTGTGATGAGCGCCGTGTCTTTGCGCGGCTTCAAGATCTTCGCGAGATCGCTAATCGTCGGCATTTCTTCCATGCAGGGGTTGCATGTTTTCGTCCAAAAATTGAGGACGACGACTTTGCCTTTGTAGCTCTCGAGCGAGACGTCGGCGCCGTTCATATCTTTCAGCGTGAAGGCCGGCGCACGGAGGCTCGCGCCCGCGTAGTTGGGGCGCAGCACGCAGAGCGCTCCGCAGCGGCGACGCGCTTCGCCTTCGCGCGTGACGCTCACGAAGCCGAACACGACGGCCGCCGCCGCGAGAATGAAGCCGACTTGCGCGACGGGCAGAAGCCACCGAAACGCGGACGCCGTGCTGTCGCCTTCGCCCACGTGGTCGTCGTCGGCTTCGTCTCGTCGCCTGTTGCCGCGCTCGCTCTTCATCTCAGGCAGGATGCTCTGGCGGAGGCTTCGCGTAAACCGCCACGCGCACGTTATGCGCTCGCGATCGCCAAGTGGCGGCGACGCGCCGTGGTCTCGCGCGGCGGTGCGGCCTCGAGGTTTTTGAAGGCCTTCTTGTAGGCCGCGAACGTACCGCCGTTGTGCACGGCTTCGATGACGGCGAGCCCTTCGGCCGCACCGCCTTGGGCGAGGACGTATTCGACCCAAGCCCATTTGGCGCTGGTCGAGCGGACGTCGGCGCGCCCTTTGAGACCACGTTTTAGGCGATCGAGGCGGTCGTTCACGACCTCGATCCCGGCATAGGGCAGCTTGTCGAGCGGCGTGTTGCGCTTCGAGCAGAAGGGCGCAATTCCGAGGGCGATGGGGACGACGCGCGAGAGCTCGGTGGTGAACGCGACGCACTCGTCGATGTCGGCGTCGGTCTCGCCGGGGAGGCCGATCATCAAATAGAGCTTCAGGCGGTCCATTTGATGTTTGCGCGCCATCTCGGCGCATTTTTCGAGGTGGCGAACGCGCGCTTTGCGCTCGAGCGCTTCGCGCAGCCGCTCGCTCGGCCCGTCCATCGCCGTGGTGAGTGTGCGGTAGCCGCCTTTTTTCAGCGCGCCGACGAACTCGTCGCTCAGGCGATCCGGGCGCAGCGACGACAGCGAAACCTCGCGCCCCTGATCGGCCAGCGTCGAGACAATCTGAACAATCTTCGGGTGGTCGCTGACGGCCGCGCCGACGAGTCCAATGCGTTTTGCATCGTCGGGAATCAGCCCGAGGATCTTTTCCATCGGCGCAATACGCATTCCGCCGTTGGTCGAGCGGCGCATGACGCAGTAGTTGCAGGCGCGCGAGCAGCCACGCTCGGCCTCGATGAGAAACATGTTGGAGAACTCGGCGTGGGGCGTGCGAATCGGAGCCCACGCCGGCAAGAGCGAATTGTCGGCCGCCGCAATCGCCGCGAGGCGCTCGCCGTGGAGCGCGGGGACGCAGACGTTGGGCATCGCCGCGAGGGCGTCGAGCTGCGCGTTCCGCGAAGGCGCGTCGCGAAGGGCCTCGATGATGTCGACGATGATCCCTTCGGATTCGCCCATGACGATGCCGTCGACGAGCCCCGTGAGCGGCGTCGGGTTCGAGAACGTGAGCGGCCCGCCGGCGAGAATGAACGGGTGGCGGCCGTCGCGGTCTTCGCGGCGGGGGGGGATGCCGGCGGCCTCGAGCATCTTGATCATTCCCGCGAGCTCGAGCTCGTAGGCGACGCTAAAGGCAATTACGGGATAGGCATCGATCGGCCGAAGCGCCTCGTAGGTAATCGGATGTTCGGGCGCGACCGCCGACCCCATGCACACGTCGTCCAAAAACGCGCGGTCGCAGGCGAGGCCCGGCGACTCCATGAGCGACCTGTAAATGCGAAGGTAGCCCAGGGAGCTCATCCCCGCGTTGTACGGAGACGGGTAGGCGAGCGCGATCGTGTAGGGCGCTTGCTTGGCGATACGGCCAGTTTCATCCGCAAGGCGCGTGCGGATGGTCTCTCGGAGCTGCGGGGACGTCAAAAGGGTCACCTGTCCTGATGCGTATTCGCCCCTTTTGCAAGGTCTTCCGACGGTTTATCGAGGGAGGCGCGCGTCACCGGGCGCGGGCGCGGGCCGTGAGCTACCTTCGGCGGCATACCGTCTCGCACCTGCCGCCTCTTCTCGACAAGGTGACCGTAATGCCTCGACAAGCGCTTCGAAATGCCCGTCCCCTCGCGTCGGCCTTCGCGTCGACGCTCGTTTTCGCCGCCGGATTCGCCGCCTGTAGCAACGAGACCGGCGGTGGCCCGCTCAGCGGATCGACCACGCCGGACGGCGGCCCCGTCGCCGATGGGTCGGCCGAAGCGGGCCCGCGACCCGTCCCGACGGGCGACTATCCCCTGCCGCCGAATGCGCCGGGCGCGGTGACGGAGTGTGCGCGGCCCGAAGTGACGCCGGCGGCTTCAGGAACGTGCGAGGTGACGACGACGGGGACGTCGGGGCGCCTGTTCCGCGGCACCGTCCTCGCGCCCGACGAAGTGCTCCACCGCGGCGAAGTGCTTGTCGACAAGGATGGCAAGATCGCCTGCGTGGGGTGCGACTGCACAGCCGCGAAGGGCTACGCGGAGGCGTCCGTCGTGTCGTGCGCCGAAGGTGTGATTTCACCGGGGCTCATCAATCCCCACGATCACATTACGTATGCCAACAATCCGCCTCTCCCTCACCTCTTGGCCGACGGCAAAACCCCTGAGCGCTACGAGCACCGCCACGATTGGCGAAAAGGGGCGCGCGGTCACACGATTATCAAATACGCGAGCGGCGCGTCGAAGGCGCTCGTGAGCTTCGCCGAGCTCCGTTTTGCGATGAGCGGCGTCACGTCGATTGCCGGCGCGGGCGGCGAAAAAGGGCTCGTTCGTAACATCGACGACGGCGATCTCGCGCTCCTCGAAGGGCTCCCGGTGCTGGTCGCCAACTCGGACACGTTCCCCCTCGGCGACGTGGCAGGCACCGTGCTCGCCGACGGCTGCGACTACGGCGGAGGCGCCACGACGGCGTCGGAAGTTCGTAATTACGAGGGGTACCTTCCCCATATCGGCGAAGGCATCAACGACTTTGCCCACAACGAGATCGTCTGCACCAGCACCGACGACCGCGCGACCAAGAAGAACAACCTGGTTCAACGCCAGAGCGCGGTGATTCACGCCGTCGCGATCGGCGCGAAAGACGCAGACGCCTACCGAAAGGCGCAGACATCGGTCGTGTGGTCGCCCCGCTCGAACATTGATCTTTATGGCAATACCGCGCCCATTACGATGCTCGACGCGCTCGGCGTGCAAATCGCCCTTGGCACCGATTGGGTTCCGTCCGGGTCGATGAACATGCTTCGCGAGCTGCACTGTGCCGATTCGCTCAATGCGAGCTATTTCGCAAAGCACTTTTCAGACGCCGATCTCTTCCGAATGGTGACACTAAATGCGGCCTTCGCGGTGGGCGCGCAAAACGTGATTGGCGCGCTGCGCCCGGGCTACGTCGCCGACATTGCCATCTTCGACGGCCACGTGAATAAGGATTACCGCGCGGTGCTCGATGCCGGCGTCGAAGACGTTGTCCTGGTTCTTCGCGGCGGAAAGCCGCTCTATGGCGACGACGCGATCGTGGCCAGTCCCGTCATCGACGGCGCGGCGTGCGAAGCGCTCGATACGGCAGGACGGCCGAAGCGCGCGTGCGTCGCGAAGGACATTGGCGGGACGACGACGCTCGCCACGCTTCAGGAGGCCGCGAAGCTGATCTATCCACTTTTTTTCCCAAAGGCGACGACACCGGAGAACGAGCCGAGCTGCGTACCGTACCGGGATACGTACAAAGAGGGGATTACAGCGACAGACTCGGACGGCGACGGCATTGCCAACGACGCCGACAACTGCCCCACGGCGTTCAACCCTATACGGCCGCTCGACGGCACGGCGCAGGCCGACGCCGATGGCGACGGCGCAGGCGACGCGTGCGATCGCTGCCCCCTCGATGCGACCAACGGATGTGTGAAGCCAATTGCCAACGACTTCGACGGCGACGGCGTGCTCGATGGGAAAGACAACTGCCCCGAAGTGGCCAATGCCGATCAGGGCGACGGCGACAACGACGGCCGCGGCGACGCGTGCGATCCGTGCGAAGCGCCCAACGGCGGCGCGACGCCGTGCCCCGTGACGCTGCGGTCGCTGCGCGATCCCAACGACGTAGCCCACGTGCAACAGGGCACGATCGTCGCGATTGCCGGCGCGTGCGTGACCGCGCGATCACCGAGCCCGTACAACGGCTCGAGCCGCGGGCTTTACGTGCAGGCCCACGACGCGGCCAACCCCACGCCGCAGCCGCTGTCCGGTATTTTCCTGTTCACGGGCGCGGCCACGGCGACGGATCTCGGCAATGCCGACGTTGGCGCGTCGGTGGCGGCGACAGGCGTTTACCGCGAGAACTTCGGCGTCTCGCAGATCGTCGTGTTTCCCGGGAACTTCATTGCGACGGCAGGCACGTTGCCGTTTGGTCCGCTCCCCGTGACCGCCGCGCAGATCAAAACCGGCGGGGCGAACGCGGAGGACTATGAGTCGATGCTCGTGCAAATCGACAACGCGGGCGGCCCGCTCGCCGTGACGAACGAGAACCCCGATGCGCCGAGCTATTTTTACGAGCTGACGGTCACCGGCGGGCTTCGCATCGCGGATGACATTTTCACTCGTTTCGGCAAACCGGCCGCGCCGCCCGTGCCGGTGCCCCTGCCCTACCTCAACGGCACGACGTTCACGCGGATCACGGGGATTGAGTCGTATTCCTTCAGCAACGCGAAGCTTTTGCCGCGCAACGCGGCGGACATCGTGAGCCCCTGAACATCCGCAAGGTGTCCCGAGCGCGTGCCTGGTGCGCGTTCGGGACACTCGGATCGTCACTTATCCATCGGTGCGTTCACACTGTCGCTCGCCGCACGGTGTTTCCCGCAGACATCGTCGCACACGGCCTCTGGCAGGGACTCTGCATTAGCGACTCCCATGCAGTCGTCGCTCCCCCAGGCGTCCCTCGCTTCCCATGTTTCGTCCCGCCCGGTCGCCCCCGCCGCTCGCAAGCGCGAGGAGCAGACGATGGCCGCGGTTCGCGACATGCCGGACGACGCAGAGCTGACGCGGCGCCTCGTCTCTCTCATTAGCCTTCTCGGCATCTACGCCATCGGCCTCGTCATCGTCGCCTTCGTCTCCGACGGCCCGGACATCGGCGTCCTCCTCGCAGCTCTACTCGGCCACGCGGTCTTCACCGGCACGCGCTACGCCCTTCGCGAAACGCGTGAGCGCCGCACGCTCGTCTCGGCAGGCGCCCGCGGCGTCGCCGTCTATTCGCGCCGCGCGCGCTTCATTCGCTACCGCGATATCGCCGCCGCAAGCGCGACGGACGTGGCCTTGACCCTCCGCGTCCGCACGGGAAATGCCGGCGCCGTTTCGGACATCGTCCTCAAGTGGACCGACGCCGAGGCCGCGCGCGAAGCGCTCGTCGGGCGCATCGACGGCCGCGTTCGTCGCAGCCAGCGCGTCGCCCCGCAGCCGCGCGTCCGCAGCGTCGCCGCCCGTTCGCGCGAGAGCATCGCCCGCGTCGCCGCCGCCCTGAGCGACCTCGCAGGCCCCAAGTC